>CAZWAE010000129.1:0-11318 GCA_964631805.1 uncultured Desulfobacteraceae bacterium | reverse complement strand
TAAGCGTTGTCAATACCATCAGTAGAATGCCCATCCTTGCTTGAATGCTGTTTATATTGATGCTGTCACGATGTCTGGCCGTCATCTTATTCTCCTTTCCAAAGCAGATGGTATCAACGGAAAAAGGGAGTGTGCTGCGCTGGCAGCCGATTTTTTCGTTCACTCCGAGCTATGTTTTATCTAAAATAAATTGGGAAAACGATTTCTCCATAAGAGGGACAAAACAGTTTTTAAGCGAATTGGTCATCCCATTGGTCAATGTCCTTATTTGGCAATCTGTCTCTCAAATGCCGGTTCAACTCATCTTGTTTGCGACTCGATATAACTAATGTTGGCATTCAGTCGCGCGACTTTAGCTTTTTTTGATGGCCGATTTTCTCTGGACATGCTTCTGCCTTCTATGGGCGTCTCTCTGGGTTTGAGTTATTCACAGATGGGACTCATCGGGACGGGTAATTTCGTGGGATACATGATTTCCGTTTTCCTGGCGGGTATATTGCGGCCTCGGATAGCAGAAAAGATGGATGCGCTGTTCGGTATTGAATTGCAAAAGGCGTCGATACGCTTGGTGAATGGAGGTTCACCCGGCTGCTATCTGACGCCTTTTTTATTTCGTGCCCATCCATAAATGGTCTTTTTACGCGATATCGGTGTCGGACGCCCCGATTTAACTCCTCAAAATAGCGCGCTATTCCTCCGGGTTAAATCTGACGCCCTCCTTGATCTCACGCAAAAATCCCTATTTCTGGACAGACACTATTTCTAATTTTTCAATGTATCCGACAGGAACTCCGTAAAGCGTTTCCAGGATTTTTTATCCGCGGCTTCCTGATAGCGTTTGCCCCCAAAAACTGTGAACGCGTGTTGGGCGCCACCGTAGGTGATCATTTCATGGGCAACGGCGGCGGTTTCCAACTCATTGGACAGAGCCGCAAACTGGTCCATGGTAATCGCCGTATCCGCAGAACCGTGCATAATCAGAATTTTCCCACGGGTTTTGCCGTAATTTTGTCCTTTGGGTGTCTTCAGGCCCCCATGGAAAGTGGCAAAACCTTTCAAATCTTCCCCGGATCTTGCCAGCTCGAGAACCGCCGCGCCACCGAAACAATAACCGTAGGCAACGGCATTCCCAATATTGGCGCCCCTTTTCCCGGCGGTATCCAATGCGCCTTTCATTAAAGCCCGCATTTTCTCTCTGTCCTTGTAGAGTTCACCCGTATGCTGCCGTTTATCTTTTACTTCAGTGGGCCGCACGCCGGCGCCAAACAGATCCAAAGCGAATACAGAATACCCCAAATCGGCCAACATATCGGCACGCCTGACCTCATAATCCGTCAAACCATCCCAATCATGGATCAGCAGCACGAAAGGCGCCTTTTCGGAAGGGCTGACCCAATATCCTTCATAGGGCTGACCGTTGACTTGATAGGTTACCGAAGTGCCCATGCCGCCCATTGCGATGGCCGGAACGGATAAAATCAAAAGTAGAACTATAAAGTATCTCATGATAACGTACTCCTTTTATAATTGTTATGATCGGTAGCGATGCGGTTTCCATTGACGCCGGGACACGCCGGAAGTGCAAGTATCGGGAAACCTCATGCATACCCTCTAAATCTAATACATTGTAGGGGTATCGTCGAGGGTTCGAGGTGGAAGTCTTTATCCGATTCCGATAATCCGGAGGCTGTATACCCCCCATAATTGCATAAATTTTATATTTTGATATGAGGTGATTATGGGGAAATCCGCTGTCGGCCTAAGCTGATCCTGGTTTCTGGATGCTGGATATTTTCGATGCCACCATCGGAGCGTTTCTGTTTATCCAGTATCCAGCATCGAGCATCCAGTATCTGTCCAAGTTACAGTAATAAGTTCGTGTAACTCTGGATTCCTGGATAAAGCAAATTTATGCCCCGCTGGGGTACTGCTACCGGGGTCGTATTTTCCGACATTCGCGCAAATGATGAAAAATAACCCTTGACCAATACACCAAAATATAGTATCTCGTTTCAACTTTCCGGCCTAATACCACAACATATGGATTCCTGAGGGCAATTTAGATGGCACATATTTTGGTCATTGATGACGAAGACTCAATCGTCAAAATGCTCAGTCTGGCGTTATCAAGGAAGGGTTTTCATGTGGATGCGGCTTCAAGCGGAGAGGAGGGCATCGCCAAGTACGACAGCAACCGTTTCGATCTTGTGATTACCGATGTCAAAATGCCGGGAGTCAGCGGAAAAACCGTGGCAAGACATGTCCAGAATTCCAATCGGCCGGATACGCCGGTGGTCGGGATCTCAGGAACGCCCTGGGAACTGGCGGACAACGAATTCGATGCGGTGCTGACAAAACCCTTTTCCCTTAGTTCTCTCTATGGCGCCATCGATCATATTTACTGCCGTTCCCTGCCCGAGCGAAAAGCCGGATAACCTTCCATTATCTCTCCTTCTTGAAAATCGGTCGTTTGCTCAAAGCGGCAGCAGGCAGGGCTTACGGCGTTTTTTCTAAAATGCCTTTGACAACTCGGGTCATGGCCGTCAGCGTCTCATTTTCTTTTTCCGCATGGGGGGCATGCCGGCAATCCGGCAGCATGAGGGTATCCGTTTTACCTCCGGCCAATCTTGCAATGGACGAAATCTGCGCATCGGTTCCGTATTGGTCCGCCGCCCCCTGGATCGCCAGCATCGGAACCTGTATGCCCGGCAGGTATTCCTCGATATTCCATTTTTCAAATTCCGGATGCAACCAAACGTCGTTCCATCCGTAAAAGGCCCCGTCGGTATTGGCGCCATGGTATTTTGACAAGCGGTGGCGAAGAGCTCCTTGGACGTATTGCGTTTTGGCATCGCGGATGGAACGAATGGAAATCGGTTCACAGAAAACATGGGCGGCTTCGGTGATGAGGCCGCGAAGGGGTGCGGCAGGCGTGCCGCCGGCGTAGATGATGGCGATGGAACCGCCGTCCGAGTGCCCCACCAGGATGCAGTCGGTGATCCCGGCCGAGGCCAGCACCTTCGGCAACACCGAAAGCCCCTCATCGTGCATGAAACGAATAGGGCGGGGCAGCGGACACGGATCCGATTTTCCATATCCAAGACGGCTGAAGACAAACGCGCCGCAACCGGTTGCCGTTGCCAGTTTTTCAGGAAAATCACGCCACAGCGAAACGCACCCGAGGCCTTCGTGCAAAAAAACCAGTGTCGGCGCGGTGCCGGGTCCGGGACCGAACCAGGAAACTTCCAATCGGTTTTCTCCTACCTTCAAATATGTTGCCATCCCCCACCCCGCTCTTTCCGATATTAACGTTTTTCTCCGGGAATGTCGCTCTCACCCGGAAAATAATAATGCCCTTTCCAGGGCGGCATAAAGACGACCCCAACCTTTATCAACTGTGGCGGTGGCTGTCAAAATATGGAATATCGTTTGAAATGACATCCTGTTTTGGGTATGATCGCCTTCAATCGGTGGCAGATGCCATGACGGGCCTTCCCGTCTTATGTGAAAAGACATTTTGATCAGGCAGGTGGCCTGAGTAACCATACGGTGTCATAGATTGAAGGAGTTACCATGATAAATCAGCAGCTAACCATATTAACCGGAAACACGGCGGGGGATCTTGGCAATGTCATTGCACGACTTAGCGACGAGGACGTCGACATTCGGGCGCATTGCCTGGTGGATAACGGACACGGCAATTGCAAGCTGAGAATGATTGTGTCTGATCCCGATCGGGCGGAGGAGATCCTCCAGAGCGAAAAACTTGCCGCAGTGGTCAACGAGGTGGTGATCGTTGAAACCGATGATGAGCCGGGTGCCCTGAGCCAACTTCTCAAGATTCTTGAAAAGGACGATATCCGAATAGAGTACTCCTATACAGCGGCCAGCGCGTTAACCGGTATCGCGGTCATGGTGTTTCGGTTTTCCAACAATGCAAAAGCGGCGGGATTGATGGAGAAAAGCGGCCTGAAGCTGTTGAAAGCAAAAACCTGGCACAACCGATCGAAATGATCACCTTTCCTCATACAGCCGAACGGAAAGATCACCTCGGCGCCTGAAGTATCTTTTCCCGGATGGGATCGGTTGCCATCCGGCTGACTTCCCTTACGATTTTCCATCCCTCCGAGTGTTTCCGGACAGCCAGTGTTTTATCGAGAACTTCGGTGTAGTTCGGCGACACATATTCGAGAAAGAAGTTGAGAATCACCGAATCGTCGGAGGGGGCCATGCGAATCTTCACATCTATCAGCCGTCCACGTATCCAGGGCCTTTTGCTGTTTTTGACCCGTCTATCCTGCTTCCAGCCGTTTCGGTCCAACCCCCTTGCGCTGAAATGGCCTGAATAAAAGGAGATATAGGACGCGATGTCACCCGATGGACCGGCTGTATTCTCCCACGCCTTTTTCCACTGGCGTAAAAATTCCAGAAGCGATTTTTCTGTCTCCGGCGGAACCGGCACCAAACCGTCCCCCCCCCTGGCAGAGTCATCCACCGCCGGCATCACACCGGCCGGTTCTGCTGAATCCAGTTGTATGACCAACTGGTTGCCGGTTTGCTTGATAAAGTAGGGAACCTTCCGATGGAATTGGATGGGAATGATGATCCCACCGGCAGTATTTGATCGCCTGGGAGATTCGACCCTGCACTGGGCATTTTCATACCGGATGGCAGCCAGTCGCGCCGGGATGCGGGTGTTGAGAAGCGTTATCAGGAGACGGTTGTGCGTCTCTTTTTCGGATTGGAACTGTACCGGAGTGTCGGTCCCAAGAATGACGGATGACTTCCCATTCTTCTGGCTGATAAAATCGATGGAGTTGATCCATGCCGTTTTTTCGATGTCTTCGGTTGATCGGTGCCCTTGTTCCGGCGCCTTGCCGTCTCTACTTTTGCCCACAACAATGGTCATTCCCTCCTGGGTCGGGTGAGCTGAGAAAAGCGAGAGGGATTCCGGTTGGGTCGATAGAACAAGCCGGACATCGTCCTGATAACCAAAATAGCGGGCTCCCCAAACCCAAGGTGACTGGATCTCAATACGATTTTCCCGATCATTGGGGACCCGGACCCCCTTAAGATCGAAAACGATATTAGGCGGCTGATCCATCGTGAAAAAAGTGTAGTTCCTTATCGTTCCGCTTGCGCGGATATGAATGCGAACCCCTTCGCCGTAGGGCTCCGTATCGATGGAATGCAGCATGACGCGATCTGAGGGCAAACTGCTGGTACCCGAATTTCCAGTGGTGCCGGTCGATGTCGAACCTTTTTCTGCCGTTTTCAGCAAATCGGGGATTGGCGGTGTTTTTTTGAACGATGCGGTAAGCGCATTGCCATGGGTGGTTATTTCATAGGGTACATCCTCTGTTACGGATATCTCAAGACCTGCTGTGGTTGAGCCGTCGGCGGTTAGTTCCAATGGCCGGATGGAACGGATGGGGCCGATTCCGTCGGTGGAGAAATCCGGTTGCGTTCCCATGCGCGTATGGGGAAAATAGATCACCACCATCGGCGGGTCGACCGGTTTTTTTACCGAAGAATACTGTAGCGGTCCGTTTCCGAAAACATTTACGATGACGGCATCCGATCGGTCCGTCAACGATATGTGGCGGATGGTTTTGGGTTCCTTCTCCAGGATTGATGCTTTCGGCAAGGAGGTTTCCCGATGACCGGGAAGGCAGCCGTAAACCGGGAGAAGAAAAACCAGTACGACAATAAGAGGCAGCGGCAGGAAAGGCGACCGGTTGGGTTTACATTTCATCGAAGGCTCCTCCGGCATGGAACGGATGGTCTCATCAACTATCAGGCTGCAGTATAGATACCATCTGTTGTTTTGTTCAAGACTTATTTGATTAATCCCCTGAATCTGGCCCGGGCATCGGGTTTTGACATGACAGGCGGCGGAACCGGTTATATAATTAAACTAAAAAGCAAACAAACTATTCCTCCGGTGATCTCGGAGGCCATTGAATTAACCCGGACGACTACCATGGTTGAATCGATTACCGCTTTTTACACCATCCGCTGGTCTTCCCGGCTTTCTACTGTGGACAAGACGGCGTGGAATGCATTGGCGGTTCCCTTGTCCACTCCTTTTCTGGAGTGGGAATGGCTTAATCTGCTCGAAACCTCCGGGAGTATCACAGCCGAAACCGGATGGCAGCCCTGTCATCTCACGGTTTGGCGAGACCGGGAACTGGTGGGCGCAGCCCCCCTGTACGTCAAAAGCCACAGTGAAGGAGAGTTTGTTTTTGATCATGTCTGGGCAGATGTGGCGGAGCAGATCAACGTCCCCTATTACCCGAAGCTGGTTGGAATGAGCCCGGTAACACCATTAACCGGGTATCAGTTCCTCATCGCTCCAGCAGAGGAGGAGGCAAAACTAACCGCACTGATGATCCGGGAGATCGACCGGTTTTGCAGCCGCAACGGGCTTTCCGGGTGCAACCTTCTTTTTGTCGATCCTGAGTGGGGCATGGATATGGCTCACCATGGGTTTACGCAATGGACTCACGAGCGGTTCGTATGGGAAAACCCCGGGCACCGTTCGTTTGAGGAATATCTTTCGATGTTCAAGGCCAATCAGCGCCGCAACATCAGGAGGGAACGGAAAAAGATGAAAGGCCAGGGGGTTGTGATGGCCGCTTTGACGGGGGAGGGGATACCCGCCGACCTTTTCCCCCTCATGTATCGGTTGTATGTGCAGACAAATGAAAAGTTTGGTCCATGGGGATGTCAATATTTGACAAGGAACTTTTTTGACGGGCTGTATGAGGCGTTCGGCCACCGTTTGCTGCTGACGACCGCTTGCAAGGGACCGTTAACGAAAGTGCCAACGGGCATGTCTCTCCTAGTTACCAAAGGGGATCGGCTCTACGGCAGGTATTGGGGCAGTTCTGAGGAGATTGAGAGTCTTCATTTCAATGCCTGCTATTATGAACCGATAAAATGGGCCATTGAAAACGGGATCCTACGGTTTGACCCGGGGCTCGGCGGTCCCCATAAGCTTCGGCGCGGCTTTTTCCTGAAGCCTTCGGTCAGCCTGCACCGGATTTATCATCCCGGTCTACGGATGGTGGTGCAGCATCATCTGAAGGGAGTAAACGATCTGACGTTAAAACAGATCGACCATCTCAACAGCCGGATACCGCTTGCCAGACGGGCGGGCTCAATTAATTCCTAAAGAATACCACGTCCAATGGGCCGTCGTGGTCATCGAACCGCCGGGGGACTCCATCGGATTGGGCGCCGGTGTTTTTATCCGAGAAGCCCGTCTTTTACCCGGATCGTTTTTTTGCCGTACCGGCACATGTCCGGGTTGTGGGAGACCATGACAACGGTCTGACCCTCATCGTTCAGCTGTTTTAACAGCGATATCACCTCTCCTGCGGTTTGGCTGTCCAGATTGCCGGTGGGTTCATCGGCAAGGAGGATAGGGGGATTGTTGACAATGGCCCTTGCGATGGCCACCCGCTCCTGCTCCCCTCCGGAAAGCTGATCCGGAAGGCGGTTGGCCTTATCTGAGAGACCCACCCGTTTCAGCACGGCATCGGCCATCTCCGCCTGGGTGACGGGAGGGGTTCCGGTGATGGCCATGGGCAGTTTGATGTTCTCTCTGGCGGTAAGATAGGGGATCAGCTGGAAGGACTGGAAAATGAACCCGACATATTCGCTTCTGAAATCCGCCCGTTGTTCACTGGTCAGATCGTAGATGTCCAGAGTGTCCACCCGCACCCGTCCCCTTGTCGGGTGGTTGAGCCCTCCCAATATGGAGAGAAGGGTGCTTTTCCCCGATCCTGATTGCCCCATGATGCTGACAAAATCGCCGTCGTCGATGCAGAAACTCATCTCCTTTATGGCATTCACCGTTGTCCCTTCAGTGGTATAGTCCTTGCCGATATTTTCTATTTCAATAAGGTGTAGTGGCTCGGTCATGTCCTCTTTTTTCCTTTACATCTATAGTGCACGAAGTGCCATGCTGGGATCGAGCCGACTTGCCTTTAATGCGGGATAAAGGCTTGCCAGCAGACTCAAGGACACCGATAGCAGAATCGAAATGCCCCCCAGAGCGGGATTGATCCCCGAAAAGGTGCCGTTTGCGATGACAAGGGGAATGGCGGACCATGCGACACCGTTTCCGATAAAGAACCCGAGGAAACCACCCAAGAGACCCACGATCATTGCTTCCAGAAGGATCACCTGCATAATATGCCCCCGTCTGAAGCCGATGGCGCGAAAAATACCAATCTCCCGGGTCCTTTCATTCACAGAACCCATCATGGTCACGAATACGAGAAGGGAACCGATGAAGATGACCAAAAGGGCGATGCCGAAACTGAAGGATTTGATGAGATCGATGGACTGCATTTTGGACATTACCGCCTGCCTTAAGGCCGTCACCTTGGCGTCGGGAAACTTCTCGGCGATCTGCAGGGTGATCTCCGTGATGGGGCAGCCCCGGCAGAAGGCGGAAATCTCAACCAGAGACACTTTTCCCGTCTTCCCGAGAACGCTCTGGAGGGCGTGGAGATCCCCTATGATGATGCTGTCTTCGGGACCGCCCGTATCGTTCAGTATCGAAGAGACGTGAAACCGTCCGCCCTCAAGGTCGACCCGATCTCCGACCTTGAGATTAAAGGCCCTGGCCGCCTGGGCACCGATGAGCAATTCATCTTGCGTTTCGGGGTACTTACCGTCGAACTGCCACCAGGTCTTCAGGGCCAATTCCGACTCCAGGTCGACCCCCATCAGCAAAACGTTCTTGCCGGAAAGGTGATAGGGGCCCAGCACCTTGGGGGCGATAATACCCAGGTTTTTGCTGTTTTTGATCTTCCGGATGCCTGCCAGGTCCGATTCATTGAACTCGGTCAACTGGTAGTTGACACCACCGACGGAAACTCCTCCGTAGCTCAGGGTCAGGTTTTCGTTTTTCGGTGTCATGACGATGTTGGCGCCGAAACGGTCCAACCGGTCCTCCAGATCCAGGGTCATGCTTTCGGTGACGGAGATCAGGGTAACAATGGTGGCGATGCCGATCAAAAGACCGAAAACCAGAAAAAAAACCTTTCCTTTTCTGCGTTTCAGGCTGTTCATGGAGATCCTATAAAGCTTCAAGTTTGGCCTCCTCCTTCAAGGTGGACAGCCGCTGGCGGTGGCTCACCTGGTTGAGAATGACGGTGTCATAACCCTTTTCCCTGAAATAAGCGGAAATATGCGGCACATTGGTTACCGATTTGTCGAATGTGACCACCAGACGGGTGGCACCCTTGTCCATTGCGGCGAATTTAACACCTTCGATGGCCACCAATTCCGAAACTACGATCTCCGGCCATTGGGTATTGCTATGCAATTTGAATATGGCGTCTTCGAGGTGCCGGGTCGTGAAATAGTCCACGGACTCCGGGACAATCACGGCCCCCAATCCCAAGAGGATGACAACCGAAACGATAGTGGTCCATGCCCCAAAACTCAGGCCCCTCTTTTTGATGCCCAGCACCTTTTCACGCTTGTCTCTGTATTTTTCCAAATCGTAAGTCATGGCAGATCCGTTTACAGGTTTTTGAATTTGCAATACCAGCTGTTTTTATTGATATCCGCCATTTTGATCACCAGGTTCTTGTCCACAATTTTGCGCTCCAGCGGCGCAGGATTGCACCCCCCTTTGACCACATTGATCCGGGATGAGAGAAATCTTTGTCCGCAGTTCTCACAGACCATATAATCGCCATCCTGAACATAACCCTTACCGGCACGGTAGCAGACGTCACACGCGTCAATGGCCGCCCGGATGATGCCGTCCCGGCTCTTTAAAGTGAAATATGAGACCAT
The DNA here is from genome assembly GCA_964631805.1 of uncultured Desulfobacteraceae bacterium. Lineage (GTDB taxonomy): Bacteria > Desulfobacterota > Desulfobacteria > Desulfobacterales > CAZWAE01 > CAZWAE01. The sequence continues at coordinate 1,496 of CAZWAE010000129.1, read as the reverse complement.
GGTGCCGTCGTCAGCCTTTGTTTTAAAATAATGTGCGTTCCCGTCGCTGATTTTTTCCAGCGGGATGGTCAGCCGGCCTTCTGAAGGTTCTAATTTGGAGAACTTGCTGCCCCAAAAGGAGAATGCCATGGGTGCTGCGATCAGTGATAAAGTAACGACAAGTCCAATACCTATCAGTATTTTTTTCAATTTGTCACCTCCGGATAGAAATTACCGATTTTTGCGGCCGGATCTTCGGCGCACCTTATTTTATTACCAAAATCATCATTTGAGCTGCTCGACAGTCAACTGGAAGAGCTTTTTCCAGGCGGAAGCGCTGGCGCCGCATTCCCGGTAACCGGGAGATGCAATGGTACAGCAAACCGACGGATTTCCCTTATCGTTTCCAGATGCGGCGGCATTGTGATCTTCCACCGTTGAGCGGCTGACCGCCGTTACCGGGTACCCGATAGCGGTTACCGTAGAGACGATAGATTCCACTTTCAAAACGGGCCTGTGATCAACAGTCACCGTTGCCTGGCGGACGTTGCCTGAAACACCCCTGACCCCCGGTTTCTCTTTGAGCCGGGCCTCGATATGGGTGATGCATGCGCCGCAGAAAAGGTCGGAGACCTTAAGGGTCGTTCTGGACAACTCGTCCGCACCCGCCATCGGAACCGAGATGAGGGTGGTTGCCATTAAAAACGGAAGGGCTGCTTTTTGTATGATCTGATTCATCAGGGGCGCTTATGCTTCCGATGCTGCCAATTAATGAAAATAGGATCCTTTCCTGTTGGGGCTCGTAATTGAGCAAAGAGCATGCCAGTTTATCAGCTATGCCGGATGAATTTGGGAAATGTTGATATTCAAGCAGGTTAAGTAATTTTTTGAATCGATGCCCCATGGGGCGGAAGTTTTATTCAGAGGCAGGATGAAGAATATTCACCATGGGTGTAGAATATTCTTCAATTTCAGGAAGACTCATTTAAAATAATGGCTTCCTTTTTCAGGTACACGCCGTCAGATCCCGAACTTTTCCAGCCGATATATCAGAACATGCCGTGGAATTTTCAATAGTCTGGCGGCCTCCGATCGGTTGCCACCGCTTTTTTCAAGCGCTTTTTTGATCAGGTCCCGTTCAACGGCCTCAAGGGAGATCCCCTCGTCGGGGAATTGAAAGTCATGGGGTTTGCCTATCCCGGTTCCGGGCGGCGGCAGATTAAGGTCCTCCCGGTCGATGAGATCAGCTTTTCTCAGGATAACCGATCGCTCCACCGTATTCTCAAGCTCCCGGATATTACCGGGCCATGAATATTTTTCCATGGCGGTCAACGCCGCCTTGCCGAACCTGACTTTTGCGGGAGCTTTCAATTTCTTCAAAAAATGGCCGGTCAGGGCGGGGATATCTTCTTTGCGTTCGCGCAGTGGCGGCAGGTGAAGAGGGACCACGCTCAACCGGTAAAAAAGATCGTCCCGGAACCTCTTTTGGCCGATCAATACGGGGAGATCTTTGTTGG
>CAZWAE010000128.1:5012-11543 GCA_964631805.1 uncultured Desulfobacteraceae bacterium | reverse complement strand
CCTGTCGAATCCTCTCGGGAGATGCGCCGTGCCTTAATCTTTCACTTTGAAATGCGGGATCGTTATGTCGGGCAAGTTCCAAAATCGACATCAGGTCCTGGGAGGCGTCCGGTGCCCTGTCTTTTGCTGCTGCCGGAATCTCGGTGTCCCTTGTTCCGCCACTTTCTGTCTCCCCTGTTCCCGATGCATGGGCAGCCGGAATATTGGCGATGATGATGCCGGCGGCAAGGGACAATAGAACCATCCAAACAGACAGACAGGCGTAATTATTGCGGTTTCTGAAATCAGGGTCGTTTATCATTAATGACCTTTCTATGAGCATGCAGCCGGAGGCATCACCGCGGATCCGGTGGCGGAAAATCGGTTCATATATTTTTTGCACCTGTTCCATCCAAAAGTATCTGTGCCAATGGCAACCCGATTATCTGTAAAAAATTATGTAAGAAGGGATTTGTACCATGAACCCGGGAAAGTGGATTCCCGGGTAAAGCGGAGACATTCGAAGATTTTGACGATAAGTCCATACAGGGGTTCAGAATCGGCAATCAATCTCTAACAATCTCTGCTTCCTGTTTTATCAAGGCACATTTCCCCTATTAAGCGCAGCAGTTTAATGTCTAACGCGGTAAATGTATACCTTGTTTAACATCAGTAGATGACCATAAGGCGGCAATATGGTTCCAATCGTTTGCCAGGCATCCATAACCATCGATTTTCAATCATTTTTATCGTTTTCCGCTTGTTTGCCGAATCTTTATTTCGAGAAATGTGTAACAATCTGAAATATATAATCTAAACCATCAGATGCAAAATCGAGAAAAGTCTCAAATAAAAATATCGGCACAGAAACGGTCCCTTCAAAGTACGAAATTTCGGTTTTCAGTATTCAAATACAACCTTTTTACCTTTATCTGCATGCCGAAATCCGGGAATAATCGAACATGGGCATGCGGAACCATCACGCTGTTTAACATCGATTAAAAGGATTGGGATACCGGCGTTTGGGGTTCTGATCCATTGAATTTCCCGGCGGCTATTTGAAAATCAAGGTGGTTTTGTGGTATGTATAGAAAGCCGCATCTGCCTTGATCAAGTGCTGTGATACCCTTTGAACTCTGAGCCCACCCGAAGCGGACAAGCCTTGAACCCGAACCGCAGTTTAGACCCATTGTCAGAAACATCCACGCTTTTGCGTGGATGTTGGTGACGTCTGAAGGATCTTATCCAGCTATGCTGGGTCAGGGTAAAGGTGCCGATATGTACAAGCTGGCACATCTGTTTATCACCCTATCGTTTTTGCTGATCGTGCCTGCCGAAACGGCCGGGGCCGGTGGCAAGGATGGTCCGCATCCGGCCAATCGAGGCGGCATCTTTAACAGTTTCGAATTCAAAAGCACCAGGTTGGCGACAGTCCCCAAATGGGTCTGGGTCCTTCTTAAAATGAAAAAGCAAAAGGAGATATTGACAGGGTGCGCTGCCAACAATCGATCCTGCCCGCCGGTTGTGGCCAAATCCTGGAAACAGATTATACGTTCAGCCAAACATCTCAGCAAAGCGAACCAACTGATCGTGGTAAATATCTTTTTCAATCGGTGGCCTTACAAACTCGACATGTCGATCTTCAATATCGCGGAATATTGGGCGACCCCCATCGAATTTATGAAATTGTCCGGTGATTGCGAGGATTATTCCATAGCCAAATTTTATGCCCTGCTTGAACTGGGATGGGACAACGATGATATGCGCATCGTCGCCCTTGTCAATAGTATAAGCGGTACGGGGCATGCCGTTTTGGCAGTGCGATTCGGTGGGGATTATTTGGTGTTGGACAATACCACTAACCTTGTGATGTCACATCTTATATATAAGCATTACGTTCCCCATTTCTCGATAAATGAAACCACCAAATGGTCACATGCCAAGATGATCAAAGAGACCCTGAACTTGGAGCGACCCATCGCAGGAGTATCTTTCTAATGACTGAAAATCTGGGCGGACGGATCAACGAATTGCTGGAAGAAGATCCCGGTCCCCTGGGATACCGCCCCGAAGGCCGCAAGACGTTGACGGTCGGCGGCATCACCATTTTCGTGATTGTTGCAGCGGTGCTTGCCTTCCTGTTCTATCACATTCACAGCCATGAAACTCATTTTGTAACCAACCTGGAACAACGCCTCGGCACTCTGACCCAGGGCCGGGTGGAGGTCATTGCAACCTGGTGCGACAGCGTATTGTCGTTGGGCAACCGAATCGCCGCCAGCGAATTTTATCGGGACTTTGCCACCGAAATGGACCTCAGCGCCGGTGACATCTCCAAACTGGTTTCACCACCCCAAAAAAATCGGAACACGCAGCTGAAAGATAATGGAGACCCCAATTTTGAAGCATCACCGGACGCCCGTATACCGCTCATGACCCATATGCTGTCCGAATTTGTCACCAACACAGGATTTCTGGCGGGTCATCTGATGGATCGTGGGGGCAATACCTTCATCTCCACCGACTTCAATATCATCCGTGATGACCGGCAGATCACCAGGGCTAAGGAGATTTTCAAAACCGGCACACCCTATTGGTCCCCCGTGAGAACAGCACCGTCAGGATTCATCCTGGATATCTATCTGCCGATCTATCCACTGCAAACAACGGCTGAAAACAACCGCGCGATAGGCGTATTGATGCTGACCCGGCCCGTTGCGAATCAAGTGGCTGAATTCCTTCACCCCCCCCCATTCATGCGCAACGGGGAGGCCTTTCGTTTACTGCAACGCCGAGAAGGAAAAATTGAAAAACTGCGGCCGGGCCAGGTGCCGTCGATAGTCGAAGTGATGGACATTCCCGGCCTCGGCAGCTCCGGTCGTCTGAAGTTCGGCAAGCGCGCAGCCCATGACGGTGAACGCATCGTCTATTCCCTGATCATTCCCGTACCCGGTACGCAATGGCTGCTGCTCCAGGAATCCGAAGCCGAGACTGTCCGCACCGGTGTGCGTGACCGTATCCGCACCACAGTCTGGATCGCCGTACTGACGGTGATCGCGGTGATCATCGCCGTTGTCGCCTTTTGGTGGCGCCTGGTAGGCGACCACAATAAAACACTGGCGACCCAATTCCGCAGCCTTGCCGCTCGCATCGCTGCACAGAAACGCTTCCTTGACGGCATCAACAACACAATCCAGGAACATATCGGCCTGAAGGACAAAGACGGCATTTACCGTTACGTCAACCCGGCTTTCGCAGATGCCGCAGGTCAAGACCTGGAGCGAGTGCCGGGCCTGAACGACGCGGCGATCTTCGGCCACGGCACCGCCGAGCGCCTTCACCGCTCCGATAAGAAGGTACTTGAAAGCGGCAATGCGGTGACAGTGGATGAGGAGATCTATCTGCATTCCCGCAAACACTATATGCAGATTTCGAAAGTGCCGCTGCGCGACGACTCGGGTGAAATATCCGGTTTGGTTTCGGTCACACGTGATATCTCGGAACTCGTGGAGCAACGCAAGCTGCGGGAAATGGCGGTCAAACAAACCATCGTCGCGCTGGTGCGTGCCATCGAACTGCGTGATCCTTATCTGAGCGGCCATTCCCGGCGCCTGGCCGGTTTTGCCGGAGAGGTTGCCCGGCATATCGGCGCTGGTCCGGATCAGGTCGCCACTATCGAAGTGGCGGCCAACCTGTCACAGATCGGCAAATTGTCCATCAACCGAATCCTTCTCAACAAACCGGGGCGTCTGACTGAAGAGGAAAACAAAACGATGAGGAAACATGTCGAACACGCCGCCGAAGTGCTCAAGGACCTCGATTTTGGCCTGCCGGTTTTCGATGCGATCTATCAGATGAACGAACGCCCCGATGGAAGCGGGTATCCGTGCGGCTTGCGTGGCGACGAAATTTGTCTGGAAGCACGCATCCTTGAAGTTTGCAACGTGTTTTGTGCCCGGGTCGAACCGCGCCCCCATCGCCCGGCGATCCCGCCGGAGAAAGCGGTCGAAATCCTACGAACCAACAGTTCCCATTTCGATTCGAAAGTGGTTGAGGTCCTGAGTCAAATCTTACAATCGCCGCAAGGCGATAAGTTGCTTCAGGATTTGTCCAACCGCTGATGGGCAGTACCGGTTATATCCACTGAGGAAATTGGAAATGCCTGCCCTGATCTAAATATAATCAGTTTAGCTGCTCGAATTCAATTGAGAGTGGCAGGCAACCCATCGCCCGGGTTGCTCCTCCCTTAAAACAGGCTCCTCAGCCGAGCAACGTCGTTGTACCCTTGGACACCTTGTCCGGAACCGACAACCGGAAGGGGGTGACGCCGGTGAAGGAATTTCAACCCCGCGTAGACCGATCCTATTCGAAAGTCGCGTCCGGTTAAATTCTGGAATGGATTCCAAAAGTGCCGTCGTATACGGATGACGGGGCGCACGATACAGACTCTCTGAATCGGAGATCTCACACAGCTTCCCCAGATACATGACCGCCACACGATCACATATGTTTTTCACAACAGCCAGATCATGTGATATAAAAAGCATGGTCAGCCCATGGCGCACTTTCATACTTTCCAGCAAGTTGAGAATCTGGGCCTGTACCGATACATCAAGGGAGCTGACCGGCTCATCACAAACCAAAAGCCTGGGATTTGTTATCAGTGCCCTGGCAATGCTGATACGCTGACATTGACCAATGGATAATTCAAAAGGGTGTCGATCATATACTTGCTCCGGATTTAGTCCAACTTCTTCCATCATGGCATGCACTATACGGATACGGTCCCGAGGCGTACCTTTACCAATCACTCTCAATGGTTCGGAAATTGTTTTGCCAACCTTGCGGCCCGGGTTCAGGGATGCAGCAGCATCCTGAAATATCATCTGAAAGCGTGGCCTGAGATTTCGAAGTTGCCTGTTACTGCAGCTTGTCAACACCTCTCCATCCAGACAGATTCTTCCCGAGGTCGGTTTTTGAAGTTGTACAATTGCACGCGCCACCGTCGATTTTCCGCACCCTGATTCACCCACCAGGCCCAGTGTCTCTCCGGTTTCGATCTCGAAGCTGACATTTGATACGGCATGGATTTTCGATCGCCTGCCAACGGAAAATTCAACAACGAGATTGCTGACGCCAAGCAAAACCCGCCTTGGGAGATGGTTTTCTTTCATTGCGTATTCAACGGGTACCAACACGCCACCTGATGACCTTTGCCATTGAGATTTATTAAGGTTGGCTCCTGATGCCGACAACGCTCTCCTGCCCTGGGACAGCGCGGGGCGAATCGACATCCAGGCAGCAGATCGATCAGATCGGGAGGGTGCCCACCAATGGTCTGAAGCACGGTATGGGGCGGATCCGAAAGTCGTGGGACGGCATTTATCAGTGCCTGTGTGTAAGGCATGAAAATGTTATCGTACAGCTCTTTCGTAGCGGCTTGCTCCACGATCTTTCCGGCATACATGACGGCTGTTTCATCGGTTCGACCGGCCACGACATCAAGGTCATGGGAAATGAGAATCATGGCCATCTGTTTTTCTTCCTGAAGTTGGGCCATCAAATCGAGGATTTCTGCCTGGACCGTCACATCAAGAGCGGTTGTCGGTTCATCGGCAATCAACAGTTGAGGTTCGCAAGCCAGGGCGATTGCAATCGCCACTCTCTGCCGCAGCCCTCCGGACAGCTGGTGCGGATACTGGCCGAACCGGGATTCTGCCAAAGGAATGCCCACCCGGTCCAAAAGTGTCACGGCACGAACCCGGGCGGACTTTTTGCCCATTTTAAAATGGTGAATTAAAACCTCCGTGATCTGGCGACCTATTGGTATTACGGGATTCAAAGAGGTCATGGGATCCTGAAATATGATGGCGATCTCTTTGCCGAGCAGCCGCCGCATCTCGACACCTGGCAAACCTGCAAGGTTTTGTCCCTGGAATCGAATGGCGGTGTTTTTTGGAATCATGGCATCCCTGAATAAAAGGCCCATAATCGAAAAAGCCGTCATGGTTTTTCCACAGCCGGATTCTCCCACCAATCCCAGGGTCTTCCCGCACTCGAGATTAAAAGAAACCTTGTCTACAGCATGCACATCGCCCTTAGGTGTGGGCAGCGTTACGGATAGATTCTCAACCGATAGAAGATGTTTGGGTCCCCTTTGTATCATAGTTGACTCGTCTTTATTTCGGTCAATCGCCGCAAACTGTCACCAATCAGATTGAATGATAGAATGGTCAGAAACATGGCACCAGCAGGGATCATACTAACGTAGGGCGCTTCTTCGAGGACTTCCCGTCCTTCGGCAATCATCCCGCCCCAGCTTGGAGTTGGTGCCGGTACGCCAAGCCCTAAAAAACTCAGGCCGCCTTCGGTCATGATCATAAATGATACGACTATCAGTCCGTAAGCCGCCATGGGAGCAAACAGGTTGGGCACGATTTCACGTATTAATATCATGATGTCTCCCGCACCGCTCAAACGGGCGGCCTGCACAAATTCCAGATTGCTCAGTGTCAGTGTTTTTGCCCTTGCGACCCGACAAAAAGTCGGAAT
>CAZWAE010000128.1:0-4912 GCA_964631805.1 uncultured Desulfobacteraceae bacterium | reverse complement strand
GTTGGCTCAGTTCGGATTCGGGGATCCAGTATGTGATAAAAGATGTCGACGATTGTGTTCATGGTGACATACCCGACAGTAATCAGAAGGATACAGCCCTGTATGATCATAATGTCCCGTGAGTAAATCGAAGTCACAAGCAGGCGGCCGATTCCAGGAAGGGCAAAAACGGTCTCAATAATCACGGCGCCCCCAATGAGTCTTCCAATTTGAATGCCAAGCAATGTAATCAAAGTAAATGATGAAGGCCTGAGGGTGTGATGCAGCAAAATCTTCCAGGGTGGCAGCCCCTTGGCTTTTGCCATGAGAATGTAATTTTGCTGAAGCGTGCTGATCATATCGCTTCGCAACACCCGCATTAGAACGACCCACTCGATGAGTGCGATGCTGAGCCCCGGCAGGATAAAAGATCTTATGTTTACCCAAATCCCATATGAAATCGGCGTATAACCGGTAGCTGGCAGCCATTTGAGCTGGATGGCAAAAATGTAAATGGACAAAAGGGCCGATACAAAGCTGGGAATAGACAATGTGGTAAAACCGCAGATACTGATCAAGCGATCCAGAAAAGAACCGTTCCGATAAGCACTGATGATGCCGGAAGGCAATGCGAGGAGCAAGGCCATGAGTTGGGAAACGAGCAAAAGTTCGATGGTAACGGGCAGGCGTTCAAGAATGGCATGCAAAACAGGCTCCTGTGTCAGGTAGGAATGCCCAAAGTCACCCTGGAGTAAACCCCACAGCCAGATAATATATCGAACCACGGCATGACGATCATGCCCGAGATCATTTCTGATGGCCTGGATATCTTCTTGTGTCGCTCCTTCACCGCCGATGACGTAAGCCACGTCACCCGGAAGAAGCTCAACCATTAAAAACGTAATCGCTGTGGTTGCAAGGGCTATGAGGAGAAGGCGCAGAAATTTTTTTAAAAAAAACCACATTGATCGACCGGAACAATTGAGTTCATGGTTATTGCCGCATGAAATATTATGACTGCACCCTTAAACAATGGGATGATCGAATTTTTTAACCGTCAGGTCTCAGAGGGTATCATAACGTAGAACACACTTCCCCGGATGGCCGAACGGCAATATCGCCCACCTCATTCTGCCAGGCTATGTAACCGCCTTCCCTCAATGCCTCCACAGCACCATTTATGTAACCTTCCCTATTGATTTGCCCCCATATCTGTTTCATCTTCGCCATAACCTCTGTAACGGACAATTCGACATCGAGGAGATGAAGAAATCCATCGGCGCCTCGATGGCAGATTCCGAATTCGGAAAGTAGGTGGTCGAAACGGTCGCTGAATACCGGCCAAAAAAGCGCATCCGCCCGAATCGCGTGGGTCAATTCTGCAAGGTAAGTTGCTTCGGGATCTTTTCCATGGATTGTGAACCAGGGCATAAATCCAAACGGTTTGAGGTTATCCGGGCTGAAGGAGAATTCCACCAGTGTTGTTTCACCATCTTTTTTACGATAGACCATATACCTGGCAAAAGAATCGTTTCCGTTCGTACCGGCAATCAGGATACCGCCATCGCAGAGAAATTCACTCAGCTTCCGCACCATTTTCTTTCTTGATTCATTGTTGGCATACAGGAACACATTCATGCAGCGTATCACGTGCGCGGATGGCAATCGAATCTCCTGGATATCCGACTCTGCAAACTTCAGGTTATCTGTTTCAAAATCGCGTATATGATGCTTAATGATTCTGTTGCCGTCCTTTTCAAGTGAGCTGCTTTTTTTATTGCCCTTGCTCCGTAACAAAGGTGAAAGATCGGCAAATAGTTTTGAAAATCGCTCTCGGATTTTATCCTGATGTGCGTATGAAGCCAGCCAATCACCACCCGCCCGTGGTTGGAAATACTGAAAATGACCGTGACGGTCATAGCAGGCATAGTTGCCTTCATGATCATACACGATGTAGGGTGCAAAATCGCGATCCATGCCGATCACTTGCCAGTCCGGGAACTGTCGTGCGGTATCAAGGGTGGTTTGCGGCGGGAAACCGCACCCAACATCAACGAAAACAGATGTGCCTGCCATTGATGGCCAGGTTTGTTTGGCGACATAGGCGTCGAATTTCTGATGGCGGCCCGGCATGGTAATCGGTGGAATTCGTCCACCCCATGCGACAGGCAGTGTGTTTGGAATAATTTGAGATATCGAACGGATGAACATCGGTGTGAATTCCGTGGGTGGATAACCCGCCTGATGCATCAGGGACAACATGCGAAGAGTAAAGTCCCGGGCCTCTTTTGGCAGCTTTGGAAAGGCTATGAGACCGGCAAGTTTTTCGGGCAGACGTTGGCCGAGAAACTGTTCCACATGATAATTGAATGACCGAGTTTCTTTATTGTCCATCTTTTTACACCTCGATACCACCGGTTACTGAGCCATCCACACTTCGGTAAGCCGGATGGCTTCCTGATGAGGTTCCGGAACACCGTTGACTCTCGTGGATGCAAACAGGTAGTATTTTCGTCCGCAAAGCAAAAGCATCGGTACATCGTCGTGCACATGTCGGACGACTTCACACAGCACTTTCTGACGAACAACCGGGTCCATACTCAAATTTTGTTTCATCAGTAGTTGGTCAACGGATGGGTTGGCATAACCGGAAAGATTGTAAGGACCCTTGGAGTGCAGTGACAGCAGAGAAACCGTCCCCATGTCATCTAACGAGGGCAGCCCCCATGAGGAGATGTCGTATTGCCGGCTGAAAACACGCTTATAAATAGCGCCCCAGTCCAGCGGTACAGCCTTCACTGCCACACCGATCGGTTTAAGGAATTGCTGAAGGACCTGTGCGGACTCGCGGCCTCTCTGGGTCGCACTATGGATGTACTCGATTTCCACGGGTTGGCCGTATTCCTGAATCAAGGCTTTGGCCATTTCGATATCCGGATATCGATAGGCCACATCATTGCACAATATCGCATCCCCGAACCAATGGGTTGCAAAGGGCACGATGTCTTTAAAAACGGTTTTGATATATTTTCCCTGGTCCCATGCGTGCGCAAGTGCGCGTCGGACCCGGACATCGTTAAGGGGTGGCTTCCGGGTATTCAGTATCAGGGTGCCGGCGCCGGTACCTTTTCCGATGGCCAGCCTGTAGCGGTTATCCGACCTCAGCTTTTTGATGTGTGAGGGGCGATCCGTATAGAGCATGTCCAACTGACCGGAAATCAAGGCCGCATAGCGCGTCTCCGCATCCGGTATCACCCGAAGGACAATTTCATCAAGATAGGGTTTTCCGGCCTGCCAATAATTCTGATTTCTGGCCATCACGAGACGGTCGTCGCTCTTCCAGGACTTAAAGGTAAAGGGTCCTGTGCCAACCGGGTGCCGATTCTGAGTGCCGGCCTCGACCGCCTTGGGGGAAGGAATCCAGGAGACCCTTGCTTTGCGCGTGGCCAACAGCCTGGGGAAAGGTTCCCATGGGTGTTTTAACTGAAACCGGACCGTAAATTCTGCGGCCTTTTCCACAGCCGTTATGGCCTGCAGATTGCTTCTTCCACGATAGCGGTTTTCGGGGTTTAAAATACGCTGCCAGTGATGGACGACAGCATCCGCGTTGAAGGGCGCCCCATCATGGAACCTGACGCCTCGACGCAGCTCGATGGTCCAGGTTTTGCCATCTTCAGAAGGTGTCATGGAAAGACCCAGCATGGGTATAACGTCACCCTGGTCATCCACGTCGAAAAGACGATCCATGATCAGATGACCTGCAGTTTGGGCCGAGACCGTAAAAATTCGGGTTTTGATGAGGTCGAACCCGTACATTTTGTACTCGATTCCAAGGCTCAACGTCCCACCGTAACGAGCCTCTGACCATGAGCCAGGCACAAAAATCATGAAGATCAGTATCAAAACAAAACAGAATTGAATTGATTTTTTTAGCGTCGCCGACTTTTTATCGCAGGAAATCTTCTTTCGAATCCACATACTACCTCCTATAACGGCCCGATGCCGCAGCTGTAGTGTTGCACATGGCGTTCTTTCTGATCCTTAATCCCAGTTCCGCCAATGTGATGGGGCGAGCAAAATCCAGTGCCGGCGTGACCGGATCTTGTCTTCGATCTCAATACTTTGTAATCTTTTTTTTCTTTTCTTCGAACAAACGTTTATCCTTTGGCGTAAGGGGCGGGATCTCTTTGAATCCCGACCGCAACGCCATGCTGACATTTGTCAGGAACTTGGCAAGAAGCTCGTCGCTTTCAAGCAAAATTCGATTGGCCGCAACTCTGGGCGCCGTGGCGATCCCGTGGGTTAACATGGCTCGTGCGTAGCGGACTCTCTCCTGCTGCTCCTCAGTGAGATCGTCAAACGCCTCATAGCCATTCAGCTGCTCAGCCAGGAACTGCCAGTTGGCGATGTGCATTTCATATTTCAGCTCCTGGTTTCGGGAATCGAGCATGCATTTGAACAGGTTTCGCTCATCCTGTGAAAAGCGAATATACCCGATACCCTGGTCGACCCAGACATCACCTGTGTATGTTTTGGCCTTGTAATCCATGGACAGCTTCCAGGCCTTTTTGACGATCTCGTCCTCCAACGTCTGCATATTTTTAAAGTGAGAGTAGATCGGCATGGTCGAACAGCCCATTTTGTTGGCAACAGCAGGAGCGGAGAGCCCCTCCAATCCCTTTTCTTTTACCAATTCAAATGCAGCTGTGACGACGTCTTCAGCGACAAATTGTTTTTTTCGTGGCATTTTGTATATCCGGATTTATTTATATAGGTATTTATATAAAGGGTTTTATATTATCTCGGAATAAATTGTCAAGGATTTTTACCGCACTGTTTTCTCAGGATACCCGCCCATTCATATAGAATGATGACGCTATTATTCCATCCAGACTTCAGACAACCGAACATATTCGTTTCGTGGCGGCACAAT
>CAZWAE010000127.1:6041-11601 GCA_964631805.1 uncultured Desulfobacteraceae bacterium | reverse complement strand
TGACAGTATGGGTGATATGGCATTTCAGGATTATTATGAAGAGGATCACAGCCACTGCTACGGGTGTGGTCGGTTAAACAGCATGGGGCTTCAGATCAAGAGCTTCTGGGATGGTGAGACCTCGGTCTGCCGTTTCACACCGGATCCGCGTCACATGGCCATCCCGGGGTATGTCTATGGGGGACTCATTGCCTCCCTCATCGATTGTCATTCTACCGGTACGGCTTCAGCCGCAGCTTATCGCGCCCAGGGGCGATCCATGGATTCAAAACCGCCGCTACGGTTTGTCACGGGAAGCTTGCACGTGGACTACCACAAGCCCACCCCCCTTGGTGTGACGCTGGAGGTCCGGGGTGTCGTCAAGGAGGTTAAGGATCGAAAAGTGGTGATCGCCTCTACGCTATCTGCAGATGGAGAAATTTGTGCCAGCGGTGAAGTGGTCGCAATTCAAGTGCCGGAACACTGGTAGTTAGGGAAAACCTCTTTCGGCCGTTATTTCTTTTCAACAAGAACAGGAGGGAGGATGAACGCGAAGCATTACGATCTGATCGTTATCGGAGGCGGTGCTGCCGGAGAGAAAGGAGCCGCTCAGGCCGCCTACTTTGGGAAAAGCGTCGCCATGGTAGAGCGTGATATCCACCTTGGCGGTGCTACCGCCGGGACCACCGTCCCCAGCAAAACGCTCCGGGAAACCTCTCTGATCCTTTCAGGATACCGCGCACGAAAACTCCACGGTATCGATCTGTCCCTGCACCACAAGGCAACAATTCAGGATTTTCTGTACCATGAGGAGTTCGTCAAAAAAACCGAGCGGTTCCGGGTGCTCACCAATATGGTGAGCCATAATGTGGATGTGTTTCATGGCCGGGGTGTGTTCGTGGACCGGAATACAGTTCGTGTGGATTCTTCTGAAGGGGATACGCGGTTTGTCGAGGCGGATGTCATCCTGATTGCCACCGGATCCTCTCCACGTCGCCCGGACATCTATCCTGAAGACGACCGGATCTTTGATTCCAATACCATTTTGCAGATACCGGACATGCCCAAAGAGATGGCGGTGGTCGGCGGCGGTGTGATCGGCTGTGAATACGCCTGTATTTTCAGGGCGCTTGAAACCAAAGTGTCCCTGATTCACACACGGGAGAGTATTTTGCCGTTTTTAGACGGCGACATCGCGTATGCCCTTAAAAAAAGCATGGGGAAAATGGGGATCCGGATGGTGATGCCGGAAAAGATCCAATCCTGCCGAGTGGAATCAAATGGCGTCGTGCTGGAATTTGAATCCGGCGCCTCCCTAAAAACAGCGGCGGTGATGCTGGCCACAGGCCGGGTCAGCAACACCCAAACGATGCACTTGGAGGCAGCGGGAATTGAGTTGAACGAGCGTGGATTTATTCCGGTGGATAAAAATTACCGGGTGGTTCATCCGGTCACACGGAAGCGGATCAACGGGATATATGCCTGTGGTGATGTGGTGGGTGCACCATCACTGGCCTCCACTTCAATGGAACAGGCGCGTTTTGCCATGGTCAAGGCGTTTGATCTCGACCTATACAAGAAACAGGTCGCACCGATACTTCCCCTGGGAATCTATACCATTCCCGAGTGCTCCGGTGCGGGGAAAACGGAAAGGGATTGCCGCAAAGAAAAGATCCCCTATGTGGTGGGAAGGGCCAATTACGGACAGAATCCCCGGGGTATGATCATGGGCGATTTTGACGGCTTCCTGAAGCTCATCTATGAAGAGAAGGGCGCCTCCGGTGAACCGATGCGGCTTTTGGGCGTCCACGTGATCGGAGAGATTGCATCCGAAATCATTCACATCGGGTTGACCGCACTGATGATGGATGCCACCAGCGATCTGTTTATCAACACCTGCTTCAATTATCCGACATTGGGAGAACTTTATAAGTATGCCACCTATGATGCCATGGACCGGCGTTCCCGCCGTCAGGCATGATCTTTTTCTGTGCCCTGAGTGTTTCACAGGACATGATAACAGCCAACTTCTAAAGAGGTGCGGGCGATAGGACCCCTGGGCTTTAAATGGCGCGATTCATGATAATGTTATCCCATGTAATGTAATTAACAAAAGAAACGGAAGAAACGAAAGAAACGTAAGGAGAATCATCATGAGAACTGAAGATATCGCCAGTGCATTTGCCGCTATCGTGGAGGAAGCGGAGAAAATGAAAAAGGAAGACCTGCCAGATGGCATTCAATCCGGGTTGTCGACCATCATCTCCATTGCCAGGCATCAGAATGACGTCCGGAAATCGGCAAAGGGAAGCTGCACTGCGGACAAGTCGACCTGAACGTTATCAACGCCATCCGTTCGCCCGTATGGTTGAAAGGGCTCCATTGAAGATCATCCTGACCAACGATGATGGGATCGATGCTCCCGGGTTGGAAGCTTTCCATGACGCACTGGCTCCCTTTGGCCGCGTGGTCATAGTGGCACCGAAAGAACCCATGTCCTGGGTTTCCCATCGGGTAACCGCCCTGTCCCCCATCCGGGTCGAACAGATAGAGAAGGATCGTTTCAGCGTGAACGGCACGCCGGCGGATTGTTCGCGAATCGCTCTCAAATATCTAGCCCCCGATGCATCGTGGCTCTTCTCCGGCATCAACCCGGGTGCTAATCTCGGTTCCGATGTTTACAATTCCGGAACCGTTGCCGCTGCCCGTGAGGCTGCAATCCTTGGTTGTCGCTCAGCCGCCGTTTCTCAGTACATTGCGAGAGGCCACGAAATTAAATGGCAGCACACGGGAAAACAGGCGGGTCGGGCCATCGGCATGCTTCTGTCGTTATTCTTGGAACCGGGCCATTTCTGGAATGTCAATCTGCCGCACCCCTTGCCCGTCGATAAAACACCGGAGAGCCTCTTTTGTGGGCTCGATTCCCATCCCCATAAATATGAATTTATCCGAGAAGGAGATACCCTGATCTATCGCGGCACGATTCATGACCGTCCGAGGGATCCGGACAAAGACGTGGCGTGTTGCTTCGATGGGAAAATCTCCATCACCCGGATTGCCATTGGAACCACCTCCTACAAATAAATCGACATCATCAAATCCCAACGGCATTGACGTGATGCGTCAATTGGTCTATTATTTTAGCCGGTTTCCTTCTATCATTTATCCAATAATCATCGGTAACCCCCTGAGATGCCGGAGAGGCTCCCATAGGGTTTCGGTTTCGGGATACTCGAACCCAATACTGGCTTACGATGGAGAATAAAGTGCAAAAGTCTACTCAGCGATGCGGCGCATTGACCCGAAAAGGGGCGCCCTGTCGAAATCCTGCGGCGGCCGATGGATATTGCTGGCTCCACAGGGGAAAAGAGGATGCCGAACCGCTTTCCGAAGTCGATGATCTGGATCTTTCCGATATCGAAGCGGCCCTTGAAGAAACCGAAGATCAGCCGGGAATTGAAGATTCATCGGTTGATGATTTGGAACTTGAGCTGGAATTGGATTTCGATTCCGAGGATGAGGTCGATGATCTGGACATGGATTTGGGGATGGAGATCGAGCCGGAGTCGAAATCCGCCATGGATGAAGCCAATGTGGAGTTCAAGCAGACCAGTGAAATCGATCTGGCCGAGCTTGAAAAAATGTTGAGTGAAAGTGGCGTTGTGGGAGATACGGAAAAACTTGAAAGTGAAGAGGCGCTTCCTCCCGACTCCGAAACTGAAAAAACGGCGGATACCGGGGTTGACCTGCCCTCCGGTCTTGAAGTGCTTGATATGACGGGTTCCGATTTTGATTTCGAAGGGATGTCGGATGATGAGCCGGAGGATGACGATGATCTCTTCGGTTCGGCGGATATCGGGCTCGAAATGGAGTCGGAAGAAGAGCTGGGAGAGGATGAGGAGATCGACACCCTGCCGGATATCGAATTGGAAATGGAAGATATTGAGCTGCTGGAACCGGATGCCCCGCCGGCTGATGAAATCCTGTCAACTGAAGACGATGTGTCCGTCGATGAAGCGACATTGGACATTGTTTCTGTCGAGGAGGATGCTTCAACTTCGGCAGCCGGTGATACCCCCGACCTGTCCACTTTGTCGGAATCGGAGAATTCGGAGGAAGAGACGCCGGACGAGGAGTTGATTCTTGATATTTCGCCGATGCCTGAGGCGTCCCTGAAAGGAGCCCCGACCGAAGAGTTGATCCTTGATATCCCTCTGGCACCGGAGGAATCATCCTCCGATTCGGCAGCCGATGATGATTTGGACCTGTCCGATCTGCCGGAATCGGAAAATCCATTGGAAGACGCCCCGATCGAGGAGCTGACCCTTGACATCGAGCCTGTACTGGAGATCGATGACGATGTTTCCGGTTCGGAAGCCGCTGAAGTCCCGGACCTGTCCGCGATACCTGAACGGGAAAGCTTGTCGGAGGAGATGCCCTCCGGGGAGGATCTCGTTCTCGAGATGTCCGATGAGTCGGAACCGGAGGCGACCCTTCCCGATCAGGAACCCGGTGCTGAAATGGATACCGGAGACCTGCCAGATCTGGAGATGCCGTTCGATGAGATATCGGAGAACTCCGAGGAACTTTCCCTGGATGTGGAACCCCCCGCAGATCCGGAACCGGAAGCGTCTGTTTTCGATCTGGATCAGACCATTAGGCTCGACATTTCGGACCTGCCCGATTTCGAAATGGCGATAAAGGAGGAGGCTGCGCCCGAGGCAGAGAAAGATGGGGAGGTGACCGAAGAGGATTTCTCTTTAGAGATGGAAACCGATATCACCCTCGACTCCCCATCAGAACAGGAAGAAGAGGCTGCCGAATCACCTCTGGACGAGGTGCCGGAAACACCGGAAGAGGGCATCCCGGATGATGTCAGGGAGAACGCCGCGGCGGAAGAGTGCCAGATGGAGGATATGGCGGATTATTGGCTTGATATTGAAACCGTCAAAGCGGAGCATCGGGATACCCCTGAAAAAAAGGGAAGTCAGAAAAGCGCTGCGTTGGCCGAAGAAACTACCGGCGCCGCCGGGGTGGATCGCACCAAGACGGCGGGTCAAAAGGATCCTCGGTCCGAGTTGTCCGATACCTGGGAGATAAAGCCATCCCGTAAGGTAAAACCGCTGAAAAAGATTGACCCTGGTGTATTTGCCGAAAAACAAAATTCGATATTGAAAAGGCGCATCAGTGTTGCGCTGTCGATTTTATTGGCGGTTCTGACCTTTGTCATTGGTGGTATTATCGGAGGGGGATACCTGTTGGGGAGTGCGCGATCCGGTGATCCGGGGAATCTTAAGATGCATGCTTTTGCCACCACCAGCAAAATTGCCGCAAATGAAAATCTTGGTCCCCTGTTCGTCATCACCGGGCAGGTTCAAAACAGTTATGGGCATGATCGAATGGCAGTACGGGTGACCGGACGATTGTTCATTCAGGGAGGATTTTCCAAATCTGCCACCGTTTTCTGCGGTAACAAGCTTTCCGAAGCAGAATTGTCCGAGTCGGATGCGACTTTTTTTTCAAAACGGATGCAGGAGAGTCAAACGAGAAGCGTGAGTCCCGGCGGAATTCTTCCGTTTGT
>CAZWAE010000127.1:0-5941 GCA_964631805.1 uncultured Desulfobacteraceae bacterium | reverse complement strand
GATGGCATCGGGGCCTGAAATCTTTTTCTTTCACCGTCCACTGGATGCCTGAATTCAATTTTCCATGCATGAAGCATCTGCCGGCGGATCGATTCTCGAATTTGGGGCGGCAATCGGAGCGCTTGGTTTTTTTTCCCATAAACCGGATCCCCCACCAATGGATAACCCTTTGTCGCACAGTGAACACGGATTTGATGCGTTCGCCCGGTCTTAATTTCAATCTCTAAGAGAGATGTCTCTGCAAAGCGCTCCCTCATGTGCCAATGGGTGATCGCCTCTCTCCCCCTCCGGCTGCGGGTTGACATGCGTTTGCGATCCACAGGATGCCTGCCGATGGGCAGATCGATGATCCCGCTGTCCGTTTCGGGCCCACCGTATACCAGGGCGAAATATTTTTTCCGAACGGTTCTGGATTTGAATTGTTCCGAGAGATGTTGATGGGCCAAGGTGGTTTTGGCAACCACCAACGCTCCGGTCGTGTCTTTGTCCAGACGGTGGACGATACCGGGACGGATCACATTTCCAATACCGGAAAGGTCAGGGCAATGATGGAGAAGCGCGTTCACCAGGGTTCCCGAAGGGTTTCCCGGTGCCGGATGAATCACCATCCCCTCCTGTTTGTTGACGACCAGCAGGTGACGATCTTCAAAAAGGATGTCGATGTCGATAGGCTCTGGCTTGCAATCCAACAGTTCCGGAGGTGGAATGGTTCCGCTGATCTCATCACCGGTTCGCACACGATAGCCCGGCTTTTTTGCAGAACCGTTTACCAAAATATTCTCACAGCGGATCAGATGGTTGATCAAGGATCTGGAACACTCAGACAGGGAGGCGACGACAAAGGCATCCATGCGTTTTCCCGAATGGGGATCTTCCACCAGAATTGTGAATGTGCGGTCACCCTTCATGGAAACGGGTAGGGATTACTCCCCGGGAGGAGGGGGGGGCGGTGGAGTATCGATGGCGAACAGGGATTCGATTTCCGAGGCCACTATTTCTTCATCCGCGTTTCGGGCGGTGGAAAGTTCCTTGACCAATAATATCTGGGCCGTATCATACAGTTTTCTCTCACCGAACGATAAATCCTTGGTGAGTTTCAACAGGGACAGGTCTCTGAATACCTCGGCAACGTCATAGAGAGAGCCCGTTTTGATCTTGTCCATATACTCCCGGTAGCGGCGGTTCCATGTCTGGGACTCCGCCGGGAGGGATTCTTTTTTCCCCATGACGGCATAGACTTTGGGGATCTCTTCTTCGCTGATGACATCCCGCAATCCCACCGATTCCACATTCATGGTAGGGATCATGATGACCATACTGTTTTCGAGGACCTTCATGATGTAGAAATCATGTGTTTCACCATTGATCATGCGGCTTTCAATGGCTTCTATGCGACCGACACCATGGGCCGGATAAACAGCGAGGTCGCCAACGTGAAACTCTCTTATACTGTTTCTTTCCAACGGTGGCTGCTCTTTATTTTCTTTATTATTCATCTTAACACCGGTCTGTCATCTCCAGAAAGTTGGACTTTGCTTCCCACTGGTAACTCTTGAATACCATTAATTCAATGAAGGGCTGGAATCCATCAATCATCGCGGCGGGGAAAGTTCGAGTACCACTTTAGAAATTGCTGATTCAGACCATTGACATCATTCCAATTGTTACTTGTGAAGCCAATATATCACACCTTTTATGAACGATCAATAAAAAAGGATTGACGCGAAAAGCGCCAATCCTTTTATGGGTCGATCGTTAAGATCCTGTAAATTACAGCAGGAAGGGCACCATGAGCAGCGCCACAACGTTGAGGATCTTGATCATCGGGTTAACGGCCGGGCCGGCAGTATCCTTGTAGGGGTCGCCTACAGTGTCGCCGGTAACGGCAGCTTTATGGGCATCGGAGCCCTTGCCGCCGAGGTTGCCGTCTTCGATGTATTTTTTGGCGTTATCCCACGCTGCGCCACCTGTGGTCATGGAGATCGCAACGAAAACACCGGTAACGATGGAACCGATGAGCAGACCACCCAGGGCAACTTTACCCAGCAGGAAGCCAACGAGCAGCGGTGCAGCTATCGGCAGAAGCGCCGGAACCATCATCTCTTTGAGTGCGAACTTGGTGACGATGTCAACACAAGCTGCGTAATCCGGCTTGGCAGTCCCTTCCATGATGCCCGGGATTTCGCGGAACTGACGACGAACTTCGACAACAACCGCGGCACCGGCGTTGCCAACGGCCTCCATGGCAATGGAAGCGAACAGGTACGGCAGCAGGCCACCGATAAAAAGACCCAGGATAACGTTGACGTCGGCCAGGTCAAAAGCGATTGCACCCTTGGCGCCATGAATGGCGAATTCCTGTGTATAGGCTGCAAACAGAACCAGAGCGGCCAGACCGGCACTGCCGATGGCGTATCCCTTGGTAACGGCCTTTGTGGTGTTGCCGACAGCATCCAGCGGGTCAGTGATAGCGCGGACACTCTCGTCCATCTCGGCCATTTCGGCAATACCACCGGCATTGTCGGTGATGGGGCCGTAGGCGTCAATGGCAATGACCATACCGGTCATGGAGAGCATGGACATGGCGGCCATGGCGATGCCGTAAAGACCGGCATAGTTGTAGGCCATATAAATGCTCAGGCAGATGGCCAGGATCGGCAGTGCGGTAGCCTGCATGGAAACGGCCAGACCGGCAATGATGTTGGTGCCGTGCCCGGTGGTAGATGCTTCGGCAATTCTTTTAACCGGAGAATAAATACCGGTGTAGAACTCGGTGATAATTACGATCACCACGGTGAGAACCAGGCCGATAAGGGTGCAGTAGTAAATGTTGATAGCAACAAGGTCACCCAGGCCGGTCATGAACTTAACGGTGACAAAATAAAACGCAATGGCGGACAGGATGGCGGAGCCGAACATGCCTTTATAAAGAGCGCCCATTACGTACCCGCTGCTGCTCAGTCTGACCATAAAGCTGCCAAGGATGGAAGCGATAATGGAGATGGCGCCGAGAATCAACGGAAATTCGGTTCCCATGGGATTTTTGGGAAACAGCAGGCTGCCGATGAGCATGGCGGCCACAGCAGTTACCGCATAGGTCTCGAAAAGGTCGGCGGCCATACCGGCGCAGTCACCGACGTTGTCGCCGACGTTGTCAGCGATGGTGGCCGGGTTTCTCGGATCGTCTTCCGGGATACCGGCTTCCACCTTGCCCACCAGGTCGGCGCCTACATCCGCACCCTTGGTGAAGATACCGCCGCCGAGACGGGCAAAAATGGAGATGAGGCTGCCGCCGAAACCGAGGGCAACCAGAGCCATGATGTCATGTGTGAATGTGTAAAAACCGGCCACTGAGGTCAGGGCCAGGCCGGCAACGATCATACCGGTGACGGTACCGCCCCTGAAAGCCATGGACAGGCCGGCCGCCATGCCGTCCTTGGCGGCTTCGGCGGTCCTGACGTTGGCCAGAACCGATACCCGCATGCCGATATAACCGGCAAAAAATGATGCGATGGCGCCTACGGCAAAGCCGACAGCGGTTTTGGCGCCCAGGGTAGCGAAGATAACTGCGAAAATGATAATCCCGGTGATACCCATGGATTTCATTTGACGGTTCAGGTAGGCAACCGCGCCTTCCTGGATCGCGCCGGCGATTTCCTGCATTTTTTCATTACCCGCAGGGGCACTCTTAACTACCATCGCCAGGATGAGGGCAAATACAATTCCCACAATACCGATAAATGTGCAAGCCAACGGAATATTACTCAATACTACGTCCATTATCTCCTCCATCTTAAAAATTAACTTAAAATTGAGGTTCGTCTGTCATTGAACCTGTTCATTCCCTCCCTAATACCACTACAAAGCACTGTAACGACAGCCTCCCTCGCCGTTGTGATGATCCGGTCCATCGCCTGTGTTTCATCCCTACTGAATCCACCCAGAACATGGCCCGTCACATTCCTTCCGGTGTCGGGACGCCCGATGCCGATACGGATCCGAGCAAACTCGTTTCCGCCAATGGCATCCATAATGGATCTGATTCCTTTGTGTCCTCCATGCCCCCCTTTCTGTTGGATTTTAATTCTTCCAAATTTAAGGTCTATATCGTCGTGAAGGACCAATATATCCCCAAATGAAATTCTAAAATAGGATGCAATTCTTTGAACCGGCGGGCCGCTTCTGTTCATGTAGGCCATGGGTTTTGCCAATATGATATCCACACCATCAATGGCACCCCTGCCGTACAAGGCATCAAATTTCTGCCGGCCCACATCCACTCCAATGTGGCCGGCCAGCTCATCTATAACAAGAAATCCAGCATTGTGCCGGGTTTGGGAATATTCCTCTCCGGGATTTCCCAGTCCGGCCACCAGCCGTGTTCGTTTTTCAGACATGTTCGGCAGCCGGGATCAGGCTTCATCCTCGGTTTCGGATGCTTCTGCTCCCTCTTCACCCTCTTCCAGACCTTCCTCGCCCTCTTCCTCTTCTACTTCCTCTTCTTCCTTCTTCGGGGTCAGGACGGTCAGCACTGTAAAGTTAACGTCAGCCGGGATCTCGACATCTCCCTCGAGGGTTATGTCTTCCACATGGATCGAATCCCCGATATCCAGATCGGAGACGTCGATGATGATGGATTCCGGGATTTCAAGGGGCATGCACGATACCTCCAGCTCCCGCCGGATGATCTGCAGCATGCCGCCCATTTCAACACCGATTGCGTTGCCGGTGGTTACTATGGGCACGTTGACCGTAATCTTCCGATCCATGGCAACTTCGTAAAAGTCGACATGAAGGTAAGCCAGTGAGAGGGGATTGGTCTGCAACTCCTTGATCATGACGGTTTTTGCAGCCGAATCGTCGCCGGCAACGGTTAAATTGAACAGCGGCTGCGCCGCGGCGCTGCTTTTTAACGCGGTTTCCAACTCCTTCACCACCACGGTCAGGGATACCGGTTCCCTTCCCGGACCGTAAAGTACGGCGGGCATTTTCCCCTCCCGCCGTAAGGCCCTTGCCGGACCGTTGCCGGTCTTTGTTCTCGTATTTGCTGTTAAATCAATTAATTCCAAGTATATGTCCTCCTTAAAGGCTGTATTTTTTACCCGGATGGGTCCAACTGTCATGGATGCCGTCCCCTCTGTTGATGCGGGCGGCGCCCCAAAAATGAACTATATGAAAAGCGAAGTAACCGAATCCCCCCGGTGGCTCCTGATAATGGCTTCCCCTACCAGTTCGGAAATCGACAACACGCTGATTTTGTCACAGACTTCCGCCTTTCCACTCAACGGAATGGTATCGGTGACCACCATGCTCTTGATGGGTGAATCCTTGATACGGTCCACTGCCGGGCCGGAGAGGACCGGGTGGGAACAGAGGGCATGTACCTCTTTTGCCCCCTTTTTGATCAAGGCATAAGCCGCTTCGGTAAGCGTACCGGCCGTGTCGGCCATGTCATCCAGAATAGCGGTGGCCCTTCCCGAAACATCTCCAATGACCGCCATGGCTTTTGCCTCGTTGGGTTTGTCCCGTCTTTTGTCGATAATGGCAAGTCCTGTGTTCAGTCTTTTGGCATAAGCCCGCGCTCTCTCCACACCACCGGCATCGGGTGAAACGACGATCAGATCCTCGGGCAGGTTTTTCTGGATATAGTCGATAAAAACCGGTGCGGCAAACAGGTTGTCCACCGGGGTGTCAAAAAAACCCTGGATCTGGCCGGCATGAAGATCCATGGTAATGACCCGGCTGGCACCCGCTGTAGTGATCAGATTCGCTACCAGTTTGGCACTGATGGGGACCCGGGGTACCACTTTCTTGTCCTGCCGGGCATATCCGTAGTATGGCATCACCGCTGTCACACGGCGCGCCGAAGACCTTTTGAGGGCATCGAGCATCAGCAGCAATTCCACCAGGTTGTCATTGATGGGCCTGCAGGTGGACTGTA
>CAZWAE010000126.1:0-11609 GCA_964631805.1 uncultured Desulfobacteraceae bacterium | reverse complement strand
AGATCGCCCGGGTCATCAATACGGTAAACGAAATCGTCTCCACCATTGCCACGGCAGTGGAGGAGCAGTCCGTTACCACAAAGGAGATCGCCAGCAACGTGGCGCAAGCCTCCATCGGTATCCAGGAAGTGAATCAGAATGTGGCCGACAGTTCAACGGTGGCCGGAGAGATCGCGAAAGATATTTCACAGGTCAACCACTCCGCCGGAGAGATGTCCGGCAGCAGTTCCCAGCTCCATACAAATGCATCGGACTTAGAGACCTTGGCTGAACAACTCAGAGATGTCGTCGGACAGTTCAAAGTTTGATCGAAACCGCGCGGATGCTCCGGTTTACCCGGGGCATCCGCCGGGGGAATACCCCGCCATTTCAGATTAGAGAACATGCCTCGCACACCTTCTCCATCAACCCCGCTATCTTGATTTAGACCTTGAAAACAACGTCCTATGGGCGTGGTTAGATGTAGATTGTTTAGAGTATTTGATCATTCGAATTTGTTTCGGATTTCGTATTTAACCCGTTCAAAAAGAAGGCATCCTCTTCCAGGTGTAACCCAAAGCCCTGCCCTCCGGGTAGGGATTCATTATTCTAGTGTGTGTTCAATTTCACATACTGCCTGTGAAGGGTTTCATTGCACGGTTTTCCACAGCTGGGATATAAATCAAGTCAGCAAAAGCCATATTCCACATAAGGAAGGCTGCCGCTCCGGCATAGCACTATCCACGGTGGAGCCGTCAAGCCCATAGGGCACCCGCTGTGTTTTATGCTTAACGGTTTGTTTCAACGGATATCACCGGGGATCAGGTTTAAACCGTAAACAGAGGAGGTCTGACCATGGACTTCATCCTTAAAAGCGGCCCGATGTTCATCGCAATCCTTTTTTTCCTGTTCCCCACCCATGGATTTCCCGAAGACAGCGCAAGTGCTCTCGTTTACAGTATCCATGTGGCCTCTTATCAAAGGGTAGGGGATGCCGAGAAAAAGATGGATTCTCTAAAAAACAGGGGATTGGGAGCTTTTCGGAAATCCCGGGGTGATACAGCCGCCCCGCTAATCCACAGCGTTTATTTAGGCTCGTATGACACATTGCGTGAAGCCGTGCTGTATTGGAAAACATTAAACAGGGCCGGGTTGCTTGATCATTTAGAGATCCACCTGTTCAACATTATGGAGGCCACCGAAAAGGGACTCAAACAGGTGAAAACCCGGCCGCCCCTGGCGGGTACCGCATTGCAGCCGCAACCTCCCATCGAAAAGAAAAATAGATTTATCGATAACAAAGACGGATCGGTAACGGATCGGGTGACGAACCTGATGTGGATGAAGAAAGGCAGGCGGTTGGCATCATTTGCAGCCGTCAACTGGTGGGATGCCATAAAGCAGACAAAAGGGATCAGGATGGGTGGACATGAAGATTGGCGGCTGCCTACCATCGAAGAATGGCGCAGCCTTTTAAATCGAAAACGGCAATTTCCGGCACTGATAGAACCCAATCCGTTTAAAAATATCATCACCCATATGCCCTATTGGACCCGCACCGAGTTCACATACGGAAAAAAATATTCCTGCAACAAGATTTGCCCATTGGAGGCGTATGCTGTCATGCTCTACTCCGGCAGCATCTCCCATCAGAAAAAATCGGACCGGGCTTTTGTCATGGCTGTACGCTCTATGGAGTAGAAGTTATCTCAAAAAAGTCTTTTTGAAATAGCTTCTATATTTAAAACCTTAAGCGGTGTGGGAACGTGTCTACTTATTTTCGAGGTTGCGGCGCCGGGTGTAAACAAACAGTTCCACCAACTCAGCCCGCGACAGGCGATCTGTTTCCACGGCAAATGCAGATGATCGGTAGAGATTCCAATTTTCAAGGATTTCAAGCGGCAATTGGAGCCGCGGATAGAGATCGCTGCCCGGCGGGATGTAAAATATGGAAGGCCCCACCAAAACGCCCAGATCCAGCAGGAAATCGACGCTCTCCCTGATCTCCCCATAGCTCTGGCCCGGCAGCCCGACGATCACATAGACAGTGATAAAAAAGCCGAGACCCTGTGCCGCGGCAATGGTTCGTTCCAGTTCCGCCCGGTGGTGGGGGCGCCGGTGGTGTTTGCGCAGGTCGTCATCGTGGGTCACATAGGAGAGATTGAGCTGCCTGAACCCGGCCCGGTGCATCAGCGCCAGCACCGGTTTTTCCAGATGGGTGTAGCCGATGCCGTTCATGGCGGTCAGTTCGATCCCATCAAGAAACGGTGCATCACAGATCGCTTCCAGAAGCCTTATGAACCACTGATTGTTCACCGCGATGTTGTCATCCTCAAAGTTGAATATTCGGGCTTTATGATGCCGAGCGCCAATCCGCATCTCCGCCACCACATCCTCCACACGGCGATATTGGATGCCCTCTCCGAACATCGCCTGAACGCTGCAGAAATCGCAGGCATAAGGACATCCCCGGCTGGCGGTCAGGGAGATATAGGACCGTTTCCCGATGTGATAGGCGCCGGCATCAAGCAGTTCATGGACCGGCATCAATTCACGCCAGTCCATAGGCAAGGCGGTTGCATCATTTTTCCCCTGGAAATTGGCGATAAACGAGGGCAGCAACTTTTCAGCCGGTCCCTTTAGCACATAGTCAATGGCGGGCGTCTTATTCAGGATCTCATCACCCAGGGCCGTGGCATGGTTTCCGCCAAGGAAGATCGGTATAGGGTAGTGCTTTTTTATCATGCCCGCCAATTCAGCCACACTCTTGTAATACGCGGTGAACTGGGAGGAAATGCCGATGAGTACAGGTTCAAAGTCACCGATGGCGTTGAGGATCGCCTCCGGATCCGAACCGAACCGGTAATAGTGCTGGAACAGGAGGGGTTCCGTCTCCATGAATGGCTTCATATAACCAAAATCATCCGGGACCGGAAGTTGCTTTTTTTTGAGCGGCGTCAGACAATCGAGAATCCGCACCTCCACTCCCATCGCCATCAACACCCTGGCAACATACAACAACCCCAGCGGATAAAGGCGAATCCGAGTGGTATAAAAATCTTCGATGGGAGGCTGGATCAAAAGTACTTTCATCGCCGTTTCATTTTTCGTCTCAATTCAGGATTCACTAACGAGCGCGGATGGAGGACCTGATCATGTTGGCCATGGAAGCATTCCCCATGGTAAAGCATTTCGTAAACCGGTCCTTCCCGTCATCCATGATCCGGATGATCTTTTTTTCCGGATATCCCTTCTCCAAATGGGTTCCCACCGTGCCGTGAAAATCCTCGAGGAAAGACAGCTTTCGCCGCAGTCTCTCTTTCCCGTTCACAGGTCGGGGGCGGTGAGCACAGAAAAGGCTGTCAAAATTGTACGTCAACACCCGTCGGATGGAATCAATCTGCCGATCAATGCTCTCGTCGGAGCGAAAAAATTTAATCCGGTCCCCGAGATAGAGATCCCCCGAAAAAAGCCATCCGTTTTCCTCTTCCAGATAAACCGTATGGTCAGGGCTGTGGCCTGGTGTGTGGATGGGCCGGACCCGGTAACGCCCGGTCGTCGTCTCAACAATATCGGGATAAGGGATAACATCCACAGGTTCGGTTTTTCCCCATATGATATGTTGATAGGGAAGAATCCGGTAGCCATTCATCATTTTCCGCCGTGCCTGTGGATGCCCGAGTACGTCGGCGCCGAAAGCTTTCCGGATCGCAGCGGCATTGCCGCTGTGATCTTCGTGGTGATGGGTCAGCAGAATCTTGCTGATCTTCTTCCCGGAAAGGGCGCTTAGGATAAATTTCCGCATATGGCTCTGGCCGGTATCGATCAACAGGTCGTCTATCCGGTAAATGGAGACGGACATGAGGGGAGGGCCCAATGGGCCGAAACCGAAGATGTGGCTTTCAACGCCCCCGAACCGCAGCTTTTGGATGATATGCATGGGGATGGTTTAAACCCGATTACGGCGTCAACCGCCGAAGTTGAAGTTTTCTCTCAGCAGTTTGAGTGTTCTCGGATTGACGTCTATTCCCCGGAGCTCAGCTAAGGTAACCCAGCGGGCATCCATGGCATCGTCTCCGGCGCGGACGGTACCGCTGACATACTCTGCGGCAAGATCGACGATCACGTAGTGGAACCGCACCCGTCCGGTCTCCTCCCGATCCACCACGTCAAACGTGTAAACCGGTTTACCGGCCCTGACCGTGACACCCGTTTCCTCCAGCAACTCACGCTCCACTGCGGCCTGCAGCGTTTCACCGAGGAAAACACTCCCCCCCGGGATCGCCCATGATCCTTTAGAAGGGGCCTTTCCCCGTTTCACCAGCAACACCGCATCCTCCTTGAACACCACCCCGCCGACGGCAATTCTCGGACAGGAAGGGTACTCGGTTGGATGTTCCGTCATGAACGGTCCCCTTTTCCCGGCAGCCATCTCATCAGATCCATCGGTCTTTTCACCACGATCCGTGCACCTGCGGAAAAAAGTTCGTCGGCCGTCCGGAATCCCCACAAAGCGCCGACGGGATAGATCCCTGCCCCTTTCGCGGTTTCCATATCCACGGCCGAATCTCCCAGGAACAAGGTCTCATCCGGTGCAACCCCAAGCGCATCAAGCAGCCGGCGGGCCCCGGTGGGATCGGGTTTCCGGGGCAGGTCAGGCCGCGCGCCCCACACCTGTAAGAAAGGGACATCGGGCAATAGTTTGGCAACCACTTGCTGGGTGGATTCGTCCGGTTTGTTGGTCAGCACCGCGGTTTTCAACCCGGCGGCGAAACAAGCATCCAGCAGCTCAAAGATACCGTCGTAGGGTTTGGTTTTGGCGGCCCGGCCTCCGGGATACTCCAATTTCATAGCGGCAACATACGCTTTAAGCCTGTCCGGAAGGCGTTCATCCTCAGGCAAAGCCCGTTGAACCAGTCGTTCGATGCCGTCACCGATAAAATAACGGTAGGCATCCACCGGATGCTCCGGAAATCCATAACGCTTCAGTACGCTGTTCATAGCGTCCGCCAGGTCATCGAGCGAGTCGATGAGGGTGCCGTCCAGATCGAATATAATAGCGGAAAAAGGCATTTTATTGCTCCTGATGCGGTGAAGTTGATCGATTCTTTTTCCAAATAGCCCCTATAGCATCTGTGATCTAAGGATGGCAAGATCGGGAACTCAATCTGATCATAGAACAGAATTAAGGGAGCCGCTTCTAAAACCATCAAGGTCCAAAGATATATATAGAAATCCCAGGCGGTGGAAATTTTGACTAATCTCTTTTTGGTACTTTATTATGACCTCAAAATCCTGCCGGGGCACCTCGATCCTGGCCGTGTCTCCGTGGTGGCGGACCCGTAAAACCCTCAGGCCGAGATTGTAGAGAAAATCTTCAGCTTTTTCGACCTGGTTCAGTTTATCCGGTGTTACCTCCTCCCCGTATGCCAGCCTGCTTGCCATGCAGGGCATGGCGGGTTTTTCAGCGACGGCCAGATGATAATGGGCGGATATGGACCGAATCGTCTCTTTGGTATACCCCAAATCAATGTAAGGCGCTATAATCGATGCTTCGCTGGCCGCCTGTATACCCGGACGATAATCACCAAGATCATCCATATTGGCACCGTAATTGATCGGCCAGGCTGCCATATCAGTAGTTCCCCGGAGTTGCTCGCGGAGCGATCCGATTCTTTCGAACAGAGCTTTTTTACAGTGATAGCAACGATCGGACCGGTTTACTTGATATTTGGGGTTTTCCATTTCCCGGGTTCGAATGATTTGAAGAGGAATACCATGCGTCTGAGCAAAATCCAGTGCAAAATGATATTCCCGCCGGGAAAGAGAGGGACTGTCTGCCAAAGCTGCGACCATCCGGTTCCCTATTGCACGGTGGGCTGCATAGGCCAGCAGGGCGCTGTCTACTCCGCCGCTGTAGGCCACGATGGCATATCGCTGCCGTCGAAAGTAATCTTCCAATTTACCGGCATCGATTTCACGGTCTGAAGTGTGATCTGATTTCTTAACCATGACCTTCATCTCTTTTCTGATTAGACATTTTATGGAATATATCTTCATCCCAAGACCAAGATATTCGCACAGGCGTTGGCGATGAGCCCCGCCGTTTTCAACGCGTGCTCCCTGTTACCCCGGGACCCCGACTCTTTGGTTTCGATCTGAATCGACTCCATCCGGTCTGGTCCGTAACCCTGTTGGAGAAACCACTGTTTGAAGCATTTAGGCCGAGTTGAGCCCGCTTCAAATAACACCGATGGAAATAGCGCTAACCGTTTTCCTGCCGGAAATGCTTTATTCCTGTCGGTGGATCAGCAGGCCTGCAGGTTCTCCCGCCGATAATTGTCATTCGGTTTTCCCACCCCTATTGCGCCGACCATCAATCCCCCTTATCTTGTAAGAACAGGAGGCCATCTCGATTTCAACGGCTTCCGGGGCAGCCTTTGCCTTTGCTGCATAAGCACGGTTAAAAGGCAGACTGGCACAGCGATTTCGATACTGATTTACCTATACCAGGGACACATTCAATAACAAGCAAATCCGGATCGACCTGCGATTTTGCGGTAACCATAAATTACGGAGTGACCTATGCCCTTCTGGCACCTGTTGATGGAAATTCTCCTGCTGCTCGGCACCGCATTTGTGCTGGGCGCCGTGGCGCAGCGCCTCAGGCAAAGCGCCACTATCGGATATCTTCTGGCGGGAATGCTGCTGGTACGCAGCCGGTTTCAACGGGCATGCCGGGATCTTGAAGAAGCCGGCGCCACCATAGTGGTGGACGAGGAAAACACGGTTGGCCGCCTACTGGCCCATGAGACGCTGAAAACCCTTGAATTGGGACAGGATGCCGGTCTGGCCTGCGCCCTGGCCGGCCGCTCACCTGCCGTCATGGCATCCCCTGTGTCGGGTAAATCCTGATCATTGCCGGCAGGCTGTCGGATTTTCGCCAAATTGATCGAGATGGTTGGATTCTTTTAATTTTTTCTTGTAATCAACGCGATTCTCTTTATGTTCAAAGCCGATATGCATTTAACATTCACATCTGAAAAACCGATCATCGGGACATGGATAGGCTGTGCCATTTTTCTGTGCTCGGTCGCTGTATTAGGATCCGGATCACCAGCGGCTGCAGCGGAGATCGGCACCGGATCATCGCTCGATACCATTGTTTTCATCCTGAAGAACCCCGACATCTCACCGGCCGGTACGATCAACCGGGCCAGGGAGCTGTTGAAGGAGAGAATCTGGAACGAGCCGGCCCTCATAGGCAATTTGGACCCCGATGTCATCGCACGCTATCCGGATCTTTTCAACCGCCGGTTGTTGACCCGGCTGTTTGACAATCTCAAAAATGATTCACGAAGCAGACCCGCTTCCAATGCCATTGTTGCTCTGGGTCTCAACGCCCGGAGCCCAAAACTGGTGGAGGAGATCACCACCGGGATTACCGCTGCCTTCGATCATGAAGACTCGTCCTGGTGGGCCGCTGACATGACCTCCCGGCTGGCCAGAAAACGGCCGCAGGTCATAAATAACACCATCACAGATCGCCTTTTTGTGCTGATGGAGGACGAAACCGCCTGGATTACGGCTTCGGCCGCCATCGACAATATTACCTTGAACACCCGTGATAAAACCCTCCGGGCCGCCCTATTGGAAAGAGTGTTGGCGGCCCTGGGCCACCCGCGTACCGAAAGACCGGCCGCCTATATTCTCTTCAAGATATCTGCCGAAAAACCCCAGCATATTACCCATCGGTTGGTCGGCATCCTTTTCTCCCTCATCAACCGGGCCCAAACCACCGCCTATGATCGAGCCGGTTACGCAGAGTTGACCTACGAGAGGAACAGAAATGCCGCTCTTTACGCATCGGATGCGCTGGCGATGGCAGCGTCCCTTACCAAAGAGGATGGGTTGTCCCAAAGCATCCTATCAAAGGCCTTTACCGGCCTTTCCCACCCTAAAACGGCCAGACTATCCTTTTTCATCATCACAAGGATATCCGAATCAAAACCCCACTTGCTGACGCCCTCGCATTTAACAACGCTTTTTTCAATAATCGCGGAGGCCAGATTTGCGGCTTATGCCGCAGAGGTGGTGGCGGCCGTCCTTTCCCACACTAAAGATGAGGACAAGCTGGCTGACATATCCGGGAAGGTCATGGATAGGTTAGGTAAAAAGGATTCTGCGCGTTGGGCGGCCGACATATTGGCCGGCGCCGGCGATCGATGGATCTCTCTCATTGATGCATCTGTTGTTGAGCGGTTGATGCCTTTGCTTGAGGAGGGCAAAGCATCATCAAATGCATCGACGGTGCTCACCCGGATCGCTTTAAAAACCAATGACCGTGGCATATCAAAAACGATCATCCACAACATACTTCTGGAACTGATCCATAAAGACCCGGATTCAGGAAAAGCGCGGCGGATAACGGAGATTGCCAGAACCCGGCCGGACCTGCTGGCACCCCATATCGAGGGATTGATCCACCTGCTTCAGGTCGATGCCATAAAAAGCGAGATCTCCCTTGGTCTCTATTTTCTCCTGATATCCGAAGGCAAGGTTGGAAAACGCCATTTTTCCAAATTCATCGAAGACAAATTGGCCAATGGGAATATGGAGAGGCCATTGCATGGAGCGCTGCTTCTTTTTGCACAGAAAATTTCCTACGAGCTGGACCGTCTGCATCTTATCGACGGCGAAAACCGGAAAATGAGAGACACCATCGCCGATATTCCGGACGCGCTTCTGTACGTGGTTCTCGCGCAAGGTGTCGAGGGTTATATCACCACTTTTAAGGAGGTGCACCGCGCATTCAAGCAGCGGCAATTCAACAACATCTACCCTCTCGATGTGCGGACCGATGACGATCGGCTATGGGACAGGTTCAGGCAAATGGATCCCTTTGCCCATTTTTCTGCCGACCTGCTCTATGCCTATTCCGCCAAGGGGCACCTGAGATATATCATCCCCACAAGAACCGGTGCGAAACAGGATATGGTCGATGCCGCCATCGACCTGATCGAAAATGCCCATGGTGTCGAGGAGGTAAAGAACAAGGGCATATTGATGGCGGATGCCCTCACGCTCTTTTCGCGCCATCCCAAAACCGAGGCTTATGCCAGGAGCCGTTTACTGGGGTCTTACCGGACATATAAAACGGCATCTCCAAAAAACCGGATGTTTGCATCCCTCATCTTCAGGAACAGGGACGTCTTTAAAAACATGCTTAATCACAAAGAGAAAGCAGATCTCATCCACTCGGGCAGATACGTGGATTTCTCGATCATCCCAAAGGGATTGAACGCAAAAGACCAAAAGCTGTTCCTCTATTTCACCGCCTCCCAAAAAGGTTATCTGACGCGCATCATCGATTATTATACGGGGAATGAAGAACTGTTCGTAGGCGACGGCACCCGGCCCCACCCCCATGCAGGCCGCATCAAAGGCTTTGCCATCGATCAATCCCAATCGACACGCGGGATTTCAGACGGTATGACGGCCGATGTCGCTTTGGCGGAACACGGCACCGTAAAGGTAGTCCTGTCCAAAAGCGTCGCCAACGGGAACCGGATCACCTGCGTCATATCCAACAGCCCGGACGAATTGGAGATGGCCATTGGCGATATCCATTATACCGCCTTTGGGTTTGCGGGACACAGCGGTGAAAGCTGGGTGTTCAGAAACCTGATCGGAGAGAACATGACCGGGCCGGAAAGGCCGGTATGGATATACGACGGTTCCTGCGGCAGCGCCCGGCGCGTGACCGCCATGGTAAAAAACCGGAATGTGTTCCTCTTCGGCAACCTTGAAACCGGAAAAGGCCCGGTGAATCAGATCCAGATCTACTACATCGCACACTATCTCGCAAAAGGAACCTTTGGCAAGTGGCACGAACTCAGGCAGCAGATGACCGATGAACACACGGGATACACCAGCAAGCTGTTTTATCCGGGAAATCCCGCCGACAACGTATTGAAAAATTATTTGATCAATATGCCTTGATTCTGAGATACTCGGCAAAAAACAGGAACCCGAACATGAGGAATCGACAATGAAATTTACCATCGACCATTTTAATATCAATGTCCTGGACATGGAAAAAAGCCTGGCTTTCTATGACAAAGCCCTCGGCCTGAAAGAGGAAAAGCGAAAGACGGCGGATGATGGAAGCTACATCATCGTTTTTTTAGGAGACGACGCCACCGCCAACAAACTGGAACTGACCTGGCTCAAATCCCAGGAAAAACCATACGACCTTGGGGATGAGGAATTCCACGTCGCCTTCAGAACACCCGATTTCGATGCGGCCTATACCCTTCACAAAGAGATGGACTGCATCTGCTACGAAAACAAGGAGATGGGTATCTACTTCATCAACGACCCGGACGGGTATTGGCTGGAGATCTGCCCGGTACGTTGAGAAGATCCAGATCTGGAATCGGCCGTCAAAGTGCCACCGGGAAAGAAAAGAAACCCGCCCGGTTGGCAGCACTTTGATATCTATAGAAGGGATTTGTCTTTTTTAGACAGGCCATCCGGGCTAGGTCCATCCAAAGATCGCCCCCTGGATAATCGGTGTGATAAAAGCGCATTGCGCGGGTGTGAGATACCCCCCGGGGGGGCGGTTCTGTTTTTTCCGAAATGACTTTGCGTGTTCTTCCGACCAGAAGAAGACGGATTGCCGTCAGAAGACATCGATGATGCTGGGATCCTTAAGTTTTGCAAAATCCACATCCGGTATAAAAATCAACGGGGACGCATCGGGCTGATGGATGCTGATATTCATTTCGCTGTCGATATCCATGGACAAAGGCCGTGAACAGCAGGCACACTCTGTTTTGATCTCCACCGTCACCGGTTGGTTTCTCAATCGCCCCTGCACGAAGGGCGTCGCAAACGCGTCGATGGCTCAGGCTGCAAAGATCTGTTCCCCTGACGAAAAAGATGCCCGGTGTGGCGTTGGGTCCGTTGTCACAGGATAGGCCCATGCCACCTCCCCCTGCCCATTTCGATACAGGTAGAATCTTTCAGCCTCAAGATCGTCAAGGATTTTTCCCACCTCTTTTATGGGCAGATCGATCCTGTCTGCGATGGTTTCCGGCGCAAGCGGGGTGCCTGCCCGGGGCAGTTCCCTGACCACAAAATTGCGCACCAAATGGTGATCAGCCGTCATGAATTTCGTTTTCAACCGGGCTTTGTCCCCCATTTTACGGATCTGCCGCTGCCACAAAAAGGGCGGCACCGGCAGGATAACCTTCCAGATCCCCTTCAACAACGAATTATCCATCTGATTCCTCCATGAACTCTATATACCGGGAATGATTGACATGTCCGAAATGGTCGGTATGATACCCCCTGATGTTGATGATAGTTTCGGTTTTCATAAGCCATCTCACCTTTCCCTCAGAATTAATGATATGGCTTATTATGTCCTTTTTCTGATTGTCGGTATTGATCGTTTGCGCAATTCATTTGATGATTTATGAAAAAGTACACGATTTGCGTTCACCTGCTGGATTATCTGTTGCGGTACGCTTGCGAACGCGGGCTTGACAAGGAATCGATTTGTTTGCGTTCCGGCCTGGATCTCTCTTTGCTTGAAGACCCCGATGCCCGAATCGAGGCTGCCG
>CAZWAE010000125.1:0-11632 GCA_964631805.1 uncultured Desulfobacteraceae bacterium | reverse complement strand
TTATGAAAATGAATACAAAATCCATATCAGACAATGTTATCGATTTGGGCAACTGCGATCCGAATTTTGCGGCTGAAGTAAAGCGCCGCTCAGGAGAAACAATTAGCCGATGCTGGCATTGCCAGACTTGTGCCAGCGGATGTCCGTTCGTCAGAGCTATGGACCATCCACCCAACCGTGTGATTCGTATGGCACAGTTGGGTTTTAAGAAAGAGGCTTTGGAAAGCTCGAGCATCTGGATCTGTGTGGGGTGTAATACCTGTTCGATTCAGTGCCCGAATGCCATCGATATCCCGGCCGTCAGCGATGCTTTGCGTCAAATCGCCATTGAAGAGGGCGTGACAATCGCAGAACCGGGTATATTGGCTTTTCACCAGGAGGTCCTGAATTCTATCCAACGCTACGGTCGGACACATAAATTTGAAATCATGCTGCGTTACAAACTCCGGCGCTTGGATCTGTTTTCCGATACTACCGTCGGTTTGAAGATGTTCGCCAAACGCAAACTGGAGCTACTGCCCAGCCGAAACAGCGACATCCGTGCCATCAGAGGCCTGTTTGAACGCCAACAAACCGCATAATGTTTAGGATATATTGCCATGGAACATAAAAATCTCGTCGACCTGTCCTATTATCCAGGTTGTTCGCTGGCCACAACGGCAAAGGAAAACAATAAATCGCTGATATCATTGTTTAGACATCTGGGTTTCAACCTTATTGAACTGGAGGATTGGAATTGTTGCGGCAGTTCCTCCGCCCACAGCATCAATAAAGAGTTGGCCTTTGATCTGGCAAGCCGCAATTTTTCGCTGGCACCTCCTGACCGTCCTTTGCTGGTTGCTTGCCCCAGTTGCCTGCTGAGATTGCGACATGCCCAATTTGAATTAAAAAACGACCCGCACGCTCGAGAACGCTATGAAAAAACCTGGGGTATACCGTTTAATCCGAACCTGGAAATCCTTCATTTTTTTGAGGTCCTGGATAAAGTGAATCTGGTGGATTACACTACGGACCACTCAAAGAAGCTGACTGGGCTCAACTTTGCCACCTACTATGGCTGTATGCTGGCCAGTCCGCCGGCTCTACGTCAGGAGAAAGCCTATCACGGCTTGATGGAAAACATCATGGCATCTCTGGGGGCCGCCCCTGTAAGCTGGCCCTTTTCATCCCGATGCTGCGGCACGTTTCTGACAGTCGCACGGCCGGAAGTGGTCACACCCATGGTCAATGAGATCATACAGGGTGCCATCGATGCCAGGGCGGATTGTATCGTTACCGCCTGTGCCATGTGCCATATGAACCTTGAAGTCCGCTGCAACCTGAAACAGAAGATTCCTGTTTTGCATTTTTCCGAGATTCTTTCCCTGGCCCTGGGACTGGGAGGTAAGGATGAGTATAGAAACTGGTTCTCAAGGCATCTGATCGATCCGCGGCCGCTGCTTAAGGCGATGGACCTTTTCCCCTAAGAATTACTTATTGCCGGTATCGCTACCCTTTGAGGCGATCGCTTTCAAAACGGGAGGGGAGGAGATGATATAGTACACACTGCCTTTGGCTGTGTCGTTCACTTTCCCGTTCTTCTCCGTGATTTTGAGATCGCTGGTGAGTTTGACCGTGGCCAGAATCTGAATATTCTTTTTTTCATCCTTTGATTTCTGGTATTCCGGTTCGGAAATCTTTTTCTCCTGCCCGTAAGCCCAGTAGATGACCTTGTCGTGGGTGAACACCGTTGGTTCTCCGAATTCAAGGAACAATTCGCCCACAATTTTTCGTAGTTTTTCCCGATCGGCAGCATCATGTTGTTTGTAAAGGATAACGGGCCGATGGGTTTGTTTTTCAGCTACGATGTAAAGATCATTCTGTCTGAATTTAAAGAGCAGGGGGTTTTCGATATCCACCGGATGATGGAGAGCAGCCTCTTTCTGGCTCTCGGTCAATGCTTTTCCCAAAATAAAACCGTTGCGTCCGATATTCAATTTTTCAACCCGGTCGAGAAGATCCGACACCTCCCCGGAAGGGGCGTTCATAGGGGTACAACCGCAGGCCAGCAGAAGCATTGAAAGAACCACAGAGAAATACAGTTTCATCTTTAACCCCAACCTTTGGCGAAATTTACAAGATAGTGTCCATCCGGACACTATTTAAATATAATCCGCCCCAACCCATTTGAAAGACGGGCCGGGGCGGAGATGACACGATAGCGTTTATATTGTTATTGATTGTAACGCAGTTTCTGTTCTTCCAAGATCAGTTTCATGGTTTCGGCGCTGCCACCGGTCCGTATCCAGAGATGCTCTGCTTTGGACAGGAGTTCGCCGATTACCTTTTTGTATTTCTCTCCCTGACCGGCGTGGTCCGCCATCTCCTGGACCTCAGGCAGGAATTCATGGTAGAAATTCCGGGCAATCTCGTACATGCCGTGCCAGTGCACATAATCCGGTGCGTGCATGGCAGCGGCCATTCGGGCCCTTCTGCCTTCATGATGCCAGATCTCGAACCAGGTAAATCCCAGATGGTTCTGGAATCCGGTATTTTTCCAGATGCCGTCTTTCTTCAGCATACCGACAATGGTCAGCGCCGGTCTGGCAAACTTGTCGTTGTAGAGGTTCACAAGGTCGTCCAACTGGCCGTAGAAATCACGGACCTGGTTGATGCCGTGGCAGGACTTGCAAACCTCCTGCATGCTGGCACGACGCTCCTTCCAGGACACCACGCTCTGGATGGTTTTTTCAGCCACAACCTTCTTCAGCTTGTCCCCTTCACGGACATAACTTTTGGATTTGGCTTTCTTGCCGGGCCGCGGCGGAATATCCCCGGTGATATCCGCCACCGAACCATCGGTGAAGGTCACCCGGTTCAACTTACTGGATAGTTTGGCCCGCAAATTCCAGGAGATCCGGTCCCCCACATTGTGTGTGTTGTGCGCCACCGCTCCGTTGGGTTTCAAATAAGATCCCATGTGGCAGGTGGAGCAGGTCGGTGCGGTGTAATAATCATCCCCGAGAACCCACTTGCCCTCTTTGAGGATGTTCATACCCGCCGGACCCCGCTCTTTCATGGCGGTGAAGAAAGCGATGCCGTGTTTGGATTCCTCGTAGATCTCCTTTTGCGGATGGTCTGGACCCAAGTGGCATTTGCCGCAGTTTTCCGGCTGTCTGGCCGTGCTGGCCCGGAATGAATGTTTGGAATGGCAGGCGTTGCAGACCCCTTTTGTCCCATCAGGATTGATCCGGCCGATGCCGCTGTTGGGCCAGGTGTTGTGGTCCATCTGGGGCGCGTCTGTTTTTGACCGCATGGGTTTGCCGTTCTTGTCGCGTTTCAGAGAAACGACGGAACCGTGGCACTGCCAGCAGCCACTGGCCATGTTGGCCTTGTTTGTGGGCATGCCGCCGACGACCTCTGCAAGCATGTTATCCAGGGATGCCATGATTTCACCGGCAGTGGCGTGGTGGGAAATCGCCATCTGTTCTGCTTCGGGCGTATGACATTTAGCGCAGTCCTTGGGCGACAGAATCGCTTTAATAAAAGCGCCCTCGTGCATATATCCCATTTCGTCACCCTTTTCCGCAGCATGGCAGTTATAACAGCCGATTTGCCCCTCTTTTGCCGCGGCATGGGCCGAATTCTCCCACTGCATGACCAGCGATTTGTTTTCCTTTAAATGACACATGACGCATTTTTTATTGAGCTCCTGCACCTTGGGGTTTTTCACATCAAAAGACTCCTGGGTCAGCCCGAATGCGGTCCCCACCGTGAAAATCCCAAGAACGAGCACAATCAATGCCGTTCTGATCAAATACATATGTTTTACCCTCCTTTTTTTGGACACAGTCATGGGTTATTTGGGTTGAACCACCAATCTCCCATTGTCCTTTAAAATTCGTGGAAACGCACCCGGCAGACTTATTCCTGTTCACCACCTCCCTTCAAACCGGCTTCATAATAGGTTTTTGATGGTATTGTTGATGGGTATGATAATGGCAAAGTGCTGTTTCATATATAAGTCTTCTCCTCATCCAGCCAGAGGGGAAATATTTTCGACAGTATATAAAGGAGAAAGAATGGGATGGCCATAACCACAATGACCGCCAAAATCCCTTCCTTGTCGAACCACTCCGGATGGAATTCCGTATACCCGCGTGCGCTTTTTGACATCAACTGTCCCCCGATGACGACGTTCCATCGCATGAACAGCACCTGCAGCAGGAGAATAAAGGAAACAACGGCTGCCAGAAGCGGGTAGATCTGGTTTTTCACCTTGAAAAGAACCAGCCAGCCCAGAAGAAAAAGCGGTAGAACGGAGCAGAATCCCACCTGCCATTCCCAGAAGGAGTTGTATAGCGGCCCGTTCAGAAGGCCCTCAACCATGTGGTGATAGCCCGATTTGAGATAAGCGTGGGAAAAAACCTCGAGCATCTCGAATGAGAAAGCCAGAACGAAAAAACCGCTCAGGGTATTGATCAGCGTGCGAAGACACCTGACATTAACGGGTTGTTTTGTCACCGCCTTGATGATGACATAGGCCAGAACGATGGCGGAGATGCCGGAGACACACGCTGAAAATAGAAAAATCACCGGCATCAGCGGCGTAGACCAGGATGGGTTCGCCTTGACCCCGCCGAATAGAAACCCAACATAGCCGTGGAATACCGTGGCAACGGGGATTCCGATGGCCGCCAGCCATTTGACGAGTTTTGCATCCAGAGCCAGCGCTTCAGGGGAGAGGTTTGTGCTGTCTAAAGTGACGGCACGGTAGAAAAGCTGCAGGGGACCGCTCGTATTCAGTCTGCGTTCGACCAGAACGGGACGGTATAAAAAAAGAACGATCAACCCCAGGACCACCATCACCACGGAATAGATATACCCCGCCCCGGCCATGGCCGAACTGGGGCTTGGTGTGATCATCATGTTGAGGTTCCGCTCAGGTCGGCCCAGGTGCAGCAGCAGCGGGATCATGGCGCAGAGAAGTATGGCCAGCGCAAAGACAAGGGAAAACCGGGCAATGGGTTTTAGGCTTTCGATACCGAAAACGTAGTAAAGGGCCGCGACAATAAAAGCGCCGTCCACCAATCCCGATAGATAGGGATAGAGCACGATCATCATGCTCCAATGGACATGGAGGTCATTGGGAAACACATAGTTGGAGATTAAAAATCGTGCACCTTCATGAAGTTCGTTCATTACACCACCTCCCGTCTGGCGCCTTTATAATAAAGTGCCGGCCAGGTCCCCATCTCTTTTTTCAGAACTGTCAGCACCCCCGGGCCGTGGAGGATCTTGTAGACCTCGGAGTTCTCGTCTTTAAGGCTGCCGAATTTTCTTGCACCGGTCGGACAAACATGGACACAGGCGGGCAGCAAACCCTTGCGTACCCGGTGGTAGCACCAGGTGCATTTTTCTGCGACCCTGCTTTTCGGATTCAAAAACCGGACCGAATAGGGACAGGCCTGAAGGCAGTAGGCACAACCCACGCAATGCTTCCGGTCCACCAGCACGAAACCGTCCGGGGTGGTGAAAGTGGCGCCTACGGGGCAAACCTGTACACAGGGCGCCTCTTTGCACATGTTGCAGAGCTTGGGCACGAAAAAGGTGTCTCTAACCTTCACATCGATATCCACACGGGGTTTCTGATACCCGTCCAGCCCCCCGTTGGGTGAGTCCACATACACATTGTCATCGAAATCTTTGAGATATCGTTCCACCCATGTCCGGTAATGGCCATCGGGAACCCGAAACTCCCTTTTGTCCGCCACGCAGCAGGAGCCGCATCCGATGCAGCGGGTGATATCCACTATAAAGGCAAATTTTTGTTCGGCAATGCGATATTTTTCGTCGCGCATGCCGGGAATCTGCTCCGGAATTTTTTGTCCGTCCGCACCCATGGGGAGTACCAGCAAAAGAGAGCCGGCAACGGTTCCCTCAAGGACTTTTTTGATAAAGACCCGTCGCTTCCGATCCAGTTTCGATTCTGCCTTGGCCATCAGTTCCCCTCCAGCATGCCGACAATTTCGTTTGCCCGCTTGATGTACTTGAGCGGCGCGTGCACATGGTGGCACTGGTTGCAAAGATGTGTCAGCCTGACCCGCTGTTTAAACAGATGTTCCGGCATGGTCACGGTTTTAATGACCTTGGCGGGTCTGGCCTGTATCGCCTGGTTGTGGCATCTCAAACAGAGCGTTTTGATGTCATCCCCCTTTCGTACCGGCAGCGCTCCAATTTTTTTGCCGTCCCTGACATGGTCCGTATATGGGCCGTGGCAGAATTCACAGGAGATGCTTTTGTGAAGACCGTTTTTATGTAAGTTTGCCTCATAGGCGTGGCACGAAAAACAGGGGGTGTTGGTCCAGTGGCGTATCTCCCGATCCGCCTCTTCGCTGATGGCGTCGGCCCGGTAGTGGCCGTATACGCCGAAAGATTCCGGGGTCAGAAGCTTGGTGAAAAGAAAGCCCACTACCGCGGCGACGATGAGACCGGCGGCAATGCGTTTGACGTGGGAATTGTAGCTTGACTGCAATGGCGGCCTCCTTGGTCGGACGTGTCTGTTTGCGGCCGGGCAATACTTAACTAAAATCTATTATTTTTATAAAAAAATGTGTAAACAATCGGAAAGGACGGCAGAACAAACCTACTACCGCAATCAGTCTATTTTTATTGGCCGGTATGGGTCAAGAAACAAATGTGTAAAAGATGTAACAGCCAATAATCATCCGTCAGTTCATAAGCTGACCGGATGCGTGAATACCCTCCGGGGGCCTTTATTCCGGCTTTGAGGCCGATACCGCTTTGGAAAGACCCAGACGGGCAATGATGAATTCAGCGACACCGATAGGGTCTGACGGAGAAAATACGGGAACACCCGTTTCCACGGCGGCATCGCTGATCATTGCCAGAAGATGTTCGTCGTCCGTCAACAACGGCTGTTCTGTCACCTCGGGTCTGAAAACTTCTATTTTGGGCTGTTTTCCCCATTTAAAGCCCTCGATCAGGACGATATCCATGTTGGAGAAAAAAGGCATGAGTTCATCCGGGCTATGGTCATGATCCACATCCATCACCATCCCGATTTGGTTGGGAGAGGTGATAATGGTGGTGGTGGCGCCTGCTTTTTTGTGCCGCCAGCTGTCTTTGCCGGGTTTGTCCATCTCAAAACCGTGCACGTCATGCTTGATGGAGCCGATCCGC
The DNA here is from genome assembly GCA_964631805.1 of uncultured Desulfobacteraceae bacterium. Lineage (GTDB taxonomy): Bacteria > Desulfobacterota > Desulfobacteria > Desulfobacterales > CAZWAE01 > CAZWAE01. The sequence goes on along the minus strand of CAZWAE010000125.1, from coordinate 4,450 downwards.
AGCCCCCTTTTTGTCAATTCGGGGATTAATTTGACGATAAAGGTGGTCTTACCGGATCCTGAGTTGCCGGCAATGGAGAGTACAGCCGGCCCCGGGTTTGTTGAGCTTGTTTTATCTGTACTTTTTATTATGGCGTTCTGCATATAGTGGATTTTTCCCTTTGCCTTCACATTTCGCGGAAAGCGAGCATCTTGTTTCCTAACCAAATATATCCTTGAAAATCCGGTCGTCCGAGGCCTCGCATATTTTTCTCAAACGCCGGTATTTTGCAAGCAATTCCCTCCCCGCCGAAGACAATCGCGTACCTTCCCTTTTGTCGGTATGAACGATGCCGATACCGAAATGCTTTTCTGTGGATTTGATTTTGCTCCAGACCCCTTTGTAAGACATCTTCATCGCTTTTGCCGCCTGGTTGATGGAACCGGTTTCCTCGATCTGCTCGAGGATCTCCATCCTGCCTTTGCCCATGATGATACGGCCCTTTTCATCCACGATCCATTGATGCGATTTTATTTTGATCTGGACCATAAGTTCAACCCGATTGAAATTTATATCCCACACCTGCAATGGTCACAATAAATTCTGGATTTTCAAGCTCTTTTTCGAGCTTTTTCCTCAGACGCTGCACATGGACGTCCACCGCCCGGCTGTGTTGATACAATTGGGAATCTTTCCATATCTGTTTTTGAATGAAATCCCGTGAAAGGGCCTCGTTGGGATAGGTAATAAAAAGTTCGAGAAGTTCAAATTCGGTTTTGGTCAGTTTGACCTCTCGACCGTGAACAATAACACTTCTTGATTTGAAGTTGATGGAGATATTTTTTTGATCGTATTGATCCTTCACCAGGCTTCTTTCCACCCGCTTGAAAATCGACTTGATCCGGGCGGACAGTTCAAGGGCGTTAAAGGGCTTGACCATGTAGTCATCGGCACCGCAGCCTAAACCCAGGACCTTATCGGAGACACTTTCCCTTGCCGTCAGCATGATGATGGGAAATTCAAATTCCCGGCGCATGATTTCACAGGCCTTGATGCCGTCGATATCGGGAAGGTTGAGGTCTAGAATCACCAGATCGGGTCTTGTGGTTCGGGTCAGGTGAAGTCCTGATCGCCCGTCATTTGCACTCAACACCTCGTACCCGTCCAGTTCCAGATTTCCTTTGATGGTTTGAACGATATCGCGGTCGTCATCCACCACCAAAATGGTATACTGGTTCTCCCGCCTCGCTTTGGACATCTTCTTTTCCCGTCTGCTGTAATATTCCAATTTAACCTTCTGCCGCCATGATTCGTTCTGAGCTTACGGCTCAAAATGTCATCCCGACGCTTCCGGTGCAAGTTTTTTTTATGGTTATACGTGGTCGAAACAATATTCCCGCCGTCCTAACTGCTTGTTTAGATGCCCTCTCCATCCGTCCGCCAGACCTGTCGGCATCGCCGGTTTGACTCCCGGTTTTGAATCCAGTAACATCCGAGTATTACGGTATGACATCATGTTTTTTGAGATAAAATAAGGGAGCGTGGGACGTGAACAAACTCCATCTGTCACTTCAGGCTAAATTTTTATTGAGTATTATCCTCATCGTTGTTCCGGTGATGGGCGTCATTTTTGCATGGGTGGGTGTCCGGAATGAGCGGCAGGCCATGGACCTTGCCGTCAACCAGGCCAGGATCCTGTCTCGACAGGTGATCATGACCCGGCAGTGGATTGCTGATTGCGGTGGTGTCATGGTGAAAGAGGACAGCAAAGGGGCTGCGGATACGGTTTATTTTTACGAGGATCGGTTGGAGACGCCCAGGGGAAATTATCTTAAATTTACCCCTTCAATGGCCACGAAGAAACTGTCCGATTATTCTTTTCATCAGGATCTTTACCGTTTCAGGCTTTCCAGTCTCAACCCGCTGAACCCGGCCAACTTACCGGATAAGGTGGAAAAAAAAGCGATCAACGCCTTCATAAATGACGGCATTACCGAGATGGTTCATTTCAGTGATGCCGGTGAAAAACCGTTTGTTCAATTTGTCGTACCTTTGCGGTGGCAGTCCAACTGTTTGAATTGCCATCGAATGCAGAAAGCGTATCCCAATGCCATTGGCGGCGGTCTGAGCGTATTTCTGCCTATCGACAGGATTAAAAGCGCCATCGGCAAGGATCAGGTGAAGTTGCTGGTTTCGGGCATCGGGTTTATCCTCCTGACCATTTTTACGCTCTTTTACCTGATGCGCTCCATGGTTATTACGCCCTTGAAACGTTTGGAAGAGGTGACCAACGAAATCAGCAACGGCAACCTTAAAACCCGGGTGAGACTTCAGACCGGCGACGAGTTTGAAAAGCTCGGGCATGCATTCAACCATATGGCCAGACGGATATCCCGCGGGCGTGAACGGCTGGAGGAACGAATCGACCTTGCCACGCGTGAACTGTCCGAAGCCAACCGGGAGTTGACGACCCTTGACAAGTTAAAGTCGGACTTTTTGGCCAACATGTCCCACGAGCTGCGTTCACCATTGACGGTGATCAGGGGGGGGATCGATTATCTCAACCGAACGGTAAAAAAAGATGGCAACCGCAATTATCTCGAGATTATCGACAAGAATCTCAGCCGATTGATACGATTGGTATACGATCTGTTCGATTTTACTAAAATCGAGGCCAGGAAGATCGACTGGTCCTTCTCACGGGAAAATATCACAGTACTGGTCCGGGAGGTGGTGGAGATCACCAGTCCGCTGGCCATGGATAAAAAGGTCGATGTGATCATGGAAAATTCCAGAGATGTCTATGCCATCATCGATCTTGAGCGGATCGAACAGGTGTTGGTCAACCTTTTTGACAACGCCATAAAATTTACTGATCCGGAAACCAAGATTCTCATCAGCATTCGCGATTACAAGGATAGTGTAACTGTATCGGTGAAGGATCACGGGGTCGGAATTCCGGAGAAAAACCTGTCGACGATTTTCGATAAATTTTCCACGGTCCCCTCCTCCGGTAAGGGCGGCAACACCGAGGGCACGGGACTGGGGCTTGCCATCTGCAAAGCCATTGTGGAGGCCCATGGCGGAAGAATCTGGGCGCAGAGCGTGGAAGGGGTATCCACCACCCTCAGTTTTACGCTGCCAAAGGAAAGTGCTCTGCCGGATGGCGGATAGGGCCGGGAAGGCATGGCTATTCTATCCAGTCCTTTGTACGTCAAAGAGGGGATCACCGCTCTTTTTTGTTGCAACGACGGACCGGAATCGGTTACAATTTTTACACCACCGAAACATCGATCCATGATAGATGTTGGTTAACCTTTTGTGACGGGATTAAAGGGAGGAAGTATGTATCTGCCCAAGGCGTTTACGTCGTTTTCAGATAAATATCCGGATGTTTTAGAGGCTTATCGGCAATTAGGAAAATCCTGTCGGGAAACAGGACCCCTTGAAGAAAAACAGCAGGAGCTGATCAAATTGGGAATCGCAGCCGGCGTCAACTCCAGGGGGGCGGTGATGTCTTCCGTTAGAAAAGCCCTGGCAGCGGGTGCCAATGCGGACGAGATTGCCCATGCGATTCTTCTTTCCCTGACCACCACCGGTTTTCCGAACATGATCGCGGCCATGGGCTGGGCAAACGAGGTCCTTGAAAAACAGTCCTAACGGGTATATGTTAAGCCTCTTTTGATAGCGGTTTCGGTGAGGTTCTGCGGCTCAACACGCCGCAGGAGCTGATACCCGTTCCTGAAGATGGCTGGTATTTGAGCCATATTTTTTTAGCTTCTGTTATGTTAAACTTAACATAAGGTGTGCGGTCGTCGGGAAAGCCATGAAGGATTTCGAAACACTTTTGGAAGAATCCGCCAAATCCCACGGGCATCTCTGTCCGGGGCAGGTGGTGGGGGTGAGGATGGCGATGCTGGGTTGTGAGCTCATCGGGCTGGATGCACCGGACCGCCTTCCCCAGATCAAGAGGATTATCGTTTATGTTGAGATCGACAGGTGCGCCACCGATGCGATCTCCTATGTCACAGGAGTCAAGCTGGGAAGGAGATCCTTAAAATTCGTCGATAACGGGATTATGGCGGCCACTTTCGTCAACCTGGAAACAGGCCGTGCGTTCAGAATCGTCTCCACCGAAGAGTCCAGGGAAATGGCCGACGTATTTGCACCGGGCATCCGGGATAAACACCGTCAGCAATTGGAAGCCTACAAGGTGATGCCATTGGATGCCCTTTTTAAGGTAGAGGAGGTTGCCGTTGAGGTGCCGATCAACGATATGCCGGGACCGACACGTTTTAAGGCAACCTGCGAGCAGTGCCGGATTGTCGTCCGGGATAAAAAAGAGGTCCTGAAAAACGGGCGGATTCTCTGTCGTGCCTGCGCACAAGGGACCTATTACCGCCCTTTGAAACAGGTAAACGCAACCGATGCCGAAAAGAAGCCGGCCAAGGTGGCAGGCCGCTGCGATTAA
>CAZWAE010000124.1:0-11781 GCA_964631805.1 uncultured Desulfobacteraceae bacterium | reverse complement strand
CTGCCGGCCGTGGGTATCAAGGAATCGGGAACCGTTCGCAACATCACCATTCTGCCGAAAAGCCGCCCCCTGTTTTACGATTTCAACCTTTTTCAGCAGCCGGGTCAGGATCCTGATTTGGACGACCGGCTATTAACCGATTTAACCTATACGGTATTTGATACCGAAACCACCGGTTTGGATCCTTCGGGAGGGGATGAAATCATCTCCATAGGAGCGGTCCGTATCTTTAACGGACGATTGTTGAGGGAGGACGTCATCGACCAAATTATCGATCCACAGCGGGAGATCCCCCTTAAATCGATAAAGTTTCACGGCATTCGTCCTGAGATGACCCGGGGCAAGCCCACCATTGAAAAGGTTTTACCGGTCTTTGAGACATTTGCGAATGACACCATATTGGTTGCCCACAACGCCGCGTTCGACATGCGCATGCTCCAGGTCAAGGAGGCGGAAACCGGCATAAAAATGATCAACCCGGTCCTGGACACGCTCCTGCTTTCCGCAGTGGTGCATCCGAACCAGGATGACCATAACCTTGAAGCCATCGCACAGCGCCTCGGTGTCCAGGTTGTGGGCAGGCACACGGCCCTGGGGGACGCCCTGGTTACCGGAGAGATATTTTTAAAATTGATCCCCCTGTTGATTAAAAACAACATCAAAACCCTTAAGGAAGCCAGAACCGCCTCCCGGAACACCTACTACGCCCGCATGAAATTTTGACAGACATTATTGATGATCATACATTCAGAGATGACGAGTCCGTATTGAATGGATTAAAACGCAGAAAACAGGTGGCAGAGGTTAGTCTTGGCCATTAAAAGGGTTTACATAGACCAAAATGTTGCCGATGATCCGCAGACCCAGGCGATTCTGGCGGGATTGAGCGCACCTTCCATTGTCATCCAAAATCCGAGGGAATTGTTTCAGACCGTCCTCAACGCAGATGATCCCGTCAGGATGGGGAAGGAATTGTTGTTCCTGACAGAGAACCGGGGCGCTTTTATCCGGAGTTGTCCGGGTACCCGGGACTACACGTGCTGCGATTACATGATCCTGCACATCGGCTCCTTCTGCACCATGGATTGCGCTTACTGCATCCTGCAGTCTTACTTTCATCCACCGGTCCTGACCTATTTTATCAACCGAACGGATCTCTCAAAGGAGATCGACCGCATGTTCTCGGACAGGCAGATCCGAAGGATCGGTACAGGAGAGTTCACCGACAGCATGATCTGGGAACTGTGGACGGAGATGTCCAACTACCTTGTACCGAAATTTTCCGACCAGTCCTACACCGTCCTGGAACTCAAAACCAAAACGACTGCCGTCGCTGCTCTGGAAGATCTGCAGCATAATCGCAAAACCATTGTCTCTTGGTCGCTCAACACACCCGGGATTATCAGTAGCGAGGAGCGGCAAACGGCTACGCTGGAGGCCCGGCTGAAGGCAGCGGCCCGTTGTGAATCCTGGGGATACCCCCTGGGGTTTCATTTTGATCCCATGGTAATCTATGAAGGGTGTGAAGTGGAATATCGATCCGTTGTGGAACAGGTTTTTTCCCATGTCTCACCGGAAAACGTGGCTTGGATCAGTCTCGGCACTTTCCGGTTCATCCCCTCCTTAAAATTCATTATACAGAGCCGTTTCCCTGATTCAAAAATCGTGTATGGTGAATTCGTCCATGGCCTGGACGGCAAGATGCGCTATTTCAGGCCCCTCCGGGTGGAACTGTACCGTCGCATGGTTTCGTGGATCCGAAGCCTGGCACCGGATGTTTTGATCTACTTCTGTATGGAGGATGAACAGATCTGGAAAAAATGTATCGGTTTCTCACCGGAGGAGAAGGGGGGGCTTCCGAAGATGTTGGACAAACGGGCGGTGCAGATATGCGGGTTGGATGATAAGTGATGGCTGTCTTGAAACGCGTTTTAATTGTTTTGCTGTTCACCATATCTGCGGCTGTCCTGTCCGCTGATTCCGTGTATTCAGAATCATGGTATCGGATCCGGTGGATCAATGACGGAGATACCGTGATTTTGGAAGATGGCAGGCGGATTCGGTATATTGGCATCGATACACCGGAGTTGGCCCACGAAGATCGCAAGGCCGAACCCTTCGGGGAAGCAGCAGGCCGGTTTAACCGGCAGATGGTTTTCAACAAAAAGGTTCGACTGGAATTCGATCGGGAAAGGCGGGATCGGTACGGACGAACCCTTGCCTACGTTTTTCTAGAGGATGGTACGCTGGTAAACGCACATCTGCTCGAGGAGGGGTACGGTCATTATCTCAGCCGGAAGCCGAATCGTCGATACTCAGGGATATTGCTCAGCGCCCAGCGGAGGGCAATGTCCGCCGGGAAAGGAATCTGGGGCGAGCTGGATAATAAACGGGTCAGAGTGATCGGAAATATTTCATCCACACGTTTTCACACACGTTTTTGTCCATTCGGAAAGCAAATTCTGAAAAAGAACCGTGTGGAATTCAGCAGCGAATGGCTGGCTTACTGGGATGGTTATTCACCCTGCAACCATTGTATCCCATAAAATGAGACGCCTCCGACAAATCTCCGGTATCGTTTAATCGGTTATCCGGTTCGTACGGGGAAGTGTGAAACTGAAGGTAGATCCCCTCCCGGGTTCGCTTTCTACAGCGAGTTTTCCGGAATGGAAATCGATAATTCGCTGGGTGATCGCCAAACCCAGTCCGGTCCCTGTAGGACGCCCCTTGCTGGAATTTTTTATCTGTCTGAATTTATTGAATATTATTTTTTGATCCTCCTCGTTAATCCCGATGCCGTTGTCCTTGACATCCACCCTCAAAAGGTCGTCTTCAATGGCAAGGTTGACTTCGATCCTGCCGGTGGTGCTGTCACAGAATTTCACCGCATTGGAGATCAGGTTGATGATCACCTGCATCAACCGATCTCGGTCGCCGTTAATCGATGGAATAAAATCGGGAAGGTTGACCGCCAGTTTGATATCCTTCTCCTGCACGAGCCGATGGGTCGCCGTGACGGCATCGTAAATCACCCCGGAAAGCCCCACCCTGGTGATCTGCCAATCCATGGCTCCGGACTCGATCTTTTGAACATCGAGCACTTTTGATATCAGGCGTGTCAACCGTTCGCTTTCCTTGATGATGATCTCCGCAAACTGTTGATGCTGGCTTGCTTCGAGGTTCGGATTGTCATGGAGGATTTCCGCCAGCGAGCGTACCGATGTCAGGGGAGTCCGCAGCTCATGGGTAACCGTCGAGATAAATTCATCCTTGAGACGGTCGAGCTCTTTAAGGCGCTCGTTGGCGGCTTTCAGTTCCGAAGTGGCCCGTTCCAATTCATGGCTGTACCGGATCACTTGTCGTGTTTCGTCCAAAATGTCCATCACCTCGTCGATCCCGAGGGGTTCCTCCTTGACAACCGAAGCAATCAAGACACGGGCTGATGAAGACCCGATAGCTCCGGCGAGAAGCGATTCCACATGACTCACCAGATCGGTGTCCGCCGTAAGATTTTTCTCCCAGTCCACGTGGTGTTCGATTGCATAATCGGCCAGCGCCTTGTGCGCCCGTTTTCTTCCCAGATATCTCTCCAGCAGCGATCTGAGACCGGGAACGGAAGCAGTACCTTTCCAGACATAAGATCTCCCGGCGTCTTCGGAGTATTCGAACACATCTACAAACAACGCCGCCTGGGTGTGCTCCAGGGCAGATTCCCGTGTAAACAGGGAAACACCGATATAAACGGAGACGTTTGCCAGCAAACTCCAGAACACGGAATGGGAGATGTGGTCGAACCCCTCCAGGCCAAAAAGATGAAAAGGCCTGAGCCAGTGAATGCCGAAAGGCCCCATGGTGACATGCTTCAACGGAAGTAGTCCGGCCTGGACGAGGGATGGATACACCAGGGTGTATCCCCAAATGAGAAATCCGGCCGATAATCCATAAAATGCACCGGATTTATTTCCTTTTTTCCAGTATAGTCCACCTAGAATGGCCGGTGCAAATTGGGAAACAGCGGCAAAAGAGACCAAACCGATAGAGACCAGGGAGTAGTATTCCCCAACATACCGGAAATAGGCGTATCCCAGCAGCAGAAGCAGAACGATACTCGTACGGCGTACATTCAGCAGCAGACTGCTCATATCGGTCTGGGGTGACAGGGTGGTTTTGGGCAATCGCAGCAGAACCGGCATCACCAGATCGTTGCAGATCATTGTTGAAAGTGCGATGGCCTCCACAATCACCATGCCTGTTGCTGCGGACATTCCGCCGATAAATGCCAGCAGGGCCAACTCTTTCTTTCCCATTTCCATGGGCAGGGTCAGTACGAAGGTATCCGCCTCGATCTGCCCCCCTGGAAAGTGCAGCAGACCACCGAAAGCGATGGGCAGGACAAAAATATTGATCGCCAGCAGATACAACGGAAAAAGCCAGACCGCCTTGTTGAGATGCTCTTCATTGACATTTTCCACTACCGCCACCTGGAACTGTCGAGGCAGACAAACAACAGCCATCATTGAAAGGACAATGTGAATGATCCAATCCATATAGGTTCCGGTCTCCTCACCGAGAGTAAACAGGCTGTTGATGTCGGGGACGGATCTCACTTTTTCAAATAGGGAGCCGAATCCATCGTACATACCGTATGTGACGAAAGCACCCACGGCAAGGAAAGCGATTAGTTTTATAATGGACTCAAAAGCGATGGCGGTGACAAGTCCCTCATGTCGCTCGGTGGTATCCAGATGGCGTGTACCGAATAAAATCGCAAAAAGTGCCAATATCAAGGCCACATAGAAAGCGGTATCACTCAGCACCGGCAAATCGGAAAAATGAATGGACATCTGGGTGCGAGGATAGTCTTGTATCAATAGAAAGCTTGTGGATATGGCTTTTAATTGCAACGATATATAGGGCAGGACACCGACAACGGCAATGACGGAAACCGTTCCGGCCAGGGTAGCGCTTTTCCCGTAGCGGGATGCGATAAAATCGGCGATGGAGGTAATGCGATGGTTTTTGCTGATGCGGATGATTTTCCGCAAAACGATCCAAGCCATGACCGCTGTCAAGGTGGGACCGATATAGATCGGGAGGAAACCAATCCCTTTCTGGGCGGCACGCCCCACGCTGCCATAGAAGGTCCAGGCGGTACAGTAAACGGCCAGGGAAAGCGCATAGATATAGGGGTTGCTGACGATACTTCTACCGGATTCCGCCCGTTTCCTTCCGAAATAGGCAATACCGAACAGGAGCCCCATGTAACCGAAAGCACAAAAAAGGATGGTTTCGGTTTTCAGCATGCTCCAATCAATCCCTGTATTTTCCGGTTTCGTGTGAATCTTTTTCCCGGGGGGGAAGCGTAATCATCACCATGGCGGCGATAATCAGGCACCATGCCAGGAAAATATAGAAATATAAAAAGGGGATACCAAGAATAAGTCGGTCAATGTTGAACAGAGATAGGATCGGAAAATTGAAAAGTACCAGTCCTGCAAGGAAGAGAGCGATCATTCTCCCGATTTTGCGAGGGTCATGGATCATCTTATAATTACCGAGAGTATAAACGTTTTATTGGAATTGATTACAGCATAGTAGATAGGGTTCCGGCCCAATGTCAAGGGGATATCGATAGGTAGTCAGAATAATAGAGAAATTTCGGGGGAGGGGAGGAAGGTAAAGCAAAGGGATTCGGTGGGAAATATTCGAATCCCCTTGCTTAAATCGTTTCTACTGGTTTGCTTTGGCCACTTCCTCTATGATTTTTTCGGAAATCTGACTGGGAACTTCATCATAATGGGAAAACTCCATGGTATACATCCCGCGTCCACCGGTCATCGATCGTAGGTCCGGTGCATAAGTCAGGAATTCGGATAGCGGGACCTGCGCATTGATGATCTGCTTTTTTCCCTCACTGTCCATTCCAAGGACCCGGCCCCGCCGACCGTTCAGATCCCCCATAATGTCCCCCATACAGTCTTCCGGCGTGATGACGGTCACCTTCATAATCGGTTCCAGCAGGGTTGGTATGGCGTCCTGGCAGGCCTTTTTGTATGCGAGGGAACCGGCGATCTTGAACGCCATTTCCGAAGAGTCCACCGCATGAAAAGAACCGTCATCCAGTGTGACCCTGAAATCAACGCAGGGAAACCCGGCCAGAACACCCTTCTGGCAGGCTTCGAGAACACCTTTCTCTACGGCGGGGATGTATGTCTTGGGAATCGCCCCGCCGACAATGGCATCCACAAATTCAAAACCCTTGCCCCTTGGCAGGGGTTCCATCCGTATCCAGCAATCACCGAACTGACCATGGCCGCCGGTCTGTTTTTTATGTCTGCCCTGCACCCTGACCTTTTTCTTGATGGTTTCCCGGTAAGGCACTTTGGGCAGGCTCAGTTCCACCTCTACATTGAATTTACGCTTCAATTTTTCGGCGGTGGCTTCGATATGTACCTGTCCGCCCCCGGAGAGCAGGATCTCCTTGGTTTCCGCATTCCGGTCCAGTTTCAGCCCGAGATCCTCCTCCAACAATTTGGAGAGAGAACTGAAAACCTTGTCCTCATCCCCCTTGGATTTGGCTTTTACTGCATAAGAGATTAGGGTAGGCAGGGCATCGGCGCACTTATACCGAATTTTATGGGCATCTTCGCACAGCGTATCGCCCGTGGTGGTTTCCTTCAGTTTTGCAACGGTGACAATGGCCCCGGGACCCGCACCTTTAATCGAATGCTGTTCTTTTCCGGCAACTGATAGCAGCTGGTTAAAACGCTCCTTGGCCTCCTTGTTGACATTATAGAAGCCACCGTCCGATCCCAGGGTTCCCGAAACGATCCTGAAAATGGAGAGACGCCCGGCATAGGGATCCGCCACAGTTTTGAAAACAAACGCAGAAAAAGGGGCATCCGGATCGGGAGCCCTTTCAATCTCTTCACCGTTGTTGGGATCCACTCCCCTTAACGTCCCTTTATCCGCGGGTGACGGCATACAAGTGACAATATAATTGGAAACAAGATCCATTCCGATATTATGGGTTGCCGAACCACACACAACCGGAACAAAAAGCCTGGCGAGCGTACCTTTCCTCAGGGCCGCCTTGATTTCATCGTCACTCAGTTCCTCACCCTCAAGGTATTTTTCCACAAGGTCATCATCGGCTTCGGCAATATTTTCGACCAGGATTTCCCTTTCCGATTCCACTTCATCCTGCATCTCCGATGGGATATCCACCTGCATTGCCTTGCCGCTTTCGTCGTAGGTGAAGGCTTTCATGGAAACCAGGTCCACCACACCATTGAAGTCCGCTTCGGAACCGATGGGCAGTTGCAGAATGATCGGTTTCGGCTTGTTTAGGGTTTCCACACAATCCTGAAAGGTACGGTTGAAATCCGCTCGTTCCCGATCCAGTTTGTTGATGACGATCATGCAGGGCTGGTTGAATTCACCCGCAAAATCCCATGCCTGTTCGGTTTGCACTTTTACGCCGTCAACGGCATCGACCAACACGACGGTTCCGTCGGCGGCTTGGATACAAAGCCGGGTATCGGTAAAAAAGTTCTGGTCTCCGGGCGTATCGATAATGCTGATGGTATGCTTCTGTGTCGTGTACTGATGAAAACCGCTGCTGATGCTTGCCATGCGTTTCAGCTCTTCCGGTTCAAAGTCCATGACCGTATTGCCATCTTCCACACGTCCCAGCCTGTTGGTGACACCTGCATTGAAGAGCAGGACCTCGGCCAGGGACGTTTTCCCCGCACCCCCGTGAGCGACCAGTGAGATATTTCTTAGCATATCAACCATTTCAGTCATTTAAGCTCCTCTCTATGGATTGACTTATTATTCCCAATTGTTTAAAAGATTTTATCTATCCGTTTGCCTGGAAAAAATCAAGCCAATTCAGCCATTCTCGTGACCTAAACGCTGTTTTCAGGAAGGATCGTCCGGCAATAGGTAAATGATAAACTCCCGGTTTCCCTTGGGTCCCAAAACGGGGGAGGGGATCAGGCCCTGGCGGTTCAACCCCAATTCTTTGAAAAATTCCGTCAAATCATCAATAACAGCGTCGTGCAGGGCAGGGGACCTGACGACGCCCCCTTTGCCCACCTGTCCTTTTCCGACCTCAAATTGGGGTTTGATCAATGCCAGAATCATTCCCCCCTCTTTTAAAAATTGTAATACGGTGGGGACGACCAGCTTGAGGGAGATAAACGACACGTCTATGGTGATGAGATCAATGGGTTGATCGATGGTTTCAGGGGATAGATAGCGAATGTTGGTTCTCTCAAGAACTGTCACGCGCTGATTCTGCCTCAACTGCCAGGCCAGTTGTCCATATCCCACATCCACTGCAAAAACATGGGCCGCACCGTTCTGGAGCAGGCAGTCGGTGAAGCCACCGGTGGAGGCGCCCACATCCAGGCACACGTTTCCCCCAACATCGACCTTAAACGTTTTCAAAGCGGCTTCAATTTTCAGTCCGCCACGGCTGACGAAACGCAATGGCTCACCCCGCAAAATGACAGCGGCATCGGGTGAAATTCTAGTACCGGGTTTGTCGATGGGGTGATCGTCGACCAGGATGTTACCGGCCATGATCAGGGCTTTGGAGCGATGACGGCTGTCGGCGATGCCCCTTTCAACCACCGCCTGATCCAATCGAATTTTAGGTTGCCGGCTCATTCATCATCTTTACTGCGGTTTCAGTGATCTTCCCGGCATCCAGGCCGTATTTGGACCTTAGCAATTTCTGGGATCCGTGTTCAATAAATTGATCGGAAATCCCGATACGCTGTAGCTTAAAACCGGAAATGCCACCGTCGCTGAGACATTCCAGAACAGCGCTGCCAAAGCCCCCGTTCAGGACGTTTTCTTCGGCTGTTATGATCCGAGGTATCTTTCCGGCTAATTTCCGGATCAGTTTTTCGTCCATCGGTTTGACAAAACGGCAATTTACAACGGTGGCGGAAATTCGCTTTTCCTGCAAGGATTCCTGTGCAGCCAGCGCTTCACCCACCATCCTACCAATGGCGAGAATGAGGATATCGTCGCCCTCTTCGAGGACTTCGGCTTCGCCGATGGGGATGGGTATCACCGGATTTTCCAGGGGGACTCCCATTCCATCTCCACGGGGATAGCGAAAAGCTACGGGACCGTCATGTTCAAAAGATGTTTTCATCATTCGGCGGAGCTCGTTTTCATCTTTCGGCGCCATCACCACCATATTCGGCAGGCTTCTGAGATAGGAAAGATCGAACAGTCCATGATGGGTTGGGCCGTCCTCCCCGACAATACCGCCCCTGTCAATAGCAAACACTACCGGATGGGCTTCGATGCAAACATCGTGCAGGATCTGATCGTAGGCCCGCTGAAGAAAGGTGGAATATATCGCGACCACCGGCCTTAGTCCCTCGGTTGCCAAGCCGGCGGCAAAAGTGACGCCGTGCTGCTCGGCAATGCCGACATCGAAAAATCGTTTAGGAAACTCTTGGGCAAATTTCATCAAACCGGTACCCTCGGGCATGGCTGCGGTCACCGCAATGAGCCTCTCGTCTTCTGTTCCCATCTCCAGCATGGTTTTGCCAAACACCTCCGTATAGGTGGGAATTTCTTTGGTTATTTCCACACAAGTACCTGTTTCGGCATCAAAACTGGGACATCCGTGAAAATAGACGGGGTTATCTTCCGCAGGTTGATAGCCCTTACCTTTTACGGTGGAGACGTGGAGAAGCACCGGTTCATTTAAATACTTTATATTATTCAGAATATCAATAAGATGGTTCAGCTTGTGGCCGTTAATGGGACCAAAATACTCAAAATTGAACGCTTCAAAAAGCATACCGGGTGTTATAAAAGTTTTGAAGGACTCTTCTGAGCGTTTGGCAAGTTGATAAACATCATCCCCGATACCCGGCAATGACTTTAGAAGCGACCCAATCTCTTTACGCCATACCTGGAGTTTTTTAGCTGAAAATGTACGGCTCAAAAAAGAAGACAATGCTCCGACATTCGGCCCGATGGACATGTCGTTGTCATTGAGGATGACGATGAGATCCTTATCGTGATGGGTATCACCGGACTGGTTGAGTCCCTCATAAGCCAGGCCCGCTGTCATGGAACCGTCGCCGATGACCGCAATCACCTTGGATGGCTCTTTTTTCAGGCATTTGGCCGTCGCAATACCAAGGCCTGCCGAAATGGAGGTGCTGCTGTGTCCGGTGGTAAAGGCATCGTATGGGCTTTCGCTGATCTTCGTAAACCCGGAAATGCCACCGTGAGAACGGAGAGACGGAAAACGGTTTCTCCGCCCGGTCAGGAGCTTGTGGGCGTATGCCTGGTGCCCGACATCCCAGATAATTTTGTCTTTTGGCATGTCGAACACATAGTGAAGGGCGATGGTGAGTTCCACGACTCCCAGGCCGGGTGCCAGATGACCTCCGTTCTGAGAGACGACGTCAACAATTTGTTGCCGAATCTCTGCGGCTAGTGACGGAAGATCCGATCTCGGCAACTTTTTTAAATCAGCCGGTGATTCGATGGTTTCCAGAAGACCCAAATCTTAACACGCTCCTTGATAGATTGATTCCCATTTGCCCCTGCTGCTGAGTCCACCACTCTTATCATTGAGGCGACATCGGATTGTCGTTGGATGAACGCCTCAGCGTTTTCTCTCAACGATGTATGCGGCAAGCGCCCTTAAAGGATCAGACCTCTTATCAAAATTGTCAATCGCCTGCAAGGCGTTATCGATAAGTTTTGCAGCGAAAACCCTGGATTCATCAATCCCTAAAACGGAAGGGTAGGTTCCCTTATTGTGAGCCGTATCCGTTCCCACCGATTTTCCCAGCAACTCCGGATCTCCCTCCACGTTCAGGATGTCATCCACGACTTGAAAAGCCAGCCCGATGAATCCGGCATAATCGGTCAGCCGGGCAATTTCCTCCGGGTTTCCCCCGCCGAGGAGGGCACCGGTGTGCACCGAGGCCTTGATGAGGGCACCGGTCTTTAATGCATGCATTGTTTCAAGTTCACTCTGTCCGAGGCGGCTCCCCTCAGCGGCAATATCCCTCATCTGGCCCTCGACCATGCCGCTAAAGCCAATGGCTTTTGAAACGGTGTGTATCACCGCCAACCACTCCTTTGCATCATTACTGCTTTTCGAACCCAAACCCGATAAAATTTCAAAGGCTAGGGTTAAAAGGGCATCGCCTGCCAGAATGGCGGTGGGCTCATCGAAAATAACATGGCAGGTCGGTTTACCTCTCCGCAGTTCATCATTGTCCATGGCCGGCAGGTCATCATGAATCAACGAATAGGTATGCACCAGTTCCAAGGCACATGCTGTCGACAGGATCATGTTGTCCTCGTGGTTTCCTATTGCATTCGCGGCGGCAAGGCATAAAATCGGTCTCAATCTTTTTCCGCCTGCCATGAGGGAATAGCGCATTGCTTCCATCAGCCGGGTCGACTCTCCGGAAGGGGCTTCCAACATAACGGACAGTTCCTGGTTGATGCGCTCACGCTGCCTATGAAGATAGGAACGGAGATCAAAGTCTGGGGCGGTATTTTTCATATCTGATAGCACAGAAAGGTTTGCATTTAAACGGTTTCATCCTTCCCATCAAAAAACGGATGTTCCTCCAAGGCACCGTTACGGTCCTTCATCAAGGCGGCGACCTTTTTTTCCGTTTCATCTAGTTTTTCAGAACAAAATTTTGCCAATTGGATTCCCTCCTCAAATTTATTGAGGGCTTTTTCAAGGGACGGATCCCCGGTCTCCAGGTCCAT
>CAZWAE010000123.1:0-11913 GCA_964631805.1 uncultured Desulfobacteraceae bacterium | reverse complement strand
AAAAAATAAGGAAAGGAAACCACATCATGGAAAGAACATTGTCGATTATCAAACCCGACGGCGTCAGCCGGGGGATTGCAGGAGAGGTGATCAAGCGTTTGGAAGGCAGCGACCTTACGATCAGGGCCATGAAAATGATCCGGATGAGCCGGCCCCAGGCCGAAGGGTTCTATGCCGTTCACAAGGAGAGACCCTTTTTCGGCAGCCTGACCGAGTTCATGACCTCCGGGCCCTGCATCGTCATGGTCCTGGAGGGGGAAAACGCCATCACCCGGTACCGCACCCTCATGGGCGCCACCAACTACAAAGAAGCCGATCCTGGCACCATCCGGGCGGATTTCGCCACCGATATCGAAAAAAACGTGGTGCACGGGTCCGATGCACCGGAAACGGCCGCTTTTGAGATCGGTTATTTTTTCAACAGCCTTGAAATCGTCGGCTGATGACGGAACGTATTGTTCTGGATAACATCGCCATCGTGCTGCTGCATCCGAAGTTTCCGGAAAACATCGGGTCGGCGGCACGGGCGGCATGCAACATGGGCATCCGCAACCTTGTGGTGGTCGATCCGGAACAGTATAATCTTTCCCGCATCATGAAGCTGGCCACCCATGCCGCCTGGGAGGTGGTGGAAAATATTGCGATCCACGAAACCTTCAGCGATGCCGTAGCCGATTTCCACTATGTGGTGGGAACCACAGCAAGGCTCGGCGGTCAGCGGGAGGTGGTATTGCGGCCGTCGGTGCTGGCCCGGCGGTTGATTCCCATCTCCAAAGAAAATCGAATTGCCGTGGTTTTCGGCCCGGAAGACCGGGGCCTGACCAACGAAGAGCTGCGCCTTTGCCACGAACTGGTCAACATCCCCACCGCCGGATTCTCCTCACTGAACCTTGCCCAGGCGGTCATGGTGATCTGCTACGAACTCCATCTTGCCAGCCGTAAACAACCCTCTCAATTTGCCCCCCGGCTGGCCTCCCGGCACGAACTGGACGGCATGTACGACCAGTTAAAGGAGATTCTCGTCCGGATCAGCTATCTGAACCCCGAAAATCCCGATTACTGGATGCACAAGCTGCGGCAGTTTTTCACCCGGCTCCAGCTTCGCGCCCAGGATGTGAGCCTTATCCGGGGGATCTGTCGACAGGTGGACTGGTACGCCGGGAAACGCTACCGGGACGGGCTTGAGGATGCATTGTTGGAAGTGGACGGCAAAGCGGAATCCGGCGACGATGATTCCCCGCCAGTGAACAGGTAAAATTGACGCCTGTCGTTCCAAGAATGAGCCTTGCAAATAAGGGTCAAAGAGTGCATATAGAGTACTGAATCCCAACTCAACATTGTATCCACGCATTTCACAGCATTGAAAACGGAGAGAATGCGCATTGATGGTTATGCCGCATACGCTCTCGGATTTTCCCTATCTCAAGACGGAACATGATGATTTCTATTCCGGGCTTTGAAATAATCAATAGCATTTATGAAAGCTCCAGATCTCTGGTTTACCGGGCTCATCGGATCGTGAACGGGGAACCGGTCATTCTCAAGGTTTTGAGGGAAGAATATCCGTCTCCTGAAGAGATTCGTCGATACAGGCGTGAATATGAAACGACGATGAATTTGGACGTGGATGGCGCTATAGAACCCATTTCTATTGAAAAATGTGGGAATCGGCCGGTGCTGATCTTTAAGGATTTCGGAGGTGAGTCCCTGGCCAATTTAATGGAATCGGAAGCGTTTATCCTGGATGAAATCCTTGGCATTGCAATTGGTATCATAAATATTATCGGAGATTTACATTCTGCCAACCTCATCCATAGAGATATCAAACCATCCAATATCATTTTGAATCTGTCCAATGGACAGATAAAAATCATCGATTTCGGTTCATCCGCTGTCCTGCCGCGCAGAGCCGTGGAGATCCAGACGAAAGACCGGATCTCCGGCACCCTTGCGTATATGTCGCCGGAACAAACCGGCAGACTCAACAGGAGGATTGACTGGCGTACCGATTACTACTCCTTTGGTGTGACCCTATATCAGATGCTGACCGGACGTCTTCCCTTCACAGCCGGAGACGAACTGGAAATCGTGCATTTGCATATCGCGCAAAAGCCCCGGTCACCTCGGAAATTGAACGCGGAAATACCGGTGGCGTTGTCCAATATCGTGATGAAACTTCTGGCCAAGAATCCGGAAGACCGCTACCAGAGTGCCGCCGGCGTCAATGCCGATCTTGAGCGATGCCGAGACAGCCTTCACGCTTCAGGAAGGGTCGAGCCTTTCTCCCTGGGCGGAAACGATATCGCCGATAAATTCCATATTCCCCAGAAGCTTTACGGCAGAGAGCACGAAGTGAAGACCCTGCTGTCGGCCTTTGACCGGGTTTGCCGTGGGAAAAAGCAGATGATGCTGGTTTCCGGGCCGGCCGGGATCGGTAAAACATCTCTGGTCAGGGAGATCCGGCAAACTGTCGCCCGAAAAGGCGGACACTTCATTTACGGCCGGTTCGATCCGTTCGAACGCGACATTCCGTACAGTGCACTCATTGCCGCTTTCAGGGATCTTATGGATCAGGTTTTGATCGAAAATGAACACAGCCTGAACCAATGGCGGGAGAGACTACTGTCTGCCCTGGGGCCGAACGGGCAGGTCATGATAGACCTGGTGCCCGAGGTCGAGTTGATCATCGGCCGACAGCCTGAGGTCGCCCCCCTGGAGCCGATCGCTGCACAAAACCGCCTTCGCCTGGCCTGGCAAAACGTCATCCGTGTATTCTGCCGTCCGGAACATCCCCTGGTGTTGTTCCTGGATTTTCTGAGTGGAATCGACCCGACCTCACTGGCACTGCTGGAAAGCATGCTGACAGATGAAGCAACCGACTTCCTGTTTCTGATCGGTGCGTATCGTGAAGATGAAACCGATTCAGGGCATATCCTGGTCAAGACAAGGGACAAGTTACAGAAAAAGGGGACGCAATTCCACCAGATCCATCTGGCGCCGCTGAGAGTGGAACACCTCTCCGAATTGATCGCGGACACCCTTCATTGTTCCCCCGGGCATGCCGTACCGCCGGCACGGCTTCTGATGGAAAAAACCGGCGGCAACCCTTTCTTTGTAGGAGAGTTTTTATCGTCGCTTTACAACGATGGTATTTTAAGATTTGACCGGTCCGGCCAGCGCTGGCTGTGGGATACGGATCGGATCAGCGCCCGGGAAATCAGCGGCAATGTGGTGGCGTTGATGACCGACCGGATTCGAAAGCTGACCGATGGGACCCGGAACATATTGGAACTGGCCTCGGTCATCGGGTACCGGTTTGAGATGGATCTGCTGAAGGTTGTCTATGAGCGTCCCCTCGGGGGAACCGCCCTCGATGCGCTGAAAGAAGCATTGGAAGAGGGATTGGTAGTTCCGGTCATCGAAAGCGGTGAGGCGGAGGCGTACAAATTTACCCATGACCGCATCCGCCAGGCGGCCTATTCGCTCATTCCCGAAGCGGAAAGGTCCGGTGTCCACCTTCAGGTCGGGCGGTTGATGATGAAAAACACCCCTGCCGAGCGGCAGGAAGAGATCCTCTTTGATCTGGTCGGCCAATTGAATTTTGGAGCTCACCTGATCGAAACCGAAGCGGAAAACCATGAACTGGCTGCGTTGAATCTCAGGGCCGGCAGACGGGCCAAGAGCTCCGCCGCCTGGGAAACCGCACTGAATTATCTGACCGTCGGGATTGAATGTCTCGGAACCGACAGCTGGGAAACCCACTATGAGCTGTCGCTGGCCCTCCATGAAGAAGCCGCCGAAGCCGCATACTTGAATCTTGATTATGACCGCATGGCGTCTTTGGCGAAAATGGTGACCCAACGGGCGCGGACCCTTCTGGATCAGGTCAAGGTCCACAGCGTTACGATCCAGGCATTTGCGGCCCGAAACCAGCATACAAAGGCGGTCGGAACCGCTCTTGAAATCGCCGGCAAGCTGGGGGTCAGGTATCCGGCAAAGCCCGCAAAACTGCATTTGCTCATGGCGCTGATAAGGACGAAACTGGCCCTCATGGGAAAGCGCATCGAAGATCTGGCCGATCTGGCAGAATTGGACAAGACGCGTTATTCCGATCTGGAAGCGGGAGTGGATCTTGTCAATCGTGCCGGTGCTTCCATCTATTTCACCGTTCCCGAGTTGATGGCTTTGTTTTCGATTACCGCACCTGCGATCATGCTCCGAACCGGTGTAACCGATAGCAGCGCCGTCGGATTGACTATCCACGGGCTGATACGATGCGGCGCTATCGGTGAAATCGAAACCGGCTACCGGTTCGGCCGGGCCGGCTTGAAGCTGGCTGAACGGTTTCCTGCGGTCAAACCGCGGGTAACCTATATGTTCAACACCCACCTGCGGTGGTGGAAAAGCCATTTCCGGGAATCCGTGCCGCCGCTGATGGAGGAATTCCAACGGAACCTGGATAATGGGGATTTTGAGACCGCAGGATTTTGTGCGTTTTCCCGCTGTGTCTTCCAATTTGACGCCGGGTTTAAGCTGGATGAACTTGAAAGGACCATTGCCGCCCAAATCGAGGCCGTAAGACCGTTGGGGCAGGAGTTGACCCTTTTCCTGATAAAATTGATGGCTCAGATCGTGGCGAACCTTCGCGGACAAGCAGAGGATCCGTGTCGTCTGACTGGCGAATTTACCGATGTCCAAAAGATTCTGAGTGAAAATGCCGAATCGGACAACCCGATAATGCTGGGTGCGGTATATATGCCCAGTGCCGCTCTATGCTATACGTTCGGGGATTACGTTCAGGCCCTTGCGCAATCGGAAAGGGCCGAAAAGTTCATGGATGCCATGGTGAGTACGATCATGGCGGTTAGGTTCCCATATATTGATTCACTGATTCGTCTGGCTCTTTGTACCGGTAGTGATCGGGATGCACAAAAACGCCATCTCCGGAAAGTAGCCGCGAACCAAAAAAAACTGAAAAAATGGGCACGGCATGCACCCATGAATTTCCTGCATAAATACCATCTGGTTGAAGCCGAGCGCTGTCGCGTTTCAGGGCGGGACACCGAGGCCATGGATCTATATGACAGGGCCATCAAGGGTGCCGGGGAAAACGAGTATATCAACGACCAGGCCCAGGCCAATGAATTGGCCGCCAGGTTCTACCTCAACAAGGGTAAAACCCTTGTGGCACGGGCTTACATTGAAAAGGCCCGTTATTGCTTTCTCCTGTGGGGCGCTACAGGCAAGATCGACCATCTGGATGAAACCTACCCGGAACTGCTCCGTAATGCCGATGCAGCGACCGGCGGGCTTCCGGTTCAGACGGAATCCAGTACGACGACGACATCCAGCGAACCCCGCGTTTCTCTGGATCTCTCCTCGGTAATGAAAGCCACCGGTGCATTGTCACAGGAGATCGTACTGGACAGGCTTCTCGAAAAATTGATGGCCGTGGTGGTTGAAAATGCCGGTGCGGAAAAAGGGTTTCTGATCTTCGAGACCGAAGACCGGTTGACAATCGAGGCGGAAGGCGCAATCCGATCGGACAACACCGAAATCCGACAATCCATTCCCATTGATGAGAGCCCGGATCTATCATCGGCCATTGTCCATTACGTGGCGCGGACACACGAAAACGTCGTGTTGAGCGATGCAGCTTCCGCGGGCAAGTTTGCCGCCGATCCCTGGATCCGACGCAACAAACCCAGATCCGTGTTGTGCACACCGTTGATCAATAAAGGGAAACTTTCCGGCATTCTGTATCTTAAAAACGATCTGATCACGGGTGCCTTTACCCCGGAGCGCCTTGAAATCCTGCACACCCTTTGCGCCCAGGCGGCCATCTCTTTGGAAAACGCCCAGCTCTACGACCGGCTTGCAGACTATTCCAGGACCCTTGAACAGATTATTGCCGCTTTGAACGTGGCCCAGGAGGTGCAGCAAAGCCTGCTGCCCCGGAGGCCTCCACAGAACGATAGGTTGGAAGTGGCGGGCCGTAGTCTCTACTGTGACGAAACCGGGGGAGACTATTACGACTTTATCGATCTGACCGGAAAAGGCCCCTTTCAAACAGCCGTTGTCGTCGGTGACGTCAGCGGTCACGGCATCTCATCCGCTCTGCTCATGGCGGGTGTGCGGGCATATCTCCACGGCCGCGTGACGCAGTCCGGATCGGTGGCGGAGATTATCACGGACGTGAATCGTTTGGTGACTGCCGATACGGAAGAGACCGGCCAGTTCATGACCCTGTTTTTCATGGTGCTCGAATCGGAGACCAACAGGATCTCGTGGGTTCGCGCCGGCCATGACCCGGCTTTCGTTTATTTGCCGGATACGGGCGATTTTAAAGAACTGGGAGGTCGGGGATTGGCCATCGGCGTCAATGGGGACTATCAATACAAAGATTACACGACTTCGGTCCAATCCGGGCAGATCGTCATTTTATCCACTGACGGTGTCTGGGAAGCCCAAAATCATCAGGGAGAGATGTTCGGAAAGCAGCGGTTTAAAGATGTCATCCGAAAAAACGCCGGTCATGGGGCCGGCGACATCTGCAAGGCCGTTTTCGATGCGGTTGCAAGGTTCCGGGGAGAAACCCCTCAGGCGGATGACGTCACTTTGGTCGTAATGAAGTTTCGGTAAAAGGGATCGCGGCGATAGATAGGGAACGTAAATCGCAAAGATTCAATTAATTGGATATTTCAAACACCCTTGATTCACATGTCACATTGTGGTATCTGGATGAATCTGTGATCCAGATCTCAAATGCGCCTTTTACAATGCCGGTCTCAGTAGGGCTGAATTATTCATAAAATAATCCAACCTGCATCTAACCGCCGGTTTGGATTATTCGGACATCATTAAGATCAACACATTTTACAGGTAAGGAGGGCGTCATGAAACACAAAATGATCGTCGGCTTGCTGGCCTCGAGTTTACTGGTCCTGGCTTTAACAGGTGCTGCTTTTGCCGAGCGTCCCGGAAGACTTGTGGCGGCAACCAATAATGATTGTGCCAAAGTGCCATTCTGCCCGGATCCGGATGGAACCGGAACCCTGCTAGAACTGGATTCGGCAACCGGCGCAGGAAACCGGATCGGTGTTATTTCCGATCCCGGTGTATCGCTGGCATTCTCGGAGCACAGCGGTTTGCTGTATGCTTCTATGACGGTTCTTCCAGTTCCGGCCGAATCCCACCTGGTCCTGCTGGACCCGAATACCGGGGAAACGGACTTTATCGGGGTGATTCGCAATTCCACTAATGCAAGTATCGAATATTCCGTGCAGGCAATGGGATTTTCAAAAGACGGGCAACTCTACGGCATCGATCGCCGAAGCAGCAGCCTGTTGCGGATCGATCCGACCACCGGTCTGGCCGTTCCGGTCGGCTCCGGCCTTGGATTCACCGTGCGGGGCAACGGCGGAACCATTGATGACGATGTCTTTTACCTGCTCAGTGGGTCGCGCAATTTTCCGCTTGACTTGTATACCGTCGATCTCAATACCGGTGAAGCCGTTTTTGTGGGCCCCACCGGCCTTCAGGACAGCGGAATCGGCATTGCGGCAGGGCCTGGCGGTAAGCTGTGGGCGGTGGTCAACAACAGCCTTTACGAGATTGACAGAAGCACTGGCACGGCGACGTATATCGGTGACAGCGGGTTCTATCTAATTTCGGGGCTTGAGTTTATAGACGAGGTTGCCCTGCAGTGTCCCTGTGACGCAAAGGCCGACGGGACGGCCTGGGAAAACCACGGCGAATATACCGGTTGTGTCGCCAGTGTGGCAAGGGCCTACAAAAAAATCGGCCGGATTACCGGTTCGCAGTACGGGGCCATCGTATCTGAAGCGGCCCGGTCCGACTGCGGAAAATAGGCCTGTCTGCATGTCCGTTTTATGGCACTACGAAACATAAATCTTAAACAGATTGATCAGGCAGGCGTAACTTTTTCAAGAAGGTCGACGGCAACAACTTGGTGCCAACATGGGCTATGGCGATTGTGATACCAGAGACTGACCGATATACATAGGCGGGGCCTTTTAGGCTCCGCCTCTTCTTTTGTTTCAGGTTTATCCCGGGATCGAAACAAGTCTGAGATTATCTCATTGTGATAACTTCGATGACAAAATCATTCAGGGCAGGATGGAATTTTCATCCAGCAAATGACCCGGCATAAAAGCAGAAAAAGGAGCGGGCGGTCTATGGAGGGTAGACCGCCCATTACTCAGGAGGTTTGGGAAGTAGTACAATATGTCAGAAGAGGTGCCAACTCATCTTCTGACCCATGCTTGCATACTACATTGTGACATGTCAACCGATTTTTAAGCGGCTTGCTAAAAATCCGCAACACTACGACCATCCAGTGGAGTCTTGACCTCGGTGACGTAACCATACCATTGCGATAATTCAAATGGGAGACGTGGTTACCTTCCTGTTGACATACCGCAATGATAAGCCCTCAAGCTCTTGCCGATAATCCTCTAAATGAAGCCAATAAATATCACAGTCGCTATGTCTAAATCATTCAAAATGAAAACGGAAAATTGACTTGGGTCAATGATGGACAGCTTGTAAGTGCTACATTTGAAATTATCTGGTCATGGATCGGTGCGTTTACCGGGATATCGACAGTCAAAAGATTCATAACTTGGGATATATGTATGCATTGTTTCCTGCTGGCTGTGGTGCCATTTATTGATTGAAAAAGTGAGTTAAAGGTTATGAAATACATACTGCTCATTGCTCTAATCCTGCTTGTTTTGTGTCAGACAGTGATGGCATATGACCATCCTGCTCCAACGGAGCTACTAAAAAGCAAACTTGACACTATGTTTTCGATTTTACAAAAAAAAGACCTCCCGCAACAGATAAAAAACAGGCAGGTTGTTGAAATCATTACGCCATTGTTTGATTTTGAGTTAATGACAAAGCTGTCTTTGGGGAGGAAGCACTGGTCCGGTCTTCCGAACGAAAAAAAAAAGCGATTGGCGCAACTTTTCATCAAACGACTGAGGGCATCATACATCAATAAGCTGACGCTTTATACCGATGAAAGGATTTTTTACGACGCACCTGTTCAGGTTAAAAAAAAGATCCATGTCCAGACGTACCTGGCTGCGAAAGGAAAAAAAATTTCAATGTTGTACAAGTTCTATAAATCCGGAAACGGTTGGAAGATCTATGACCTGGAGATTCAGGACGTCAGCATTGTAAAAAGCTATCGCGCACAATTTAACAGGATCCTGCGTGAAGGGACCATCGACGATCTGATGACGAAAATGGAAGTCTCGGCTAATCCGTAAAATTCTACACCTCCGAATTGTGGATTTCTGAACCCACTTCAAATCCACAACCGAATGGATAATATGCTGTCACTATGATGAAATGGCAATCCTCGTTAATCTTTCTTTATGATAAAATCATCCTGGATCGACCTTTGATCATCTTGTTTTGTCTTTTGTCCTTGATTTCTTTCCTCGGTTATCATGCGACGGATTTTAAGATGGACGCATCCGCTGAAACCTTGATTCTGGAAACTGACGAGGATCTGCAATACTCAAGACTCATCGAATCCCGTTTTGGAGGGGATGATTATTTGCTGATGACCTATACCCCTGAAAACGATCTGTTCTCAGATGAGGCGCTGATTAATCTGACCCGCCTGCGGGATGAGCTAAGGCTGATGAAGAATGTGTCATCGGTATTTTCAATACTGGATGCCCCGTTGCTGAAAAGCCCGTCCGTACCATTTAAGGATCTCGGCGCTGGCCTTCGTACTCTTGAATCGTCCACAACAGATCGGGATCTTGCCAAAAAGGAATTCAAAACCAGCCATCTCTATCAGAACTTGCTGGTCAGCCCGGATCTTAAGACCACCGCGCTCCAGATCAAATTCCACACCGATACGGTTTATCAAGATCTGTTGGCCCGTCGTGACGATTTACGGGGGAAAAAACTAAATCGGAAGCTATCGGCGGTCGAGATGAATGAATTAATAAAGGCGACGCAACAACTTCATGAATATAAGGATGCGATGAAAAAAACCCGTCACCAGGATATCGCTGCCATCCGAGCGATTATGGACACCTACCGTGAGGATGCGGTGCTTTTTCTAGGCGGAATCAGCATGATCACCGATGACTTGATCAGCTTCATCAGAAACGATCTCAAAATATTTGGCATCGGGGTTTTGTGCTTGCTGATCATCACCCTGAGTTTCATTTTTAGAAATTTACGATGGGTTTTTTTACCGATTATCTGCTGTGCATGTTCCGCAATCGCTATGATGGGGCTACTGGGTATGTTTGGGTGGCCGGTTACAGTCATATCCTCCAATTTTATATCCTTACAACTCATCATCACCATGGCTATCTCCATCCATCTAATCATCCGCTACCGCGACCTGCTAATCAGCAACCCTGATGCCCCGCAGCGTACACTTATTCTCGATACAGGCCGTCTGATGGCGACGCCCTTGATATATTCAGCCCTGACAACAATTATCGGTTTCGGCTCACTGATGCTCAGCGATATTCTGCCGGTAAAAACGTTTGCCTGGATGATGATTGTCGGCATAATTGTCTCTTTGGTGGTGACACACCTGCTTTTTCCCGCCGGGTTAATGCTGCTGGATAAAAAACCTATGCGGGTTAGGCAGAGTTTACGATTTTCACTGACTTCGTTCCTATCCGGAATCACAGTCGCGCACGGAAAAATGGTTTTGGTGACCAGTGCTATCATCTTTGTCATCAGTGCTCTGGGAATTTCCAGACTGGTCGTGGAAAATAGTTTTATTGATTACTTCAAAGACTCAACCGAGATCCATCAAGGCATGAAAGTCATCGATCGCAAACTAGGCGGAACCACCCCCCTGGATGTTATCATCGATATCCCTGAACCAGAGGCATATGTCCCTTCATCCGCTCCCGAGATCGCTGAAGGCGGTGATGATGATTTTAACAATTTTGATGAATACGATGAAACAGAGAATGACGAGAAATACTGGTTCACAGCCGACAAAATGGAGCAGGCCTCAAAAGTTCACGACTATCTGAACGGTCTACCCGAGACCGGAAAAGTGATGTCGCTGGCCACGATGCTGAAAATCACAAAAGACCTGAATAACGATAAGCCGTTGGATAATTTTCAACTGGCGCTGCTGTACAGCAGCTTGCCCGACGAATTTCAAGGCAGGATATTCAGACCCTATGTATCGGCGGCGCACAATCAGTTGCGTTTTTCAGTCCGTGTTAAGGATTCGGAGAAGTCTCTGCATCGAAACGAATTGCTGAAAAAGATACGGCGTGATTTGGTCGGAAAACTGGGATTTAAGAGGGAGCAAATCCATCTGACCGGCATGCTGGTGCTGTACAACAATATGCTGCAGAGCCTGTTCGAGTCACAGATCCTGACGCTTGGAGTCGTTGTATTGGTTCTGACCGTCATGTTTCTCATCTTGTTTGGCTCATTAAAAGTGGCTTTGATTGCCATTATTCCCAATCTGCTTGCCATCTGTGCCGTTCTGGGTGTGATGGGTTGGCTGAATATTCCTCTTGATATGATGACTATCACGGTTGCGGCGATAAGTATCGGTATTGCTGTGGACAATACGATTCACTACCTCTACAGATTCATTCAGGAGTTTAATGTTCACAAACGCTATATTGAGACACTTTTCAAATGCCATGAAAGCATCGGCAATGCCATGTACTACACTTCGGTAACAATTATCATGGGATTCTCAATCCTCGCCCTGTCCAATTTCATTCCCAGTATCTATTTCGGCTTCCTGACAGGATTGGCCATGTTATTTGCTTTGATAGCCGCTCTGACACTGCTTCCCCAATTGTTAATTGTCTTTAAACCTTTCGGACCCGAAAACAATGAGTCGCCAATCAATACATAGTGCTACAAACT
>CAZWAE010000122.1:7572-12047 GCA_964631805.1 uncultured Desulfobacteraceae bacterium | reverse complement strand
ATCTAAAGCTTCCCCATCCTTTGTATGACCGCATACTTCTGGATGCCCCCTGTTCGGGGATCGGCGTCATCCGGCGCAATCCGGATACCAAGTGGCGCCTGGATAAGGGAACTCCGGCCGAGTCCGCAAAACGCCAGAAACAATTTCTGGCGCATCTGGCTCGCCGGGTAAAACCTTCCGGCATACTGGTTTACGCCGTGTGCAGTATTGAACCCGATGAAAATGAGGCGGTTGTGAAAGAGTTTTTGAATAACCATCCCGAATTTGGTATTGACAACCCCGGGTCAGGATTCCCAGCCACAGCAGGCGAAATCCTGAACAAGCAGGGGTTTATGAAAACAACACCCCATGAACATCAGATGGATGGCTTTTTTGCCGCCAGATTGAGACGCAGACCGTGATGACCCGGGTATTGAAAGTCACAATTTTTTCGGTCGTCTTCCTTACCCTGTTTGGAGCCAGCGCCTACCTGACCATGAGGCTCCTGATCAAAGGGGAGGATACCGTCGTGGTTCCGGAATTATCAGGGCATAACGCGGTGCAGGTTTTAAAAATACTCTCCGGCCTGGGTCTGAATGCCAAAATAAAAGGGTCGGAATACAGCAGCACCATCCCGGAAAACCATGTCATCTCCCAGGACCCGGCGCCCGGTACGGAGATAAAGAGCGGACGGCAGGTCAGGGTCGTGATGTCAAAGGGAGCCGATACCATACCGATGCCCCGGCTGACAGGATTGCACATGCAGCAGGCACTGCTGATCCTGGAAGGCAACGGATTCTGCCAGGGGAACCGATCATTTGTTTCCCACCCCTCGGTGGAAAAAGATCGCGTCATCTCTCAGGTCCCCTCCCCCGGCATGCAAACGGCCCGTTCCAGGTGTACGGACCTCCTGATCAGCACCGGCCCCCGGATGAAATGGTATAAAATGCCGCACCTTTCAGATATACCCATAGAAAATGCGGTTGAAATGATAGAAAATATCAACCTTGAACTGGGAAAAATGGAAACGGCTTTCCAAAAGGAGAAGCCCCCGAACACGGTGATCGGACAGGATCCGCTCCCGGGCCATCCCGTGGCGGAGAGATCGGTGGTAAACCTTGTGGTCAACCGGATTCCGGGCAGCCAGAACACCAATTTCATGGATGCCGACGGTTTCATACGCCACCGTGTACAGCCCGGTTTTCTGAAAAGGCATGTCCGTGTCCATCTGGAAGGGCACCATACAGCGGAAGATCTGTTCAATGAATACATACCGCCGGGTGAAGAGATCCTGCTGTTGGTCCCCACCGTACTAAAAGCGACCCTACGGGTCTACGAAGACAGGGAGGTGGTATTTTCGAGAGTTTTCGATTAGACCGCAACAATAACGGGAGAAAGAAACGGGAGATGAAAAGATGAAACTGATCTCACCATCAATACTATCGGCCGACTTCTCACGGTTGGGCGAAGAGATTCGGGAGGTTGAAGAGGCAGGGGCGGATTGGATACATATCGATGTAATGGACGGGCATTTTGTGCCCAATATCACCATCGGCCCGCTAATCGTCGAAGCGGCGAAACGGGTGACGTCCCTTCCCCTGGATGTCCATCTGATGATCGAAAACCCGGATCGCTACATCGGAGAATTTGCAAAAGCGGGTGCCGACCTCATCGCCGTTCAGGTGGAAAGTTGCGTCCATCTGAACCGGACCGTTCAGCTCATCCGGGAGTGCGGCGTTCGCCCGGGTGTGGTGTTGAATCCCTCCACCCCCCTGACATCCATCGACTGGGTTTTGGAAATGGTGGATTTCGTTGAACTGATGAGCGTCAATCCGGGATTCGGCGGCCAGAAATTCATTCCGGGAGTCCTTGACAAAGTCCGGGAGCTGAAGGGGAAAATAACGGAGATGGAGCTGGCCACGCTGATAGAAATCGATGGGGGCATCAACGAAACCACTATCAAGACGGCATCCGAAGCCGGCGCCGATGTATTTGTTGCCGGATCGGCAATTTTCGGCAGCCGCGATTATCAAAAGACCATCTCCCGGTTCAAAGAACTGCTGGGATCTTCTTGAACGGCAAACCCGAGGAATCGATCAGGGAGATGCCGGCAACCACCACTCAGGTGGTGTCGGTTCCTTAAACCGCCGGCCGACATATTGCTTGTGCCCGAAATAGAAACAGGCGATATTGCCGTGGCCGACATACAATAATGATCCGAAACAACCCGGCTGAACAGACGCGGCGATTTTGGAAAAGATCTCTTTGACTGGAGGGTGCTCCCTCGAACTCTTTATGGTCAGCCGGTTGTCCTTCCATTGCACCTCATCGAAACAGGCGTCCAGGGATCTCTTCAGGCGTTCAAAATCTATCTTTTTGATGCCGTCTATACTGCCCAAAAGCATGCTATGGGATGCCATGACTGAAGATATCCTCCGAAAAGGAACCCCGAAAATAGCGCCGGGGATCCGGTCCTGTGGCCTGAAACTGTTTTAGGTAGAGGTCCTGTTTTATGATGAATTCTCTTGCGCGTCAAGATCGGAATCAGTGTACTGTACGTCAAATGTAATTGTAGAGGAGGCGCATCATGATCGCCCTTTCCACATCCTGGAAATCGAACCAAATTGAAAATGGAGAGGCGTTGATCGAGGCCTTGACAAGCTATGAGGTAACGGGTGTTGAACTGGAATACCGCATCACCGGGAAAATGTTCGACCAGATGCGCGTCCCGTTAAAAAATTCAGGTCTGGATATTGTCAGCATCCACAATTACTTTCCGGCGCCCATGAACCGGAAAGGATGGAGACCCGGGGGGGATATGCTGTCCTTATCCGATCTGGACCGGGATAAGAGAAACCTTGCCGTCCGGCAAACGGTCAGGACTTTTGAGGTAGCCAACGATCTTATGGCACCTCTTGTGGTGTTACACTGCGGTTTTGTGGAAATCGAAACAGACATGCCCACCCTCCGGGATTGGTTCCGATCCGGCCGGATCCACAACCCGGAAGCCACACTGTTTATCGAAAAAATGAAAAACCGATTGTCAGGGAAAAAAGACCGACACCTTGACAGCCTTTTCTTCAGCCTGGACCGGCTGGCGATCACAGCTGAAAAACTGGGAATCACCTTCGCCCTTGAAAATCGCTACTACTATCATGAGTTGCCGGGATTTTACGACTTCCAATCCATTTTCTCCGAGCTGGACGGCGCACCCTTGGGATACTGGCATGACACGGGTCATGCCCATGCCAACGAACGCCTCGGGCTGATCCCAAACGGGGGACTTTTGGAGAAATACGGGAACCGGCTGGTGGGGGCACATCTGCACGATGCAAACGGCCTTGACGATCATCTGGCGCCGGGTTCGGGAGAGATCGATTTCGATCCGCTAAAGGCCTGCCTCAAACCCGGCACTCCGCTGGTGATGGAGCTTGCGCCGGGGACACCGGATTCGGAAGTAAAAGCAGGGATTCGCTACCTGCGGGACAGCGGATTCGGGGAGACAGATGATACGGAAAGGGACTGAATCTCCTCTACCCGGTGACAAGCTGCAAGGGCGGCATCCCCGTCAACCGGCCTCAGTTCCGGCACTTCCGCTTTGCAGCGTTCATCGGTATAGGGACATCGGGTGTGAAAGGCGCACCCCGGGGGCGGATGTATGGGTGACGGCACATCTCCGGCAAGCACCTGACGGCGGCTTTTCCGTTTGGGATCCGGAACCGGGATAGCGGATATCAGCGCCATGGTATAGGGATGGCGCGCCTTTTTATATAGGGTGTCCGCCCCGGCATACTCCACGATCTTACCGAGATACATCACCGCGATATGATCTGAGATATGCTTGACCACGGCAAGATCATGGGCAATAAAAAGGTAGGTCAGCCCCATCTCTTCCTGAAGCGCCAGCAACAGATTCAGGATCTGTGACTGAATCGATACATCGAGGGCCGACACCGGTTCATCGCAGATGATCATCCGCGGATTCAATGCGATGGCCCTGGCAATGCCGATCCGCTGCCGCTGCCCCCCTGAAAATTCATGGGGAAACCGGTCCAGGCTGCTTCTGGGCAAACCAACCTTTTCGAGCAGTTTTCCCACCGATCGCTTCCGTGCTTCGGGTGTGCCGATCCCGTGGATGATAAAAGGTTCGAGAAGAATATCACCAATGGTATGCCGGGCGTTCAAGGATTCGAAAGGATCCTGGAATATCATCTGAAGATCTCTCCGAACACGCCGGAGATCTTCCCCTCCGGTTTTCAGGATGTTCACACCGTCAAAGATCACCTCTCCCCCGGTGGCCTCATACAACCGGATGATACAGCGCCCCAATGTCGTTTTCCCACAACCGGACTCTCCCACCAGCCCCAGCGTTTCCCCCGTTTTGACCCGGATCGAAACGCCGTCCACCGCAAAAACAGACCCGGTCTTTCGCCGAAACACGCCCCCGCGAATGGGAAAATGCATCTTGAGATTGTTAACGATCAGAATGTCTTCGG
>CAZWAE010000122.1:0-7472 GCA_964631805.1 uncultured Desulfobacteraceae bacterium | reverse complement strand
TCAAGGTCTCCCCCTTCTTACCGGTACAACCAGCATGCGGCATATTGATGATCGGCAATTGTCCGCATGGGGGGGGATTCCACCTGGCAGATGGGCATGGCATAGGGACATCGGTTCTGGAACCGGCACCCCTCCGGCAGGTCCAACAGGCCCGGTACCATCCCGCGAATCACATCGAGCTTGGTCTTGCGCGGGTATTCGAGCCGGGGAATGGAACTTAACAACCCCATGGTATACGGATGTGCCGGTGCTTCGAAGAGCCGGTTTACCGGTGCGGATTCAGCCACTTTTCCCGCATACATCACCACCACTTCATCACAGATTTCGGCAATCACCCCGAGATCGTGGGTGATAAAGAGAAGGGCCATACGGGTTTGCGCCTGGAGTGCTTTCATCTCCTCTAGGATCTGCGCCTGTATGGTCACATCCAGAGCAGTGGTCGGCTCGTCTGCGATGAGAATGCCGGGTTTTCCCGCCATGGCCATGGCAATCATGACACGTTGCCGCATCCCTCCGGAGATCTGATGGGGATATTCCGAAAGGCGCTCTACGGGATCGGGAATGCCGACCTTTTGAAGCAAATCAACAGATGCTTTTCGGATGGAGGGGTCATCCATGGGACGGTCATGCAAGCGGAAAACCTCCCCGATCTGACGGCCGATGGCGTGCACCGGATTCAAGGCGGTCATCGGCTCCTGGAAGATCATGGCAATGCGACGACCCCGCACGCGATGCATCTGTTCAGGGGTGAGGCGGACAAGATCCGTCCCGCCAAAATGGATGGATCCGCTCTCGATCATGCCGGAAGGCCTGGGCAACAGACGCATCAGGGAAAGGGCGGTGACACTTTTACCGCAGCCCGATTCCCCGACAATCCCGAGGGTTTTACCGCTGAACATGGAAAAACTGACATCCTCCACAGCCCGGACCCGCCCGCCGTCTGTGTCGAAGGCAACCGTCAGGTGTTCAACGGTGAGAATGGGTTTTTCGTCATTCATTTTCATGCCCGCGCTTTCAGATATACCCGGCGGCATCACGGCTCGCTAACCCGCCGGTAGGTTTCGTCCAGCAGGGTCACAGGGGCCAGCTTAACCCTTTTTTTCCGCGCGCCTTCGGTCTCGCGGTGCAACACGGCATCATACCAGAACAGTCCGCCGGTCATGCTGTCAAAGGGAGCGAACAATCCACCCGACAATTTGGTGCCCGGCACCTCCGGCAGACGCCACCAGCGCCAGTAGGCCGACCTCACGTAGGGTATGGTGGTCGTCGGCACGAATGCCCCGATCTCATGGGCCTTTCGCTGAATCTCCTTTGACAGCCGGATCCTTTCTTCAACCGCAAGTTCGATGCGGTAGGCATCGATCATTTTGTCCATTTCAGGATCGTCGGTATTGGTGATGTTGTTGGTATTGGGTTTGTGGGCGTTGACGGAATGATAGAACTGCCAAAAGGAGGGCCTGAGCCCCCCGCCGAACCGAAGCCATACCACCTCATGCTTGTTCTCGGCAATCTTTTTGAACCAAGTGCTGGGATCCATCAACTGCAGTTTCAGTTCCACTCCCGCCCTTTTGGCCTCCTCTTTCAGTACGATCAACTTTCGTGTATGCGTGTCGGAGCCATAGGTCACGCCCGTTGAAAACCGTTTACCGTTTCTCGTCCAGATACCGTCGGCCCCTCGTTCCCAGCCGCTTTTTCCCATATACTGCTTCACCATGATAAGATCGTACTTTCTCGCATTAATGGTGGTATCGGAATAGGGGCCATACCCGACAAAGGCGTGGTCCAGCCGTTCAAAATCGTTCCACAAGACCTTTTCAATCACCTTTTCCACGTTGATGGCATGGGCAAAGGCGTAGCGGACGTCCCGGTCCTTGAACAAAGCGTTATCCATGTTCAACCACAACCCCATGGGAGACCGGGGGGAATCGTTATAAAACCAGATCCGGTGGATGTAGCCGTTTTCGATGTTTGCGGTTTTGGATTTCACATGCCAGAACTGGGGCAGCGTCATGGAGAACGCATCGATCTCGCCCTTTTTGAAATGCTCCCATTCGAGGTTGTAATCCCGGACCACCTTATACTTGACCCGATCCACGTTGAAGCGATGTCTGAAATACCGAAGATTTTCGGCCCACCACCCTTTTTTTCGCTTGAAAGTGACATGCCGGCCCTTTTTGAAATCGGAAACCTGGTAGGGTCCGGTATTGGGAACGATTTTCCAGTTGAATTTCTTGACGAACTCCTTATCCAACTCACCGTAAAAGTGACGAGGCGTCGGGCTGATGCCGGCCCTCATATGCAGATCCGGCTTCGCCAGCGTGGCCACCACGGCCAGGGTGTGGTCGTCATAGACGATGACCTTGTTCAATTCCCGGGTGTAGTAATCATTGTACCAGGGAGCGATGATATGCTTAGAACGCATGAACGTCAGTGTGTAGGCGAAATCATGGGCCGTCACAGGCGTCCCGTCAGACCATCGGGCCGTTTTATTGAGCTTGAAATACATCGTCTTTTTGTCCGGGCCAAAGGCCCAGTGGGTGGCCAGTTCGGGAACGATATTTTCCGTATTGGGATGGATGCCGATCAGACTGAGCTGGTTTCCCAGGATGGCGGCACGGAAGCTGCTGTTGGAGTCGGGCCCCACCGTTCTGAAGGTGAGTGGAAAGCTCTGGATTGCCGCCCGAAAAGTGCCGCCCTTGACGGCTTCCGGAGAAGCATATACCGGATCGGTATCGTTGGTCAGCCAGGAGATATCCTTGGGCAACACCGGTTTTTCCATTTCCGGCAAGGTTTCGGCCGGCGGCGGAACAGCTTTGTCCCCGGTCGCCACGCTTTTTTCCGGCACCGGTGCGGGCGGAATTGCCTTTTGCTCCTTTGTTTCCGTCACCATCGGCGTTTTGGTCTTTTCACCTTCTCCGCAGGCAGTGACGCCAAGGATCCAGAAGGCCAGGAAAAATACCATGAATAAACGACTGCTTCCGATTTTATCTGAAATGTTTTTCATCGGTCTCATCAATTCCCATAGGTTGAATTTTCATAAACGACGCAAACCTAAATAAAAATCCGGCCATCCGACAGGGGTCGGTTCTACTCATATATCGTATACAGCTTGGGATCATACGCCTCCCGGACCGCTTCACCCACAAAGGTCACCGTCACCAGTGTTGCCGTCATGGCCGCGACCACCGAAGCGGAGATCCACCAGGCATCGAGATTGGACCATCCCTGCTGCAGTAGTTCTCCCCAACTCGGCGTCGGCGGCGGCAACCCGAATCCCAGGTAATCCAAAGAGGTCAACGCCACGATTCCACCCGAAACCGAAAAGGGGGCGAATGTTACGATGATGGAGATCGTGTTGGGGATGATATGCCGGAAAATTATCCTGAAATTTCCGGCACCCAATGCACGGGCCGCCAGCACGTATTCCCGGGCCTTTTCTTTGTAGGTGACCGTCCGCATGGTCCATGTAACGGATATCCAGCCGAACACCGCCATGATCAATATCAGCATTAAAAAATTGGGAACGATAATGGAGGAGAGAATAATGATGATGTACAAAAATGGCACATTGGATAGTATCTCGATAATCCGCTGGAAAAACAGGTCGAACTTTCCCCCCACGTACCCCATGGCGCATCCGATACCGACGCCGAGGGTATAATTGGCGACGAGAAGGGAGAGCGAAAAAAAGATGGCGATGCGGAATCCGTATATCAACCGGGCGACGATATCCCGTCCCGAGGTGTCCGTCCCCAGATAGTGCTGATCCGAAAGGGAGGGGGGAAAGGGAGGAAAATTGTTCTCCCGCAAATCATTTTCAAACGCATCATAGGGAATGGGCGGCATGATCAGCCAGTCCCCCTTCTGATCTTGCTCAAACCGCGCCTTTAGATTCCGGTAATGCGTTTCATATTGGTAATCCAGACCGAAAACCGTGCCCGGTATGGGGTGGCCGTAGGTGGGAAAATAAAACTGTTTTTCATAGTAAACGATCAAGGCACGTTTATTTACCAGTAATTCCGCAAAGAGCGAGGCCAAAATCATGACGAGGATGATAATAAAGGACCAATATCCCCGCTTAATCGATTTGAACCGGCGTATCTTTTTTATGGTTAAC
The DNA here is from genome assembly GCA_964631805.1 of uncultured Desulfobacteraceae bacterium. Classification (GTDB taxonomy): domain Bacteria; phylum Desulfobacterota; class Desulfobacteria; order Desulfobacterales; family CAZWAE01; genus CAZWAE01. Next base: position 3,355 of record CAZWAE010000122.1, on the reverse strand, counting down.
GGACTCATGGCTGGGGCCCTATTCGAATTTGACCCTGGGGTCGACCAAGGCGACGCAGATATCGGAAAGAATGTTGCCGATCATGAACAGCAGGGAGGAGATGACCAGGATGCCCATCACAACAGGGTAATCCCGCTCCACCACCGATTCATAGCCCAGCAAACCCATTCCATTGATGTTAAACACCTTTTCGATTAGAAAAGACCCGGACAGGATGATGGAGATGTTGTTGCCGAAACTGGTTGCCATGGGGATCAGGCTGTTGCGAAGGGCATGCCTGAAGACGGCCTTTTTGAAAGGGAGCCCCTTGGCTATGGCGGTACGGACATAGTCGGCGGCCATGTTGTCCATCAGCGTGTTTTTCATCAGAAACGTCATGACGGTAAAGGAACCCAGCATATAGGCGATAAGCGGTAAAACCGTATGCCACAGGATATCGGCACATTTATGTAAAACCGTGAAATCCTCGAATTCGTCGCTGACGAGTCCACCCAGGGGAAATACCTCCCAGTAGGACGCGAAAAAAACGAGAAGAAACACCCCCACAACCCACCCCGGTACGGCATAACCGATGAACACAATGATTGAGGAGAGGTTGTCGAATCCGCTTTTGTGCCGGATTGCCTTGGCGATTCCCAGGGGGATGCAGATTCCATAGGTCAAAACGAGGGATATGATGCCGAAATAAAGGGAGATGGGGATTCTCTCACTGATCATGTCCCAAACCGGATCGTAATAGCGTGTGGACACCCCCAGGTCCCCGGTCAGCACTTTCCCCAGCCACAAAACGTAGGAAACCAGCACCGGTTTGTCAAAACCATAGTATTTTTCCAGTTCGGCGATCTGTTCTTCCGAAAGTGGCTGGGTTTTGACCGCGGTAGCGCTCCCCCCCACAGATTCTGTACCGATGGTACCCATCTGCCGGACCTGGGAGATAATCCGCTCAATGGGTCCGCCGGGTACAAACCGCGTGACGACGAACACCATAACGGTGATACCGATGAAGGTAGGAACTACCAGCAGCAGCCTGCGGACAAAATATGCGGTCATGTACCCCTCTCTGGGCGGTCGGACAAGGCTCGGGTCAACTCGGGTGCAGTGGGTTCAAAATGTGGGCAAACCCCCTCCGTGTTTACACCACTATCCCACTCATTGCAAGGGAGCGAACCGAAACAGATGGGGTTGAATGAAAGCAAAGCGATAAACGGGACAAGAGAGAAAAACTGCAGGCGACGAGTATGATTCAGGAAAAAAAAGGGGACCGGAAAATGTCCGATCCCCTTTTTTGAAATAGAATAAGTAATTATCGTTTGGAGAACTGAAACCGTGCCCGGGCACCTTTCTGGCCGTATTTCTTCCGCTCCTTTACCCGCGAATCCCGGGTGACAAAACCGGCTCTTTTAAGCGGTTGGCGCAGATCGGGATCCACCAGCATCAACGCTCGCGTGATGCCATGCCGAATCGCGCCGGCCTGGCCCGTGACCCCGCCGCCCTTGACCCGTATCTTGATGTCAAATGCATCGCGATTATTGGTCAGGATGAGAGGTTCAACAAGAATGGAAACCGCCTCTTCCAGCTTGAAATAATCATTCAACGGCCGTCGGTTTACCGTAATCTCGCCGTTCCCGGGTACCAGCCAGGTTCTGGCGATAGCCGATTTTCGCTTTCCAGTCGCGTAATAAACGTTTTCTTTCTCCATTTAAATCCCCAGTTTCTATAATATTTGGATTACCGAAAATTACTGCAACACCAGCGGTTCGGGTGCTTGAGCCTCATGCGGATGCTCACCGCCCGTGTAGACCTTCAATTTCTTAAAAAGCTGTCGCCCAAGCCGGTTCTTGGGGAGCATCCCCTTAACGGCAAAACGAATGAGGTCCTCCGGCTTTTTTTCGAGCAATTTTTCGGCTGTAATCTCTTTGAGTCCGCCGATATACCCACTATGCCGGTAGTACCGCTTCTGTTCCCATTTTCTGCCGGTCATGGCAATTTTTTCGGCATTGATGACCACGACAAAGTCCCCGCAATCCACATGAGGACTAAAAAAAGGGTTATGTTTCCCCTTCAAATGCGAGGCAACGGTGGAAGCCAGTCGTCCGAGAACGGCCCCTTCTGCATCTACCACCAACCATTTACCCGGATTATCGGAAGCTTTTGCGCTTTTTGTATATTTTTTCACGTCCATGCTCCTGTCGTTTAAAGAATTTATGGCTTTTAAATGAAAAATTCCACTGTGTCAAGTGAAAAAGCCGATTCACAGCGATAAAATCGGTCCAAGGTTCGAAAACAAGCACTTGTTTCCAGTTAATTGACACTTTCCCCTTTTCCACCTATTATTGGAAAATCATGAGGCATCTTGAAATCGAAATCAAGTTTTTCCTGGACGATACCAATCTTATCCGCGACCGGATCTTAGCCCTAGGCGGGAAAAATATGGGGCGATATTTTGAACACAATATTGTCTATGACACACTTCGCGGTCGCCTCAAAAAGGAAGGATCTCTGCTGCGGCTGAGAAAAAGCAGTGCCACGGTTCTGACTTTCAAAGCGCCTGCGGAAGAAATGGATCGGGACTTCAAGGTCAGAACAGAAGTAGAGGTGGAAGTGAAAGATTTTTCCACCATGAACCTGATACTCGAATCCATCGGTTTTCAGCGGCAATTTATCTATGAAAAATGGCGTGAAACCTTCGTTATCGGGGACACCCAACTATGCATGGATGCCCTGCCCTATGGGAATTTTCTTGAAATTGAGGGACAGAAGAAGGAGATCAGGGATATCTCACAAACCCTCGGTATGACGTGGGACGATCGGATCCTCGCCAATTATCATACCTTGTTTGCGATGTTACGCCGTGATTTATCCCTGTCCATTACGGATATCACTTTTGACCAATTCAGCAGCATCACGATCGATCCGGCACATTGCCGCCGGCTTTTTATCGGATAAAGAAAGCGAGGCCATCCGTTCTAGTGGTTGTCCACCACGGAAAACACCTTTTCGAGTTTTTTCCCTTTTTTCTCGACCCTGCAGCTTACCTCGGCATTCAAAATGCCGCCGGCTTCCACAATGAAGTCCTTGCACTCTATTTTCCCCGAACAATTGCCGGTGGAAAGCACCACCAACTCCTCCGACGCCCGGACATGACCCTGAAAAACACCTCCAACGGTCATTTTGGACACTTCCGCCTCGGCCTGAACGGTTCCATCCTCGGCGATGATCACGTTCTCTCCGATCAAGGTGCCTTTGACAGATCCTTTGATGATGAGCTGACCCTTTGCCGAAACCTTTCCTTCGACGACGAACTCCTTGTCGAGAATGGAAAAATACTTTGACTTCTTCTTCATGATCTTACTCC
>CAZWAE010000121.1:0-12230 GCA_964631805.1 uncultured Desulfobacteraceae bacterium | reverse complement strand
TCAACCCCAAATCTCTTGAGGTGGTGACGGGATATGTTGAACCCGGGTTGAAAGCGTTGGCACCCGGCGCTTCCTGTCAGTTCGAACGGCTCGGGTATTTTAATTTGGATGCTGTTGATTCCAAAGCGGAGGCACTCGTTTTCAACCGAACCGTGACGTTAAGAGATACCTGGGCCAAGATTCAGAAAGCCAGAAAGAAGACGGGATAACTTTGCGGCCGGAGCGTTTACACTGCCCCGTCGTTCCATGGATCATCCATTACGTTCATATCAGTGCCCATCCAGAAATGGTCTTTGTCCGCAATATCTGCGTCTGACGCCAAGATTTTACTCCTCGAAATAGCATGCGCCCATATCCAAGAAATCACAGCGTGCCGGATTATACGTTTCCCGAATCTTGTCGGCGGATGGCCCGAATGACCTTTTCCGCGGCCGTAATTTCATCGGGATGTAGCAGGCCGGCGGATATCCAGGACTCCAGGGTTTCCTTGGACACATGCCGTCCCTCGGCAAACTGATCGATATCCTTCGGATTCCATGAGGTGGCCTCCTGCATCCAATCCCTCTCATGGGATATGTATTCATCCTGCCGGCCCTTACCCTCCTCAAGGATCTCCGCATGCCTGAGCCAGGTGGTCGCCGTTGCTTGTTCCCGGTGTTCCCTTACCTGAATCAATGTTAATGGATCCGGATCGGTTTCGGATTTGTTACCGGACAGTTTATGTGCGAACATATGCCAGGTCTTCAAAATGCATATCCTGAGAAAACGGCTGAAACGCTGAATTATTGTCATCATCTTGACACCTTCACTCTTTCTCCGGAATATTTTTCCCCTATGTGTGGAAGTTAAGTCCGGAAATGAATCATATCAACCACCGCCGGCGGTTTAATCAAAATTACTTAAAATTGATAGCGTTGAGGGGAGATTTCCCCAGCTTGTTTCTGTCCCTGATGATCCCCGCCGGCAAGGGATGCAACACGGTTCGACAATGTCGAACCCTTGATAAAAACAATATACAATTTTCATGCCAACCATGCTTTTCGAGACGTTAAAATTATTTTTGGACCCGAAAGGATTACGATTCAAAAACCATTCCGACATATCCCACAAAACTGTCTCCCGGATTTTTGTCATAACTGTTTGCATAACCTATGGTCCGGGCTTTGTGTGCGCCTAATCTTTCCGCGGCGGTAATGGCGGAAGCGGCTGCACCGGCACAGCATGCATTCTGTTGGGCCAGGCCCATTTGAATCACTTTTTCAGGATCCATTTCGAACATAGCCTCGATAATTCGATGGTCGTTATCCTGGCGAACCCATTCTATGGCTTCTGCCGTGTTATCTTTGGGAGAAAACCCATAGTTGTCACCATAATGGGTCAGGTCCGTAGATCCGATCACCTTCATCTTTTTCCCCAGGCCTTTAGCACTATCTGCGGCGGCTTTTGCGATCTCAAGAGAATGATTTGTCGGGGGAACTCCCATTGGCAAGATGCAAACATCCTGAAAAAAATACTTGATAAAGGGAAGCTGTACCTCGATGGTGTTATCCTGCGTATTCCTTTGAGCCGTTTCGAGTACAAAATCGAATTGCCTTACCAGTTCGGCCGCGAGATCCTCTGCGATATTCAATTTACCCAAAGGCGTTTCCCACGCACCTTCCGCCATGATGCGGGGAGAAGATCCGGGGTGCAGATGCATGCCGAAAACAGCCACAATATCCGGAGGATCATCATCGGCCAGGCATCGAATCACGTGGCACGCCAGACTACCCGAATAGTACCATCCCGCATGGGGCACAATTCCACCGACAAATGGCTTGCCGGATATTTTCGGAATGTTTGGGTCATTTATGAATTGTTTAATCTCTTTTTCACAGCCGGCATGAGTGCCCGGGTACCAACTCCCCGCTAAAATTGATTTGCGTGCGTCCATGGTTTACCCCCAGTTTGCTGTTAGATTGCTATCGGCATATGGAACCCGGTGGTTTCCGATTCGCGTTGCCTTCCTTTTTCCTAAAATCGTTTTTTTAAGTCTGAGTCTTCTTTTTTTAAATAAAATGATTAATATAGACATGAGTTAATAAACAGCACAGCTTCAGATGGTTAAATAATTCATAAATGGATCGTTGCTGAAATGCAAGCGACGATGGTTTTGACCGAACACGGACCTGTTTTGGAGGATGCCATGTGGGATTATACGGATAAGGTAAAGGAGCATTTTTTAAACCCCCGGAACGTGGGTGTCATCGAAGATGCCGACGGTATCGGAGAGGTGGGGTCTCTGGCATGCGGCGATGCGTTGACCCTCTATTTTAATGTGGATGACAATGAAACGATTTCGGATGCCAAGTTTCAGACCTTCGGGTGTGCCAGTGCCATTGCGTCCTCATCCGCCCTGACGGAGATGATGAAAGGGCTGTCCCTTGAGGAGGCCGGAAAGATTACCAATGATGATATCGCTCAATTTCTGGGTGGACTCCCGAAGGAGAAGATGCATTGTTCGGTAATGGGTCGGGATGCATTGGAGAAAGCCATCGCCCATTATCGTGGAGAGGCAGAGAAAAAAGTCGAAGGCGAGATTGTCTGCGAATGCTTTGGCGTGACAAATCTTGAAATTGAAAGGGTTGTCCGGGATCATCATCTGACATCCATCGAGGATGTCACCGGTTACGTCAAGGCCGGTGGCGGTTGCGAAAACTGCCATGGTAAAATCCAGTCGATCATCGATGAGGCGACCGGTAAGAAAACCGCTTTGAAGGAAAAACCGGCCATGACCAATTTGCAAAAAATCAGATTGGTTGAGGAAACCCTGGATCGAGAGGTCAAACCGGCGCTGCAGAAAGACGGGGGGAATATCGAATTGATCGACGTGGACGGCGACCGGGTGATGGTAAGCCTCCGCGGGTCTTGTGCCACCTGTCAAATGTCCCAGGTGACATTGAAAAATTACGTGGAAACCAAACTGCGTGAACTGGTCAGCCCTGAGCTCGTTGTGGAGGAGGTAAAGTGATGAATACCATCTATGTCGACAACAATGCTACAACGAGAGTCGCCCCGGAAGTGGTGGAGGAGATGCTCCCCTATTTTTCGGAATACTACGGAAACCCGTCCAGCATGCATGACTTCGGCGGAGATGTGGGAAGCAGGATCTCCAAAGCCCGGGAACGGGTGGCAGCATTGCTGGGCGCGGATCCGGAGGAGATTGTATTTACCAGCTGCGGTACGGAAAGCGATAATACGGCGATCCTCGCCGCGTTGCATTCCAACCCAAAGAAAAAACATGTCGTGACCACGCGGGTTGAACACCCGGCAGTAAAAAGCCTTTGTGAAGATCTTTCCAAACGCGGCTACCGCATCACCTTCGTCCCTGTCGACAGCAAAGGAAGACTGGACCTGGATTATCTATATAAAAATCTGACCGATGATACAGCCATTGTCAGCGTCATGTGGGCAAACAACGAGTCCGGGGTGATCTTTCCCATCGAAGAGATTGCCGCCGCTGCAAAGGATCGGGAGATCCTGTTCCATACGGATGCGGTGCAAGCCGTCGGCAAGGTCTCCATCGATTTAAAATCAGTCGGTGTCGATATGCTGTCCCTGTCCGGGCATAAGCTCCACGGCCCCAAGGGCATTGGTGCGCTGTATGTTCGAAAGGGCACCAAATATTCTCCTTTTTTAATCGGAGGGCATCAGGAAGGCGGCCGAAGGGGCGGCACTGAGAATGTATCGTCCATTGTCGGCCTGGGCAGGGCTGCAGAGTTTGTCAGTGAACGCATCGATGAAGAAAACACGCGTGTCAAACAAATGAGGGATCGGCTTGAAGAGGGATTGTTGTCCGGTGTTCCCTATTCTTCGGTAAACGGAGATACGGATAACCGGCTGCCCAATACGACCAGTATCGGTTTCGATTCCGTGGAGGGAGAGGCCATTTTACTGATGATGAACCAGGTCGGTATCTGCGCATCGTCGGGGTCGGCCTGCACGTCAGGCTCCCTGGAACCTTCTCATGTCTTAAGGGCCATGGGGGTGCCGTTTACCTCTGCCCATGGCTCTATCCGGTTCAGTCTCAGCGTCTACAATACCGAAGAGGAGGTCGATTTCATCGTGAAAGAATTGCCGCCCATCATAAAAAGGCTGCGGGAGATGTCTCCGTTTTGGAAACCATCGGAGAAAAAGGGCGTTGGATGATCCCGAACCGATGGAAATTTTGAAGCTTACATGTCTACCTTCTGCCAAAGCGGTAGGTTGCCCCCACAAATATGCCCCCCGCATTGACACCGACATTGCGGTCATCCATGCCGGCGTTGGAGATGTGGTGAAACATCCCCTCGATATCCACAGACCAGTCGTTATTAACAGGAAATCGAAGACCGATACTCGTTTCAAGAGAAAACTCCAGTGCCTGACCGATCAGTCCCTGGGTTTCATCTTTGTAGACGTCATTGAAGTTAATGCCGGCACCTAACTGAACATAGGGGACCACATTCGCATTCGGATTGACGAAGTTGTATCGGATTTTGGCACCGACACCACCCATGAAATCGCCGGCGCCGTCGGTAATGGATGAACCGGTGATTTCCGCCATTGCTTCAAAATGTCCCTTGAGGTTGTAAGTGGCAACCAGCCCGGGATCGATTATCCAGCCGAACCGAAGACCGGCCTGAAGCCAATCCAATGAGGGGCGTGAAGGTTCTATGAGAAAAGCCGAATCCAAGTATCCGACGACCATCTGTACGGAGTGCATGTTCCCGGACGTGCCCGATTCCGTCCTGTCCTGTGCCCGGACATCCCAAGGTGTCAACATCGCTACGGCAACAAGTGTGATCAAAAGCGGCTTGATGAAGTGATGTTTCAAGCGTCCTCCCTTTCTACAGCCGAAAGACAGTACTTCCATCCCAAACCGTTCGGTTCGAGAAGGGTCATGGAGATCCTCTGGAAGGTTTGCCTGCGGCAGCGAATATCATCTGTTCTTGATGGCCAGTCGAACTGGTTATCTTCTCCTGCGGCAAGGAATAAAAAGGTACTACAGAGTTTAATCAAAAACCCAAAAAAAATTCAACACCAAAAATCATTAGAGTTCCCGTTGTTTACGGGTCGGGTATCATCGGTTCGATCATGGTGAACGGAAGCTTCAAAATGCGTTTCATAATTCGGATCAGGCCCTCGCTCACCATTTTATGCGGGAGGACGGTTACTTTGGGGTCATCCCAGTGCCCCTCAATTTTCAGGGGTATTGAGATCAAGGTACCCCCCATCACCTGGCCGACCATGGGCATCTTTTTGATCAGGTAGTTGATCGACTGCATTGGGGCTGCCAGAACATCCAGATCGATGCGGTCGCTGACCAGATCCACATTGCCCTGGAGAGCGAGCTCCATGATCGGGCTGTCTAACAGCCCCTCCTCGATGATCATCTTCCCTCCCTCGATCCGGCAGTTGATCAGGATATGTCTGAAAGGAAACCCCTCTTTTTCAATCGAGGGGTTGATTTTTTTCAATATCTCGACCAGGTCGAGAAAGGTGAAGAGCCGTGCAAGGGGAATATGCCGGTAGATTCGCCCATTCCTGATGTTGAATTCCAATGTCCCTTCCAGTGCTGACAGCAGGTCTTCAGGAGTGCCCACGGACGACAGCTGACCGGTGATGTCAACTTTACCAGTAGCGAGAACCGCGTCTTTTTCCAGACAGTCCAGTACGGGCTGGAGATCCAGGTCTTTGGCATATGGCAAGGCTTCCAGTGAGATCTTCTCCCCTTTGATTGTGACAACCCCCGGGGAATCGATGCCGCATTGGTAGGCTTTTGCAAAAGCGATTTCGATACCATCTCGACTCATCACGATATCGGCGTTCAGGGGCTTCCATTCCAGTTCCCCGAAAACGAACCGGTCCGCAATGATCTCGACATTTCCGCGAACCGGAAGTTCCTGAAAACGAGTCGTGGAATCATACGATGCCCCTTTGAGCTTATCGATCGCCTCATTGATCCAGCGCCAGTCCAGTACATCGGCTGCAAGGGCCAGGTCGGTCCGCCAAAACCGATCCGGATGCTCCACCGTACCCTTCAGACGGAGAGAGTTTCCCTTCCAAATGACCTCTGCCCTTTCGAACATAAACCGATCTTCCAGCACGTTAAGGGCTATGGCGTCGATCTTCAGAGGAGTTTTAATAAATTCCGGGAAAAAGATGTGTCGGCCTTTGACATCTCCTTCTCCGGTGACGGTCAACGGGGCCTTACGGTCGATATCGATCTTTATCTCTCCCTGGAGCCATCCCCTTTTGAAAGGATCCGGATAATCGGCAAAAAAGGCATCAAGGGTCCTGGCCGTAAGGTAACCGGAGAATCCAATGCCCATTGACTCCTCTGTCATCGAATATCTCAAGGTCGCTTTGGATTCCCGGTCTCTGATCTCCAGCCGGTCCACCCTGAATGCATCGGGTGAATAAAACAGGTCAATTTTAGCCTCCGGCCCGTTAGCAACCGCCAACGTTCCGGCAAATCGCGTCTTCTCGCCTTTTGTCCAGACCAGTTGGCCATTGGTAACGGAGAGCCTTGAACGAGGCGCCGGGGGAAGTGATTCACTACCAACGCCTAATTGCCGGTACACCAGATCGATGATTTCGGGATGCACTTCGCCTTCGAAATGGATCCCCCCTTTATCGGCATTACCGAAATAATTTTTCAACCATCCCGTCAAGCGGAGAGGGTTACCCATGAGGTCGAGTTGAAACTCTTGGAATATCGCTGAACTGAGGCCCTCCTTTTCTATGATGCGAAACCTGCCGGACTCGATATCCAGAGGTTTGCTGAATTGAGGATTTTGAACGGCAAGGTGGTTGGCCCGACCCTTCAAGTCCAGATCCCACCGGATCGGTATGAACATCGGACCGGCAAGGCGGACCGAATCAAAAGCGATCATGCCGTCCATCTTTTTTATCGTTTCCCGATACCGGTGAAAATCTTCGAATGACCGGATCCAAGGATCGACCTCTTCGGTTTGTAGTTCAATGGCACCGGAGTGGATGGTCAGAAACGTTTCATCTTTCCAATCGATCTCTGCATTGATCCCGGAAAAAAGGGATTTCCCGGTTTTCCCGTTGATGTTTAATTCTTTGATCCCTGTCGGATGCAGGGAACAGCGGCCTTTTTCAATTTTTATAAAATGGGGAAAACGCTTGTATTTCAATGAAAGATTGAATTCCTGCACATCCGCACGGGTCAGGATATCCTCTGTTGTTCCCGACAGCATCAATTTACCCTTTGCACGCCCTACAACTTCGGTCAGCAGATTCATCTCATCATCGAACTGATTATCGTCTATCCACTGTTTCAGCAGTGGTGGTAGCTGAGCCAGATTCGCATCGACGTCTATATCCAGGTCAAAAAGCGTGTCCTGCTTCTCCCAAACCATGGTCAGGGATCCGTTCGTTCCGGTTGTTGCGCCATATCGGGCGATCAGGTTGCTGCCTTTGAGAAAATTTTTTGAGATGGTCACGTTTCCGTTAACGGCTTCAGGATCCAGCCCTGTGTCTGGGATATGGAGCTTGCCGTCGGTGATGGAACCCCGGAACAACATATTTTCCATCTTTCCCAATTCCGACGGTTCGGCTCCGGATGAAGTCATCGTGATATACGGTACCCGGCCATTCCTGACGATGTCCAGGACCGTTTTCACCACGGGATCGGTTCCGGCTGCAAACCCAACGGCCTGGCGGGTGGAACCGATATCCGCGTCTCTTGCCGTTATTTCCAGATGGGCCGGAGAGAATGCCACGGCATGGATCGGCCCCACATCCAGATTTCCGGATATAACCATCCGGGGATGATCCACTACCAGTTCGGTCAGGAGAAGGGTGGATCGATTTTTGTTCAGCTGGAGTTTCCCGCTGAATCGTTTGGTTTCGATGACGAATGTTTCCTGCCCGCGCGTTAGCGATGCCCCGGGTAGAACACCTGAAAAGTTCGCCTTGAGGGAATGCAATCCCTGGGTGGTGATCGCCAGGGTTAGATCCATTGGGGAACCGGTCAACATCAAACCGTCAAAGCGCTCAAACGGTATCCCAAACGATGGAAGTCTTAAGGCTTTTACATTTAATTCCCCTTGAAGGTGGAGGTTGTGCGGATCGATGCTTCCTTTGAATGCCATCCGATTAAAGCGATCGGATTTGCACTGGAAATCCAACAGAGCCTTGTTTTCCGGCCTGGTAATCCGAAGGTTTAAGTGGCGAAGTGTGAACAGCGGTGAACCATCCCCTATAGCGGTGAACCGGCCGCCGTAAATCCGGAGGGAAAACCCGTCCGGGATCGTGGACGCCGTAGAGATGACAGCGGCCATTTTTTTCAACATATCCGTGAACTTGGCAGGATCCCGCTCACCTGCCGGCGGGTGCCATTCGATTTCTGGCATCTGTACCGTTGCCGCCGCCACCTGGAATTGGCCGATGAAAAGCGGCAGGAGCCTGGGGGTTACGATCAAGGCAGGGATCACGACCCAGTTTTTTTCAGCTGTTTTGATGCGACATCCGTTGATTTTCAATCGGGGACGGGGGAGGTAGGATATGCCGATCTTTTCAAAAACGACATCACCCCGGATCGTTTCAGACATCAGGGCATTGATTTTCCCGATCACCTGTTCATTTTTAATGATGCGGGAGGAAATAAAAAGGAGCGTACCCAGGATAATCAGGGAGATTCCGCTTCCGATCAATGTCCAGGCGTATAACTTCCGAAATCCTTTCATAGGCCCCTGATCATATCAGAGTTGAAAAAAAATAAAACCCGAAAGGTTTCGTTTCCATAGGATGTCGAATCTTTGAAAACCCGCTGCCAATGGGTCAGGAGGTGCGATGCTTTTGGCTGTGTTCAACCTGTTGCCGGATCCATTTGATCCAGGGATCGAAGCCCGCTTCGGTCTTTGACGATATTTCATATATCGGCATATCCGGATGAACCTGCCGGATATTGGATACAGCGTCGCTGCGGTCATAATCGAGATAGGGGAGCAGGTCGATTTTGTTCAGCAGGGCAATGTCGCATTCGCGGAACATCAAAGGGTATTTCAACGGTTTGTCTTCACCTTCGGTAACGCTCAGGATGACGACCCTGGCGTTTTCCCCGATATCGAACTCCGCCGGGCAGACGAGGTTGCCCACATTCTCTACAATCAGCAGGTCGATTTCGTCAATCTTCATGCTGTCCGCCGCCTTTTCGATCACATGGGCCGCCAGGTGGCAGTCCCCTCCAAACTCATCTGTATTGATCTGCACCACCGGAACGCCGGTTACGGCCAGGCGATCCGCATCGTTGGTGGTACAGATATCTCCCACGATCACACCGCATTTGATGTCCGGCAGCAGTTTAGCGATGGTTTTAACCAGGGTGGTGGTCTTCCCCGATCCGGGGGAACTCATCATATTGAGCACGAACACCCCTTTTTGGGTAAAAATTTCGCGGTTTCGTTCCGCCATCTGGTCATTGATGTCGAGCACCCGGCGCACCACGCTGATCTCCCGGGTGCCGCTCTTTTTTCTCTCCACGGCAGGACCGGCATCCGCCGCATGGGAGTGGGGGTGAGTATGGGGAAACTCCTTGTGGTGGCGGTGCGTCACAATACGGTTTTGTCTGTTGAGTATCATCTATTCCTCATCTGCTATTTCGATGGACTGAATGTCCAGTTCCCGTCCTGAAAGCAGCTCGATGGAGCCGCTTTTACACTTTTCGCATGAAAATACCGGGCCCGTGATGGTCCATTGGTGTTGGCATTCCTTACACATCGCCGTAACGGGGATCTCTTCGATGGAAAGTTCCGCATGGGAAAGCGCGGTATCTTTGGCTGCTATTTCAAAACAGAATCGAAGGCTTTCGGCGACAATGGCTGAAAGCCGGCCGACTTGAAGATTGATCTTGACCACCCGGGCGTCCGGCGTATCCGGAGGGATAGACGACTTGACAATATCGATGATCTCCAGCGCTATCCCCATCTCATGCATTACTTGAAAACCTCCGAGCAGATATCTCCCAAAGTCCCGAGGTTTTCACAAACATGGACACCGCAACGCTTCATGGCATCGATCTTTCCCTGGGCAGAACCGCTGCCGCCGCTGATAATGGCGCCAGCGTGTCCCATACGGCGTCCCGGGGGGGCGGTCAGACCGGCGATGAACCCCACCACCGGTTTGCTCATTTTGTTTTGAATAAAATCCGCAGCTTCCTCTTCCGCTGTCCCGCCGATCTCGCCCACCATCACAACCCCCTCAGTGGACGCATCATTTTCAAATGCGTTGAGGCAGTCGATAAAATGGGTTCCGTTGACCGGGTCGCCCCCGATACCGATGCAGGTGGTTTGGCCCAACCCCGCGTTGGTAAGTTGATGAACCACTTCATAGGTCAGGGTTCCGGACCTGGAGACCACACCGATGGGACCACCGGGTTTGTGGATGGGGCCCGGCATGATCCCCACCTTGCATTCGCCGGGGGTGATGATCCCCGGACAGTTGGGACCGATCAGCCGGGTGGGTTTGCCGGACATGAAATTTTTCACCCGCATCATGTCCATCACAGGGATCCCCTCGGTAATGGCGACCACAATATCCATACCTGCATCCACCGCCTCCATAATGGCATCGGCGGCAAAGGGTGGGGGCACGAAAATCATGCTGCAGTTGGCGCCGGTTTTCGTCACGGCGTCTTTAACTGTATTGAAAACCGGGACATCGTCCATTTTCTGGCCCGCTTTCCCGGGGGTCACACCGGCAACGACCTGGCTGCCGTACGCCACACATTGCCGGGTATGGAACTGTCCCTCGCGACCGGTGATACCCTGGACCATGACTCGCGTTTGTTTGTCGACAAATATGCTCACGATTCTCCTCCGTTTCAGCTAACCAGCTGGGCTACTTTTTGCGCCGCATCTTTCAAATCCACCGCCGTAATCAATTCCAGGCCGGAGGCGTCGAGAATCGCGCGGCCCTCCTCTACATTGGTGCCTTCCATACGGACCACCACCGGCACACCGATGCCGGTATTTTTAGCGGCATCCACTACGCCCTGGGCCAGCACGTCGCATCGCAGAATCCCACCGAAAATATTGATCAAGATGCCCTTTACATTGGGGTCGCTGAGGATGATCTTAAATCCGTTTTCAACCATCTCCGCACTGGCGCCGCCGCCGACATCGAGAAAATTGGCCGGTTCCGCCCCGGCGAGTTTGATGATATCCATGGTCGCCATTGCCAGACCGGCCCCGTTGACCATATTGCCGACATTTCCGTCCAGATTGATATAGTTGAGGTTGAATTTTGAGGCTTCCACTTCCAGGGGATCCTCCTCATCAAGATCCCGGTATTCCAAAATATCCTTATGGCGGAACAGGGCATTGGAATCAAAATTGATCTTGGCGTCCAGCGCCACCACTGTTTCCTCAGCGGTGATCACCAACGGATTGATCTCCAGAAGGGAACAATCGTAGTCCACGAAAAGCCGATATAGTTTTCTTAGCATGGCAACAAACGGCTTCATGACCGCCGGCGCGAGATTCAAACCAAAAGCGGCCTCGCGGCAGTGGTAGGCCTGGATACCGGTCAGAGGATCGATAAAGACCTTGATAATTTTTTCCGGAGTGTTCGCCGCCACTTCTTCGATGTCCATTCCGCCGGCTTCGCTGGCCATGATCACTATTTTAGCGGTTTCACGGTCGGGAATGACACTGAGATAAAGCTCTTTTTGGATGTTCAATCCTTGTTCTACCAGCAATTTTTTCACAACCCGCCCCTCCGGGCCGGTCTGGTGGGTGACCAGGTCCATGCCGATCATATCCGCGGCAAAGGCGTTGACCTCCTCAGCCGATTGGGCCAATTTAACCCCGCCCCCCTTTCCTCTGCCGCCGGCATGTATCTGAGCCTTTACCACCACCGGAAATTTACCGAGATTATCCGCAACAGCCACCGCCTCTTCGGAGGTGAAGGCCACACTGCCTTCCGGAATGGGGATATCATATTTTTTAAACAGCGCTTTGGCCTGATACTCATGAATTTTCATGACCTCTCCTTACGAGTTAAACGTGTGGAGCAAAGAGCGCAGGATCTATAATTAGGGCTGATCTTTTTTATCTCCCCTTTACTCTTTGCGCCACGCCCCATGCTCTTTGCGCTATGCTCCCTATTCGATGACGCAGAGGATATCGCCCTTTGCCACGGAATCGCCGCTGGCATAGTTGACGGCCGCAACCTTCCCA
>CAZWAE010000120.1:0-12275 GCA_964631805.1 uncultured Desulfobacteraceae bacterium | reverse complement strand
CCACTATCTGAGTTTCAACGTACTCATGGAGATCAGGGCCAGGGCGATGGCGATGATCCAGAACCGCACAATCACCTTTGGCTCCGGCCAGCCTTTCAGTTCAAAATGGTGATGGAGCGGCGCCATTCTGAAAATCCGACGGCCTTTGGTCATTTTAAAAAACCCGACCTGAAAAATCACGGAAAGGGTCTCGATGACGAACAACCCCCCCACCAGGAGAAGCAGTATCTCCTGCTTTGTAATCACGGCCACGGCGCCAATGGCGCCGCCAAGGGACAGAGAGCCCACATCCCCCATAAATATCTGGGCGGGATAGGCATTAAACCATAAAAATCCCAGCCCGGCCCCCGCCATGGCACCACAGAAGATGGCGATCTCCCCGCATCCCGATATAAAATTGATCTGGAGATACTGGGCGATTCTGGCGTGACCCGTCACATAGGCGAACACCATATAGGTGGCCGACGCGATGATGAACGGACCGATGGCAAGGCCGTCCAGTCCGTCCGTCAGGTTGACGGCGTTGGAAGTGGCGATGATCACCAGGGCGGCAAAAAGGATATATCCCCAACCGAGATCGGGGTTGATGTTTTTAAAAAACGGCACGGTAATTGCGGTGGAAAAGGTTCGGCTGGCGTAAAGCATCCCGCCGGTGGTAATGGCAAACACCCATTGGAGAATGAATTTGGCAGGTCCGCTCAGCCCTTTGTTCCGCTTTTTGATCTGCATGAGATAATCGTCCGCAAATCCGATGCATCCCATCCCGAGGGTGGTCCACAGCATGATCCAGACGTAGCGATTGGTCAGATCGGTCCAAAGCAGGGTGGAAAGGGTAATGGAAAACAGTATCAGCACCCCCCCCATGGTGGGGGTTCCCGCTTTTCCCTTGTGGGTCTCGGGACCCTCTTCACGGATATACTGCCCGACCTGGAGGGCGCTGAGTTTTCGAATCACCCAGGGCCCCAGGATAAAACAGATCAGAAAAGCGGTCAGGCTGGCGTAGATCATCCGGAACGTAATGTAGCGGACGACGTTGAACGCCGAGAAGGTATCTCTTAGCGGGTATAGAAGGTGATAAAACATATGATCTTTTCTATTTATGGGTTACGGTTTATTAGTTATAGGTTCCGGGTTTTGGGTTGCCGCCGGAGAGCACCCGGAACCTCCTGAAACGTCAGAGATTTCTGTCCCACTTTTTGAGACCGTCAACGACCGTTTCCATTTTCATCCCCCTGGAACCTTTGACCAGCACCCAATCCCCGGATTGAAGCCGCTGGGTCAAATCGTGGACAATCTCCTCTTTGCTGCCGATAACAATATGCTGTCGATCCATCTTTTCCCGGATGGCGCCCGCAGCGGCAGCTTCCGCGAATTCTCCGGTCAGGTAGAGCCGCGAAACACCGGACCGCCCGGCCGCGGCCCCTATCTTGCGGTGAAGGGTTTCAGCCTGCTTTCCCAGTTCCAGCATATCGCCGGCCACCATGATGGCCCGATGACCGCCTTTCAGGGATCGAAGCGTTTCGATGGCGGCGACCATCGATCCCGGGTTGGCGTTGTAGGTGTCGTCCATAACCCGGACACCAGAGCCAAGTTCTAAAATGTTGAGCCGTTTGCCCACGGGCCGAAACGATTCAAGTCCCTTTTTGATCTCTTCGGCTGTCAGCCCGAGGCAGTGTCCGACGGCGGCGGCGGAAAGGGCGTTTAATACCATAAAAGCGCCGGAGATCCGGAGCCGGACAAAGGTGCTCTCCCCCGAAAAGGAAAGGATGAATGCCACACTTTCCGCATCGGCAACCACCTCGCTCCCCCGGATATCGGCTTTATCCGAAATCCCGAAGGAACGGATTTCCCGGCCGGCGGCGCGGTCGGAAAGCCCGAAAACACGGGAATCATCCGCATTCAATACGATGGTTCCGTCGGCGGATATGGTTTCTAAAAGCTCGGCTTTGGCTTCTGTCACGCCCTCGATGGATCCGACCCCCTCAAGGTGGGCGGGCCCGATGTTGGTAATCATCCCGATATCCGGCCGGCAGATCCTCCCAAGTCTTCGAATCTCTCCCGGATGGTTCATGCCCAGTTCCAGCACTGCCAACTCGTGATGGCTGCAAAGGCTGAGCAGGGTCAACGGCAGGCCGATTTCGTTGTTGAAGTTTCCCTGTGGCACAAGGGTGTCAAAACGACCGGACAGGACCGCCGCCGTCATCTGACGGGTGGTGGTCTTCCCGTTTGAACCCGTTATGGCAATGACCCTGACACCGGCGCGTTTCCGGTTATAGGCGGCCAGCGCTCCCAGGGCGGTGGTGGTATCTTTCACCACAATGCAGGCGACACCCTTTCCCCGCCACCTTTCCGCATAAGAGGCCTCGGCACTTCGCCGGTCCACCAGAACTCCTTTTACGCCGCCGGCGACCACCGATTCGACAAATTGGTGGCCGTCATGGACCTCCCCCCGGATGGCCACAAAAAGCTCATTTCCCGAGATGATCCGGGAATCGATGGCAATGCCTTCAAAACCACCGGCCGCTCCTGCTGAAAGGAGATCGCCTTTAGTTGCTTGCATAATGTCATCGATTGACCACGGGATCCTGTTCATCGCACGTCGCTCCTGCCGGATGATTTGTCGCCGCAGAGGTACGGAGGGCATAGAGAAAGACCGGCCTCATACCGTCGGGAAGATGGACAACGGTACAAAGCGGGTCGATCCTCTCCGCAACCCCTGCGGCGAGCACCAACGAATACACTGCTTGAATTGTTACCGGCCTTTACCCACATAAGGCTCCTGCTGCGATTTCGGCGTCATTAAAATCAATGGTGCGGTCTGCCAGGATCTGGTAGGGCTCATGCCCTTTTCCGGCGATAAGAATGATATCTTCCGGTTTTGAAATAGCGATGGCCATCTCGATGGCCGCCTTCCGGTCTGACACAACGGTATACCCGGACGTCTCAAATCCTTTACGGAGGGATTCGGCCTCATAATAATGTGAGGACACTTTTTTGACCCCTTCCACCACCTGATGGATGATCTCCATGGGATCTTCGCTCCTCGGGTTGTCCGAAGTCACAATGGTAAGATCGCTCCCCCGCATACCAATCTCACCCATCAGCGATCGCTTCCCCTTGTCCCGGTCTCCGCCGCAGCCGAAAACGGCAACAATCCTGCCGTCGGAGACGTCTCTAAGCGCCCCCAGGGTATTTTCGAGGGCATCCGGGGTGTGGGCGAAATCCACAAACACGTGCCGGTTCCCATCTTTTTTTACCGCTTCGAGGCGTCCGGGCACACCCTCCACCCTTTCGATGCCGTTTTGGATTCGGTCGATGGGTAGGGAAAGGGCCACCCCCACCCCGATGGCGAGAAGAATATTGTCCAGGTTGAACCGACCCACCAGAGGTGAATGAATTTGAAGCGTCCCTTCCGGAGTCGAAATTTCAGCCTCCAGGCCGGATAGGCCATAACGTGCCGCTGTCGGCCGGATGTGACAGCCGGCATCCCGTCCCACGGTCAGAAGACCCGATGTCAGCCGGTGGGCGAGTTGATCCCCCCACCGGTCATCCCGGTTTAAAACCGCCATCCCGTTTTCGGATGTCAGATATTCGGTAAACAGTCGCTGTTTGCACTCCCAGTAGGCGGTCATGGTTCCGTGGAAATCCAGATGATCCTGGGACAGGTTGGTGAATACCGCCATGTCATACCGGCACCCGCGGATCCTCTCCAGTGCAATCCCATGGGACGAGGTTTCCATGATCAGGTGGGTAACGCCGCCTTTTACCATATCCGCCATGATCCGCTGAAGATCCACCGATTCGGGCGTGGTCACAGGGTTTGGAAATGTCTCTCCCCCATACCGGTAGTTGATGGTACCGATCACCCCCGCCCTCATGCCGGCGGCAAGGAGCATGCTTTCGATGAGATAGGTGCTGGTGGTTTTACCGTTGGTGCCCGTCACGCCGATCATGAAAAGCCGGTCTGCCGGATTGCCATAGATCCCGGCTGATAGTTCACCCATTGCCCTGCGGGTGTCTGCAACCGTTACCACACAACCGTCCACATCCACTTCTCTCTGAGCGACCACGGCTGCAGCACCGTTTGAAAAGGCGGTTTCAATATAGTCGTGTCCGTCGGCGGCAAACCCCTTGATCGCCACAAACAACCCTCCGGGCCGGACATCCTGTGCCCGATAATGGATGGTTTCGA
The DNA here is from genome assembly GCA_964631805.1 of uncultured Desulfobacteraceae bacterium. Classification (GTDB taxonomy): domain Bacteria; phylum Desulfobacterota; class Desulfobacteria; order Desulfobacterales; family CAZWAE01; genus CAZWAE01. The sequence continues at coordinate 8,083 of CAZWAE010000120.1, read as the reverse complement.
TCTCGATCTCCCGGACCGATGCCGACAGATTGTCCGAGACCCGGTAGTCCTTATCGGTCAGTGCATCGAGCAGGAGGGAGAGCCTCATATCCTCGCCTCCTTCTTCCGCAGGTTGACGAAAGAGTCCGCATCGTTTTTCGGTGGAACGTTCATGTAATCCAGTGTTCCGTGAGCAATTTTCTTGAATGCCGGTGCTGCCACCGTTCCGCCGTAATGGAATTTCTTGGGCTCGTCCACCAGCACTAAAATAGCCACCTTTGGATTTTCCACCGGGGCAAACCCGACAAAAGAGGCGATATACCGACCCTTGGCATACCTGCCATCCTCTCCGATCTTCTGGGCGGTACCGGTCTTACCGCCTGAAGTATATCCATCCAGTGCGGCATTGGTGCCCGTTCCCCCTTCGGTGACAACCGTTTGCATCATACGGGCAACGGTTCTCGCGGTCTGCGTCGACACAACTCGCCGGATAGCCCGGGGGCTGTTGCTTTTCAAAAGCCGCCCGTTCTGGTCCGTGACCGCCTGCACCAGGTAGGGTTTCATCAATACCCCGTCATTGGCGATGGCGGCAGTGGCGCTGACCAGTTGCAGAGCCGAAACGGATATTCCCTGCCCGAAAGCAATGGTCCCGGCATCAATTTTTGTCCATTTCCTGAAAGGCGCCAGGCTGCCGGTAGTCTCACCGGGACAGTCAATCCCCGTTTTTGATCCGAAGCCAAACCCCCGCAGTGTTTGGTCAAGCGCCTCTGAACCGATCACTTCCCCGATTTTTACCGCACCGATGTTGCTCGAGTACTTTACGATCTGCTGAACGGTTAGCCAGCCGTGTTTTTTGGTATCGTGGACGGTATTGCGGCCGATTCGGTAGTTTCCGTTCTCGCAGTAGAAAATACTGGTGGCGGAGTGGTTACCCTGCTCGATTGCGGCGGCAACACTGAAAATTTTCATGGTGGAACCGGGTTCGAACGAATCGGTGATGCTCCGGTTTCGCCACAGGCCTCTTTTGAATTTTCTATAATTGTTCGGGTTGAAGAGCGGATAATTGGCCATTGCCAGAACCGCTCCTGTTTTCGGCGCCATGACAACCGCCAGGCCCGAGCGGGCCGAATATTTTAAAACCGCCTCTTCGATGGCTTTTTCAGTTATGAACTGTATTCTCCGATCGATGGTCAACACCAGGTTTTGTCCTCTGGTGCGGGAGAATCGCCCCTGCTCCGAGTCAAATCCGCGTCCAAGTGCATCCCGGATCACTGTGACCCGGCCCTCGGCCCCCTTGAGCTTTTTATCAAAGTAATACTCAATCCCCTCAAGACCGTTACCGTCTATACCGGAAAAACCGAGTACCTGTGCCGCCAATGTTTTGTAGGGATAGAAACGGCTGCGTTCGTCCACAAACTGGATTCCTGCAAGTTCCAGCTTCCGGACGGCCAGTGTTTCCTTGGGCGTGACATGGCGCTTGATCCAGACAAAGGTCTTATCCGGTGCCAGCTTCTTGCGAAGTGTCCTGATGTTCATTTTAAGCGCCCCTGCAAGGGCAACCGCCGTCATCCCTTTGTCTTTTACCGATCCGGTTTGTGCACCGATTGAGGTCACATCGATGCTCACCGCCAGCTTCCGCATCTTGGCATCGAAAATCGTTCCCCGTTTGCCCTGGGACACCTGTGAACTCTCGTACTGGGAAGCCGCCTTTTGGGATAGCCATTTCCCCTGAAAAACCTGGATATGGACCGCTTTTACCCCGATGATGACAAGGCCCAGAGCGATGGCGACACCCACCATGGTTGTCCGCATCCGCACATATTTTCCGGGGTCACGGGGTCTCATTTGATGGTCACCATCTGGTCCGGCCCCGGGGGTGTCAAACCCAGGTGCTTTTCGGCAATTTTTGCAATACGCTCGGGGGACTTCAGCCTTTCGAGTTCGATCTTCAGGTTGTTTTGCAGGGCCACCGATTCACCATGGCGTTTGCCTGCGCTGGCGATCGCATACCCGATATTGGTGTATTGAACCCGGCACCATGTATAAAAAAACAGCTCGCAGATGAATGCCGCCATACAGATGAACCAGACAACGCTCATCCTGCTATCCTGCGCGGATTTGTTTTTTTTTGATTCATACTCCCCACGCATGCCTACAGCTTTTCGGCCACCCTCAGCAGGGCGCTTCTTGATTTGGAATTGTTGTCGATCTCCTCCTGAGAAGGCTTAATCGCTTTTTTCACCACCGGTTTCATCACCGCCTTCTTGCCGCAGCCGCATTGCGGCAGGCCCGGCGGGCAGACGCAATCCGATGCAAACTCCCTGATCCGGTATTTGACGATCCGGTCTTCGAGGGAATGAAACGATAACACGCACAACCTCCCACCGGGGTTTAACAGATCGGGAACGGTTCCCAAAAATTCTGCCAGACGCTCCAGTTCCCGGTTCACAGCGATTCTGAGCGACATGAAAACCCGCGTTGCCGGATCGATTTTCGATGGCTTTCCGCCTCTTTTCGGAATGGCAGCGCGGATGATGTCAGCCAGCCGGGTGCTGGTGGTGATGGATCTGCGGTGCCGTTCACGTACGATCCTGCCGGCAATTCGCCTGGACCATCGCTCCTCTCCATATTTTTTAAAGATGTCCGCAAGCGCCTTTTCGGACAGGGTATTGACGATATCCCCGGCTGTCGTTTCCGTGTTGATGTTCATCCGCATGTCAAGCGGTTCTTCCCGGCTGAAACTGAATCCCCGGCCGCTTTTTTCCAGCTGGTGGAGGGACAATCCAAGATCCAGCAATATCCCGTCAACCGCAGAGATGTTCAACCGAGACAGTATGTCCTGGAGATGGATGAAATTATCGTGAAAGAGGTGGATGGCGGGGGAATACTCTTTTAGAACACTTTCTGCGTTGTGGAAGGCATCCAGGTCCTGATCGATACCGACCAGCTTCCCGCCCGGGAGGACCTTTTCGAGGATTGCTTTTGCATGACCCGACCCGCCAAGTGTGCCGTCCACGATTGTCTTTCCCGGACCGCAGTCAAGATATTGGACGACCTCATCCAGCATGACCGGAAAATGTTCAAATGGCATGGAATTAGAGTCCTAGTTTAGCAATTTCGTTTCTGACGTCCTCCTTTTTCATGTCTTGTGCCATGATCAGGTTTTCATCCTCCCAGTGCTCGCGGGACCATACCTCAAAATGATCCAGCACACCCACCAGCACGATCTCCTTTTCAAGTTCTGCATATTGCCTGAGGGTTGGGGGAATCAGAATGCGTTCCTGCTTGTCACAGGGACACTCAAAAGCACCGCCGATAAAAACCCTTCTGAAACGGCGCATATTCTCGCTTTTTTCGGCCAGTGCCAGAATCCTTTTCTCGATTCGGTTCCACTCGTTATGAGTGTAGCTGACCAGGCAGTGATCCATCTGGGATATCATAACCCCCTCGCCGCCCTCCTGCCGGATCACATCCCGAAATCTTGCCGGGATGATGACGCGGCCTTTGGCGTCGATGGTATGAAACGAGCTGCCTCTGAACATGATTAATCCCTAATTATCCACTTTACTCCACATAATCGTTTAAAAATACATTTTGCTCAAGATGTCAAGAAAAAAAGCATGGAGAGCGATAATAATTATTTATAATAATTTATAAATGTTAAAACTTCAATGCTCTTTTGAAAACCAAAGTGGTTTATAGTGGAGCGAAAATTCTATTCAAGGAATATTTTATGACCCGAAATGCGCCGGGATGGAAGCTCGTGTGATGCCCCGCAATTGTATTGTTGATCGTTCGCGATTGGATGATATAATATTCCAACGAGGCGATTTCCGGCATATCGCGGGAAACCGCAACCTTTTGGCAGACGCTGGGTTCGCATATTCAACCCTGAACCTTGAACATTGACCCGCTCAATCAAGTTGAAGGACGATCAAAAATGGAAATTCAACAGTTCAGATATGCATCGGACAACCTGGGATACCTTTTGTATCGAAACGGAGAGGCGATGGCCATTGACGGCGGGGCCGTTGACGGGATCCTCTCTTTCGTTAAAGAAAACGGCCTTGACCTGAAATGGGTAACCAACACCCATGCCCACCCTGACCATACCGTTGGGACGGAGACGCTTTCCCAAAGATCCGGTGCGGCCCTACTGAATCATCGCAAGATTACGGCGTCGGAACCGATTCTACTGGGTGGGGAGATGATAAAAACGCTTCCCACGCCGGGGCACACCGACGATTCGGTCACATTTTCGACCGGAAGTGCCCTGATCTGTGGAGACACCCTGTTCAACGGAACCGTGGGCAACTGTTTTTCTGGGGATCTGAAGGGATTTTTTCTTTCCATCAAGACCCTGTGTCGATTTCCCCCTGAAACTGTGGTGTACGCCGGCCATGATTACGTCAGAGAATCCATGGTGTTTGCCCGGAGTGTCGAACCGGAAAACGGGGAGATCGATCGGTACCTGTCCCGTTACCGACCGGGGCATGTGTGGTCCACCCTGGCGGATGAAATGAAGGTGAATCCCTATCTTCGATTCAATGAACCGTCCATTGTCAAGGTATGTGAAGAGAGGGGATGGGAGGTCGGCACCGAATATGACCGGTGGAAAAGCGTGATGCGGTTGGAATGACAAATCCATTTGACAGCTCCTGCCAAGCGAATTACTTTAGGCCTCGAAAAAATTGCGCATCCTGCCTTGGTGTTCTCAAACGGCCTTTTTGATTTTCCAAAAAGCGTCGTGTCTGGAGAGTTCCGGGCATGATCAGAAAAAGGGAGAGATTAAGATATGCCGCTTCTTAAAGCTGAAGAGGCCATAAAGGAGATCGCCGAGGGCCGGATGGTGATCCTGGTGGATGACGAGGACAGGGAAAATGAGGGGGACCTGACCATGGCTGCGGAGAAGGTCACCCCCGAAGCGATCAATTTCATGGCCAAATACGGCAGGGGGTTGATCTGCCTTTCCCTGACCAGAGACCGGGTCAACCAGTTGGATCTGCCCATGATGGTGGAAAACAACACCTCCCAGTTTCAAACGGGATTCACCGTTTCCGTAGAAGCGAGCAAAGGCGTCACCACGGGAATATCGGCAGCAGACAGGGCGGTCACCATCCAGGCGGCCGTCGCGGACGATGCCAAGCCCAGCGACCTGGTCCGGCCGGGGCACATTTTCCCGCTAAGAGCCCAGAACGGAGGGGTGATGGTCCGTGCGGGCCAGACGGAGGGTTCGGTGGATCTCGCGAAGCTGGCCGGCCTCAAACCGGCGGGTGTTATCTGCGAAATCATGGACGATGACGGCACCATGGCCCGGATGCCCTCATTGGAGGAGTTCAGCAGGGAACACGGCATCGGCATCTGCACCATCGCCGATCTTATCGAGTATCGCATGCGCAATGAATCCTTTGTGCGAAGATCGGTAGAGACCACCATTCCGACCCATGATACCGGTGAATTCAGAATCATCGTTTACGAAAACGATGTGGAGGATTTCCAGCATATCGCCCTGATCAAGGGAGAGATAAGAAATGACAGGCCGGTCCTGGTGAGGGTCCATTCGGAGTGTTTCACAGGGGATGTCATGCGTTCCCTTCGGTGCGACTGCCGGGACCAGTTGCACCAGGCCATGGCCATGATCGATCAGGAGGGTTCCGGCGTACTGCTGTACGTGAGACAGGAGGGACGGGGAATCGGTCTCGTGAATAAACTGAAGGCATACGCACTCCAGGACCAGGGTTATGATACGGTGGAAGCCAATGAAAAGCTGGGGTTTAAACCCGATCTGAGGGACTACGGCATCGGCGCGCAGATCCTGGTGGACCTGGGAGTCAAGCAGATGCGGCTGATCACCAACAATCCCAAAAAAATCATCGGGCTGGAGGGGTACGGATTGAGCGTGGCCGAACAGATCCCCATCGAAATCGAAGCCAACGAATTCAACAAGTGCTATCTGGAGTGCAAAAAACTCAAGATGGGGCATCTGCTGAATATGGACACGGTGCCATAACGGGTTGGGGGTTCGGGGTTGCGGGTTATGGGTTATGGGTTAAGCCATCTCCAACCCCTATATCAACTTACAATCGTATTGCATAGATTTTGAATCATTAAGCCCTCCTGCTTCCAACACCCCGGCAAGCCGCTCTTTGCAGACAGCCGCGAAATCCTCGGGATAATGGCGGTTGATCCAGCGCAACTGGGCCTCGCTGAAGGCGCCGGGAGACTGGGGAAGCCTCGGCAGAAAGGCATATAAAAGCCGCTGGTCCGTGTCGGGGTTGTCAAACCGCTTGCTGTATTCGATGCCGGTGATCATTTTCGCCCCCATGGCCGACAGTGTCCGGACCGCCATCAGAATGGCGAGATCCAGGGATTTGCGGGTTCCAGAATCGGCCTCCAGGATATTTCCCACCGGCTTTACGGTCATGACCTGAAGCTCCCATTGGGATGTCTGTGCCTTGGGGACAAACAGCATGACGTTGTCATCCTCATGGACCACCAGCCGGTGCGACCCGGCCTTCCCGTCCATTCGCCGGTTTTCGCGCAGCGCCCGGATGTAGCACTCGAAAAAAGGTTTTCCTGTTTGCCGTCTGAATTCACCGGTGAAGGTTTTGATCAGATCGCCGCATGCAAAGGCGGAAATGGGTCCGTCATCCCCCCGGACAGTGGCGGGGATCAGGGCATACTGCTGGTGGATCTGCTGGTGGGATCCGTGCATCCGGTAACCTGCCGGTGTGTAGTCGAAACCGTAATTCCACCCCCAAAGGGTGCCGGTAAAATGTGACTTTTCGCGGTGGACACCACCGGCGACGGCATCGACGACCTGACACCTTAACTCCTCCAGCTTATCTTCATTCAGATTGATGCCAGGGGTTATGGCTACCGGTACACCCACCTGATCCGCCATGCGGATGTAGGTTCTCTGGTAATAGAGGTGCCGCATACCGGTCATGTCCGAACGGGCCAGGTCCCGGGCATGATACCGTATGGCGTCTTCGGCCATGTTGGCCGCATAGTGGCCCCAGGGGATATAGCTGTTGCGCCTGAAATATTCGTATACGTGGCTTTCGTTATCCCCGCTCCGCCACTCCCCCACGATTTCACTGTCTCCCTGGGCACCGGGTTTCAACACCATGATCCTACGGTAGTGCGCCGGAAGGTGGGCGTTGTTGGCAAGGGCTTTGAACATGGGGTAATTTTGGATGTCCGCTGCCGGATGTCCGGTTTCGTCCGTATGGTAGTTGAGCCCCGTGGGTTTGCCGGTCACCTTATCATGAACAAAACGGCAGCTCATCTCGGCAAGATGGGTCACCTCCATCGGATCGGTGGAGGTGGTGGCAAGGGCGAGCAGGAGGGGTTCCGGCAGGGTTGCGTAAAGCCCCTGCAATTTTGCTTTTGTTGATCCGCCGGGATCCGACCATCTCTCGATGGCTTTTGCCAGGGAGACCTCGCGGGAATCCGGCAATGTGATATTTGAAGGATTGGCAGCATTGATGTCCGCAAAATGTTTGGATATGTAAGTCGTACCTTTGAACGGGAAGGGGTTGGGAATCTCATATATGATGTCGGATCGCTGCACATCGACGTCATCTGAGGGGAAGTTGGCACGATTGTCGATTACCTGGCCGTTCTCAAGCATCCCGAGGGAAGAGGGAACGGCCTCACCTCTCAGATTTTTCACGTTAAAACCGGGGCGATGGATGCCGTAGGTAAAACAGCCTTCCGGTGATACACAGGTTCTCATGCCCATAAAACCGCCTCTTTCAATTCATATCTGAAGACGCGAGGGATTCTGCTCTTTCCTATATACCTGGAGAAAGCGTGTCCGCCACCGCCTTTTTGAGCATATACAGGTTATAGGGCGGTACATTGGGAGGAATTCCGCATCCCGGCATTAAAATAAAACCGCGGGAAGCGCGCTTCCCCTTGTCAATCGCCTCCCGGCACTGTCGGTAGATATCCGCCGGATCACCCAGATGGATCAGGGCCGGTTCGATGTTGCCCGCAATGATGCACCTGTTTCCAAAAGATCGGACCGCATCGTCAAGGTCCACTTCATGCCCGAAGCTGACGATCCCCGGATCTCCCATGGGGATGCTTTCCCACA
>CAZWAE010000119.1:0-12316 GCA_964631805.1 uncultured Desulfobacteraceae bacterium | reverse complement strand
CCGGATATCTCAACGAAATGTTCTCCCCTGCCGATATCCGATTTGCACAAAATTACGCCGTTGACGGGTATCTCGGAACGCCCGGGGGGCGTATGTATCTCTACGACCTTTCTGCCGACAGGATTTACCAGTTCGTCGATCTGGATGAGAGGGAGTTCATCCTGCCCACAAATTTCAATTAATGATCATCGTCTCCGGCGTTCGTCTAACTCCGTAACGGCCTAACTCTGCCAGTCTCCCCAGTAGTGCTGGGGGTTTACCGATAATCGTTAGCTCGTGCCCATCCGTAATTGAAAAATGAGCAATGAAAGTGTCCGATCCAGAAATGAGCAATTTTTTTGTTGAGCAAGGACCGCCGAGGGTTAACGGCGAGACGTACTGCTGTACGTCGCAGCCGGATAACCCGAGAAGGACGCCGCTCAGCGGAAAAAGGGCCATTTCTGGACGGACACTAGTGCTGGATCGTTTGCTTCAGGTATTCCGGCAGTCTGTCGAAAACATCGATTGGGGATTTTAAGGGGTGCCGCCGGTCTATGCGAAGGGAGGGGTCGGAAAGTTTCGGGTCTCCGACATCAACAGGATCCACTTTCCGCTTAAGCGTATTTCCGTGCCGATCGGTGAAGGGGAGGACAATGGGTCCCTGGCTTTCTATGACATAAGCCATCTGGCCGTTTTGCAGTTGGATGACGCTGCCCGGGGGATGGATGCCGAGGATCTTGACAAATGAATGCACCACAAACTGAAGCATGTGATCCCGGTTCGCGTATTTGCGGAAGATTTCGGTCACCACTCGGACGGGATTGGACGCTTCCCGGTAGATTCGTTTGGAGGTCATGGCATCATAAATGTCCGCGAGTTTGCAGATTTTAACATACGGCGGGACCTCTATGGGCATTTTATCTTCGGGATAGGCTGTCTGCTCGCCTCCGAACAGGGCGCTGTGATGATACATCACGCAATTTTTCACAAAGGGGTTTGTGATCCGGTTTTTTTCCAAGATGGCCTGCCCGTTTTCCAGGGAATGGCGGCGGATCAGGTCCATTTCATCCGGGTTGAGCCGCCCCTTTTTATTGATCACCTCGTCCGGCACCATCACCATGCCCACATCGTGAAGAAAAAAACCGAGGGCAATATCCCTGATCTCGTTGGGCAGGTAATAGATAAAAGAGGTCTGTGACAGCGGCATCTCCTCATCGATGGTCTGCATGGAAAAATTGAACAGGCTTTTATTGATCACTTCGCTGAAATGGTCGTTGAACCGTTTGAGGATGGCGGTTCCCATGGTGCAGACATTGACGGAATGGTTCTGGATATAGTTTTTGTGGTTGAATATTTCAGCGGAAAGGTAGGCAAAGGCAGACTCGTTCTGGGTAATCAGATTAAAAATCTCTCCGATGGTTTCATCCACCTCCCTGACATCGAACTCCCCGTTGGTTTGCCGGATATCCGATAGAACCTTCTGGATTTTTTTCCTTGCTTTCTCGTGCTGGCCCTTCGCTTCCTGTTTGATGGCGGTGATCTGCTCCAGCCGCTTGACCACCTCCGGTTGAACACGCGGCTCTTTTTGGGGTTTGTCCGGTTGGGGCGCCTCCACCTCAATTGAAACCGGGTTGCCCTCGCTGTCCCACAGCCCCCCATGGGCACCCGGAACAATGGGGACTTCGTTTAAGCCATTGTTTTTCAACATCAGCAGATGATTCACATTGGTGATACGAAGGTGCCGTTGTATTAAAAGCGCCCCGCTTTGATTGTAAACATTCACCCCCGTACGAACAGCGCCGCCGTTGCTGACCATATCTATAAGGAAATCGATGGCAACCTTTTCTTCACCCATGGGTGTCTCCGATAATTTCTATTGATATAAATTGGTTACCACCTGTTTATGGCAGACCCCTTCAAAATGCAAGCCAAAAATAAAAAGGTGAAAAGGGGTCTTGATGGTCGATTCGGGAATATTTCTTAATCAAAGAGGAAAAAAACAGTTGACATGCCACATTGTAGCATTGTATAGAAAAAGAAACTTGGGAGAAAGTTCTCCCGAAAGCCTATTTACCTTCTGCTTTACTCACTTCCCCCGTAGGCGGTCTATCCCTCCATAGACCGCCTATTCTTTTGGGTGGCATCGACGCCCTCCACATTTTCACCGGGCGATCCCCGGATGCGGTTTTTTTCAAAAGATTTGCAGTTCGGATAAAGGTATGTTATCAAATAAAATTACGGCATCGTATTAATTTTACAGGATAATATGATAAAAGGAGATCGTGGTGGGCTTCTCCCTACCCTCTTTTTTCCAGCAACGGCGCGACGACATTATTAAGGAGTGGGTCAGCCGACTGAAATCGGAGGTGGGAGAGCAGTACGCCGCACGGGATCGAAGCGAGCTGTATAAAACCGTCACCAACGCCTACGACGCCGATGTTAAAGCACTTATTGAGGATGACTACGCCCCGATTAACCGGTTTATCAACCATATTACGCGCATGCGACTGGATGCCGGCTTTCTGCTTTCCGACGTTCAAAAAGCCTTTGAACTCTTCCGGACTATTGTCACGCCCCTTTTGGTAAAAGAGACATCCCTTGAAGAATTCGCGGAAGCCATCATCCGGCTGAACAGATGCCAGAGCTATACCAATCACCGTTTCAGCGACTATTTCCAGAGCATGCACGAAAAAAAGATCATAGGGCACAACAGGCGACTGGAAGAGGAGGTCCGGGCGCGGACGGTGGAATTGAGGGAATCGGAACTGAAATACAAAACCCTGGTGGAGGAGATCAACGACGGATACTTTGTGGTGCAGAACGAGGTCATCGTTTTTGCCAATCACGCTTTTTGCCGGATGCACGGCTACCGGCCGGATGAAGTGATCGGAAAGAATTTCCTCTTTTTCGTCTCCCCCGAAAACCGTAAGGAAGTCATGGAAGCCGATCACCGCCAAGAAGGGGAAAAGGCGAGGGGCACACTCCAATATATGCGCCTCAACAAGGACCAGAGCCGGTCTCCCACGGAAATGCTGTCCAAAAACACCCGTTATGGCAACATGCCGTCCAGTATCGGTATCTGCAGGGATATAACAGGCCGCGTTAAAATGGAACACAAAATGCGCGAGTCCGAAAGGATGGCCTACATCGGCCAGATTACCACCTCCCTTTCCCACGAGATCCGCAACCCCCTTTCCGCCGTCAAGATGAATCTCCAGATACTGAAGAAAAACCCCAGCATCAGTAGCGACAACGACCGGCGTCGAATCGATATTTCGGTCCGTGAGGTCAAGCGGCTGGAGGACATTTTGCAGGATTTGCTGGATTTTGCCAAACCGCTCCAATTGAAACCGGACATGCATGAGATCAATAAAATTCTCACCGCTTCCATAGAACTTCTCGAGATGAAATTCAAGGAACAACGGATAACGATTATTGCCGACCTTGATCCGTCTCTGCCGAAAATGAATGTGGACCGACAGAAAATGGAACAGGCGTTTATCAATATCCTCCTCAATGCGCTCGAATCATCGCCACGGGGCGCGGCTATCGAAATTGCCACTGCAGCGAATGCGGCTGGCGACGGCACGACGGAGATCACCATCGCCGACGAGGGGCACGGCGTCCCTGCAGAGCATTTTTCGGAGATTTTCAAACCGTTTTTTACCACCAAGAGCCGGGGGACAGGTCTGGGATTGAGCAACGTGCGAAGGATCATCCAAGCCCACGGCGGCCGGATCAGGGTAAAAAACCGGGAGCCCAGCGGCGCATTTTTTAAAACAACCCTTCCAACGTGTGGCTATTATGAGTAAAATCCTGTTGATTGACGACGAGCATTCGATCCTGGAATCCCTGGAGATGTTTCTCTGTGAAAAGGGACACACCATTGTTAAATCCGATCACGGAAAGGAGGGGATCTCGTTGTACCGGCAACAGGAACCGGATATCGTCATTCTCGATATTCGACTGCCCGATTGCAGCGGTATGGATCTGCTCAAAGAGATCCAGGAGGGGGAAAATCCCGCAAAGGTGATTATGATCACTGCCTTCCAGGATATGGAAACCACGATCCAGGCGATGAAGATAGGAGCTTACGACTACATCCACAAACCCCTGGATGCCGATAAAATCGAAAAGGCCGTCAATCGGGCGCTTCATACCCTGAAGGTCGACCGGGAAACCCCCCATGCAGGGGATTTGACCGAACCGCCGAATCCCGAAGTGATAATTGGCAAAAGCGAGCAGATGCGTAGAATCTTCAAAACCATCGGCTTGCTCTCCCAGAACCGCGCCCCGGTCCTGATCCAGGGAGAGACCGGTACGGGAAAGGAGTTGATTGCACGGGTCATTCACCGCAACAGCCTTTTCGACCGGGAGCCTTTTGTCACCTTTGACTGTTCCGCCATGGTGGAATCCTTAATGGAAAGCGAACTGTTCGGTCATGAAAAAGGGGCGTTTACCGGCGCGGCCTACGCCAAAAAGGGCAAAATAGAGCTGGCGGGTAACGGGACCTTTTTCCTGGACGAAATCGGGGAACTGCCCCTGAGCCTCCAGGGGAAATTTTTAGGATTTCTCCAGCGTCACGAATACATGCGGGTCGGTGGCCAGCAGGCGCTTCAGGCCCGCTGCCGTATTATCGCAGCCACCAACCGGGATCTTGCGAAAATGGTCCGGCAAAGACTCTTTCGCCAGGATCTTTACTACCGGCTCCGGGTGGTGATGATGCAGGCACCGCCTTTGCAGGAGCGTCTTTCCGATATTCCGGACCTCGTCAATCACTTCCTTCAAAAGATCAATTGGGAACTGGGCACCGATATCTCCAACCTGCAAAAGGGGATTTTGGACCGATTAAAGCACCACCCGTGGCCGGGCAACGTCAGGGAGCTTGAGAACGTGCTGGTGGAAGCGGTGGTACGCGCCCGGGGCAGGGTCATCCTGCTGGAGGAGATCGAGGATATCCTTTCATCCAATCGTCAAATGGCCAAAACCGGTTTGTCAACCTACTCCCTGCCGCACATGGAGAGGGAGCATATCCAACAGACATTACGCCAGCTTCAGTGGAACCGGTCCGAAACCGCCCGTCTGCTGGGAATATCGGTTCCCACCCTTCGAAGCAAAATCAAAAAATATGGCATCACGCCGCCGTCCTCGCCACCACCACGCAACCCATAGCTCCCTAATTCGTATACTTGAAAACATGTGCATTCGTCTTTGGGGTGAAAATAATTTTCCCCCATGTAAGTTTCTTTCTACCCGAATCGGCTTGATTTGATTTCACTTCCTGCGCGACTCTGCTGAAATATCTTTTATAATCAAATAAATAAACTATTTTCACATAAACACCCCATGTGGCATGCAACTTGCGGGTCACTAAATATGATTCATTATCTTACTCTCCTTAAACGATTGTATAATATCCGGCATACGCCCAGATGGAAATCAAAACCCTGAAAGACAAAGAGAGGGAACTTCTTCTGGAAGTCCTCACCAAAACCAGCTGGAACCTGGAGAAAACATCCCGTTTGATGCAGATTCCCCTCTCAGAGGTGCGGCAGAAAATTCGGGAGCACGGGATGAGAAGACCGGATTCTCCCTGATTTTATAACCCAACATCGGTTTTACGACCAAAGGAGGAAAAAATGAAAGTTACGCATTGGAAAATTTTCATGGTTCTATTGGCTGCAATACTCATGATCCTGCCCACCGGCAGCGCTCTGGCGGAAAAACCGATCGTGATCGGCGCACCGCTTTCCACCGCTTTCCTTTATGGATGGGATGCGGAGAGGGGTATCAAACTGGCCATCGAAGAGATCAACGCTGCCGGCGGCGTCAATGTGGCCGGGAAAAAACGCCCCTTCGCAGTGGAAGTCATCGATACGCGGGATCTTGAACCCGGGGTGCCGGTCAGCGAGGCGCTGCTGGCCGTCGAAAAGTTGATCCTGGACAAAAAAGCCGATTTCCTGGTGGGGGGTCCCGTACGTTCCGAGGCGGCCCTGGCGGTCCTGTCTCTTTTATCCAAATATAAAAAGGTGTCCATTGTCACCACCGGCGTATTGACCCCGAAATACCATGCCATGGTGGCTAAGCAGTATGACAAGTTCAAATACGCTTTCCGCATTCACGGAGAGGCCAAACAGCTTGTAGGGGAGATGTTCGCCAATTTCGGAGCGCTGAAGAAAAAACACGGATTCAACAATCTTTTTATCATCGCCCAGGATGTTTCCCATGCCCGCGGTGCCGCCAACATTATGAAAAAAATCGCGACCAAAAAAGGGTGGAACGTCACGGGTGTGGAGATCTATCCCACCGGCGCTACCGATTTTTCCCTGGGTCTGCTGAAAGCCAAGAAAACCAATACGGAGATTATCAATATCTGGATGGACATGCCCGAAAGCGCTATTTTGCTGAAACAGTGGTATGAAATGAAGATTCCGGCCCTGCCTTTCGGGTCTACGCTGGCGGCAGCCGAACAACCGGGTTTCTGGAAAGCCACAGGCGGCAAGGGCGAATACACGCTGTGCAACGTGGTCAATGCCGGGAACGCGCCCTCCGACGCCACCCCCTGGACCATGAAATTTTACAATGCCTATACCAAGAGATGGGGTGTCGAACCTGAAGGCCTGGGCACTTCCAGCAGCTATATGGCCATCCATGTGCTCAAGGACGCTATCGAGCGGGCGGGCAGCCTGGATTCAGACAAGGTGGTCATGGAACTGGAAAAAACCGATGTCATGGGCGTGTACGGAAGGCTGAGGTTCGATCCCAAGAGCCATCAGGTCATTCCTGCAGCGGATCCAAAGGACGGAGCTGTTGGCAGTATTTTGCAGTGGCAGGATGGCAAGCGAGTGGTGGTATTCCCCAAAAGCATCGCCAAGGGCAGCATCCTGCTCCCGCCATGGATGAAAAAGTAAAAAAACCAGGCTCAGAGGCGTGGGATTGGTTTGCCCCTGAAAGGGGCTTGGGTATACGGAAGGAAGAATGACTAAAGTATCAAGTGAACTGAAGTGACTAAAGTTGAGGTGTCGCTACGCTCCGCTGGTTTTATACAAAAGGCAGAATTCCTTAACTTTAGTCACTTGAAACTTTAGCTCACTTTAGTCACTCTTTTCTATCGGTATAGCCGACAATTTAGGACCTGGCCCAAAGGACTAAGTTTTTCGGGACAAACAAATATGGATATTATAATCTACGGAACCATCAACAGTGTGAAGCTGGCGCTTCTGGCCCTCGGCTTCGCCATGGTGTACGGCGTCAGCCGGCTTCCCAATTTTGCCCACGGAGCACTTTACGTGTTAAGTGGTTTTTTGACCTGGGTATTTCTCAACACCCTGGGCCTGAATTATCCGGTCAGCATTGTTTTGACCCTTGTCGTCTCAGGCCTGATCGGTGCTCTGCTGTATCAGCTAATACTGATTCGGGTCCGGGGGATGGAGATCTCGGAGATCATCGCGTCCTATGCGGTCGGGTTGGCGATTCTCGAAGGCCTTCGATGGGGGGGGTTCAAAGGCATGACCTACACCCTGCCGGCGTTTGTCGAGGGATCCGTCGAAATCGCTGGAATCCCTGTGGACTACCAGCGCATACTGGTGGTGGTTATCGGGGCCCTGGTGGTGGCCCTTTTGTGGCTTTTCACCCGTTACACGCGGGTGGGCCTGGCGTTGAGGGGAATGGCCCAGGATGAACGTGCCGCCATGATGCTCGGGATCGATTCCGACCTCATGGCGGTGGTGGCCATGGGTTTCGGATCGATGCTGGCTGCACTGGCGGCCATCTGTCTTTTGCCTTTGGGTAACATCGTGGTGGAAGCCGGCTATAATATCCTGATACTGGCCATAGCGGTATGCATCGTGGGAGGCCTCGGGAGCTGGATGGGTGCGGTACTGGCGGCCTTTATCATCGGGTTTGCCCAGATCCTGACGGTGAGATACTGGGGGGCTCACTTTCAAACGGTGGTGGCACTGATGGCCATCATACTGACCCTCATTGTCAAACCATCCGGTCTTTTCGGCCAACAGAAGGAACTGGAGGAAAGGGTTTAACCGTGACTACCAAAGAGCACCGTCAAGAAAGGATCGACCGCGGCATCAAAGTCAGAACGGACGGAATTTACGCCTTGATGTCATGGCGGGAACTCTCCTATCTGACCCTGCCCCGGCTGGTGTTGATCGCGGGAATGCTGAGCCTTCCCCTCCTGCTGCCCGGCATGTACTGGCCCCGGGTCATCACCATTACCTGCATCTATGCCCTTCTCGCCCTGAGTTTCGATTTTCTGGCCCACTTTGTCGGATTGGTCTGCCTCGGCGGCGCATTTTTCGTTGGGACCGGGGGATACATGGCCGCCATCCTCAATACGACCTTCGGGTTGTCTCCCTATTTGACCATACCGCTTGCCACCATCCTCGGCGGCGCCCTGTGCACCCTGCTTCTGATGCCCTGTCTGCCACTGAGAGGCGTTTATTTCGCCATCGTGAGCCTGATGTATCCACTTTTTTCCATGCGGGTGATCGAGGCGTTGGATATCCTGGGGGGGACAGACGGCATCATGGGCATCGACAGCTTTTCAGGCCGGTGGGTCGAGCAGTATTTTGTCATCGGGGTGACCCTGCTTTTCCTGTTCGGAATCAGGCGGCTGGTCAACATGGACATCGGTCTGGTATTGCGCGGCGTCAAGGATAACGACCAGGCAATCCGGGCTTCCGGCATGAACGTCACCCGGTACAAAGCCCTGGCGGTGTTTATCGCAGCCTCCATGGGATGCCTGGGCGGCGCATGCCTGGTCCACATCTACATGTGGTCGGGCATCTCCCAGTTTGCCCTTGATTTTTCCATTCTGCCCATCGCCGCAACAGTCATCGGCGGTGGAGGCACATTGGTGGGTCCTGTGATCGGTTGTTTTATCCTGGTGCCCATTTCCGAACTGCTCAGGGATTTCGGAACCCTCAGGATCGTTTTTTATGCCGTGATCCTCGTTGGGTTTATCGTATTTAAAAGTGAAGGGATCATGGTCTATGGCAATCGAAAATATCATCAGTTTGAAAGGTGGACCCGGTTATGAGCACGGAACCGATCTTGAAAGTTGAGAGCATCACCAAGACCTTCGGCGGCATCAAGGCCCTTAGTCAGGTCAGCTTCGATTTGAATGAGGGAGAGGTGCTGGGGATTATCGGGCCCAATGGCTCCGGTAAAACCACCGTGGTCAACTGCATCACCGGGTTTATCAAAAAAACATCCGGCCGGGTGCTTTTCAGGGGCAAGGATATCAGCAGCAAACCGCCCCACAAGATTGCGGACATGGGCATCACCCGTACGTTTCAGATCATGCGGCCCTATTACAGCCTTCCCGCCTACAAAAACCTCGTCATTCCGCTTTTCTCACCGAGGGCCAAACGGACCGGCGGATGGCGTGGCGGCGGCAAACTCGGAGATCGCAACACGGTGGGAATCGATATCCTGGAGGAGATCGGCTTCGAACGGGATTCCTATGTCCCGTACAAAACCGCCTCCACCCTTCCCACAGGTTATCTCAAACGTCTTGAACTGGCACGGTGCCTGGCACTGCAGCCGGAAATCATCATCTGCGACGAGGTGTTCTCCGGCCTGAGCATGAGCGAGATCGCCAGCATGGTGCCCCTCATCGAACGGTTGCAGATGGACGGCATCACGCTGATCATGATCGAACACCGACTGCGCGAATTGTTCAGGGTGGCCAACCGGATCATGGTGCTCAATTTCGGGGAGAAGCTCATCGAGGGAAAACCGGACGATGTAATGGCGGACGAGCGGGTCAAAGAGGCCTATTTCGGTTCCCAAAAGGTCGAGGAGGTGATGACCCATGCTTGAAGCCACCGACCTGATGGTATTTTACGAAAATATGCTGGCCCTGAACAACATCAGCATCCAATGCGAGTCGGACCAGATCGTAGGTGTCTTCGGAGCCAACAGCGCCGGAAAATCCACCCTGATGTACACCCTGTCCGGTATCATCCTTGATATCCAGAAAAAAGAGAAGATGGCCGGCGGTGAACGCATTACGGTGATGGGTCAGGTCACTTATCAAGGGGAGGATGTCTCAAAACTCAAACCGAGCCTGCGTGCGAGGAAGGGGATCGTATTGTGTCCCGAGCGGCGGCGGATCTTCAAGGAGAGCAGCGTTCTCGAAAATCTGCGCATCGGCGGGTACCTGGCCACCGCTGCCCAGGCAAAAGCGACCCTGGAATACGTTTTTGGGCTCTTCCCTGCCCTGGCCAATCTCAGGAAGAGAATCGGCGGGTTTCTGAGCGGCGGTGAGCAGCAGATGCTGGCCATCGGCCGTGCACTCATGGCCCAGCCCAAAATTCTCCTCCTGGACGAGCCACTGCTTGGGTTGAGCCCGTTGATGCAGGCGACTTTGATCCACGGGGTGAAAAAGATCAGAGACGAGATGAAAATTTCCATCATCGTCACCGAACAGTATGCCCGACCGGTCTTTCCCATTGTCGACTATGCCTTTATCCTGGAAAACGGTGCGGCGGTGATGGAAGGCACCCGCGATGAACTGATGGACAGCCCGGATGTCCGGTCCGCCTATTTCGGAGTCGAGGGATCCTGATCCACATCGAACGCATGAGAGAGCAGCAATGACATCGGAACAAATTGATACCCTAAAAGAGATGACCTTCAGCCGGTTCGATCGGATGAGCGAGAAATACCCGGACCGGACCGCTGTGATCTATCTGGGCGAACATTTCTCTTTCGCCCGACTGCGTGACCTGAGCGAACGGTTTGCCGGATCCCTGGATGCCATGGGGATAAAGAAGGGCGACCGCGTGATGATCTATATTTCCAATTGTGTCCAATGGATCATCAGTTTCCTCGGCATCCAGAAGATCGGAGCGGTCCTCGTGCCGGTATCCCCCATCTACACCTCCCATGAGATCGAATATATGGTAAATGACTCCGGTGCGGAAACGGTCATCTGTCTGGACACCAACTTCTGCTACGTCCAGGAGGTGATGGAAAAAACCGGGCTCAAACGGGTGATTGTGACCAATCTCGTGGATATGCTGCCGGCATGGAAAAGGGTGCTGGGGGTATTGTTCGACCGGATCCCCACCGGAAATGTCACCAAAGGTCCGGCCATTTTCTCTTTCAAGCCCCTTTTGAAACATCCCCCCTTTAAAAGAGCACTTGATATCGACCCCATGGAAGACCTGTCCTATCTGCTGTACACCGGCGGCACGACAGGGTTTCCCAAAGGGGTGCCGGGCAATCACGCCGGGATGACCTCCTATGTCAACGATGTCACCGACGATGTGGCCGGTGAACGACTCAAGGAGGGCGAAGATGTCTACATCGCTGTCAATCCCCTTTTTCACATCATGGCGCTGGGTCTTTTCATGGCCGTCGGCCTGAACAAGGGCAATACGACAGTGCTGATGCCGGTACCCCAGGTGGACGCCATCTTGGAGAGCATTCAGAGATACGGCGTACGCTGGTTTCTCGGGGTTCCGGCCCTGTACCGGATGATCCTGGAAAGCGACCGGGTAGACCGGTATGACCTGTCGTCCCTGAAATACTGTTTTTGCGGCGGGGATGTACTGCCGGCGGAGGTATCCAAACGCTGGAACGAAAGCTTCGGCATCTCCATTTACCAGGTGTACGGATCCACCGAGGTGGGGCATGTCTGTTACAGCCGTATCGACAAGCCGCCCAAGCCCGGCACCATCGGACTCCCCCTGGGCAGCCGGGAGTGCGTCATCGTTGATCCTGAAACCCTCGAGCAGGTTTCCAACGGTGAAAGCGGCGAATTGCTGGTCTCTTCGCCGTATACCATGAAGGGGTACTGGAACAAACCCGAGGAAACCGAACAGACCTGTGTGGAGATAGATGGCAAGGTTTACTGCCGCATGGGTGATTTTGTCAGCCGGGATGAGGACGGCGAACTGTTTTATATGGAAAGGTCCGCGGATATCATCAAACACAAGGGATACAGGGTTTCGGCATCCGAGGTGGAGGCCGTTCTCCAGGATCATGACACGGTGATCGCCGCCTGCGTGGTGGGGGTTCCGGACGAAAAGGTCGGTGAACGCATCAAGGCCATTGTCGTGCTGAAGGAAGACGCCCGTGGCGTGGGCGGTTCCGAGTTAATCCGGTGGTGCGGCGAACGGATGGCCTCCTACAAGAGACCCAGTTATATCGAGTTCAGGGACATGCTTCCCAAGTCCAAGGTCGGAAAACTCCTCCGCCGCGAAGTCAGGGACGAGGAGCGCCGAAAAGTGTCAAAAGATGCGTAAATAGTGTCCTTCCGGAAATGGTAGATTTGGGTTCCTGGCAAGGATCGAGAGCGTTTTCAACCGGA
>CAZWAE010000118.1:10956-12354 GCA_964631805.1 uncultured Desulfobacteraceae bacterium | reverse complement strand
AGGCTATTATCATCCTTGACACCCAGGTGTCCGGTCACCATATTCTGATACGTTGATTCTGACCTTAACCGATATTCCCGACAACCCCAAACAGAGGGAACGCTTCCTCCATGTTTATTAAACTGTTTCTCGCTTTTACCCTTATTCCTGTGATCGAGCTGTACCTTCTCATTAACATCGGCGCTTCCATAGGTGCCTTCAAAACGCTGGCCCTGGTCATTCTTACCGGTGCGGCCGGGGCCTATCTGGCACGGATGCAGGGATTGCAGACAATGTTCCGGGTGCGTTCGCGGTTGGAGATGGGGGAGATGCCCGCCGACGATATGCTGGATGCGGTGATCATTTTCGTTGCCGGTATTGTCCTGTTGACCCCGGGGCTTCTGACCGATGCGGCCGGTCTTTTGCTCCTGATTCCGGCAACAAGACTCCGATTCAAGGTGTGGCTGCGCCGAAAACTCGACCAGTTTATACAGAATCCCGATGTTCACATCCAGAGATACCCGGGTCCGTGAGGGAACGGCTGGAATCCTCAGTCCCATCTCTGGATTTCGACGATGTTGCCTTCCGGATCGGCGATATACTGGATCGAAAGGGTACCAACTCCCGGCACTGCCTGAACGACAAGCTCACCGATGGCGGAGCCTCCTTTTGAAAAGGCCAAGGCGGCCACGGTTTTCAGGTCGTCCACCACAAATGCGATATGTGAAAAGCCTGGAGTGTTGGGTTTGATGCCCGGCCTTTGCGGCATCTCATCGTATTGAAATATTTCAAGGGTCGGCCCGTTATTGCCATGCCCCGGGAGCCGGAGATGAATTCCCGAGATGTGGGCTTTCTCGATTCCCGTTACCCGGTCAAGCCACTTGCCGGAAAGGTCTCTCTCTGGTGGCTGCGGAATACACCCGAAAACCTCCCGGTAAAAATCGGATAATCCTTTCCAGTCCTCTGCAATAAGATTGGTGTGTGCGTATGTGATGTTCATGGTGTTGCCTCTGTCATTTCCTTTGCCTAACTCTTTCCGGTATTTGTTGATATTTCTATATCATATAGACAACCTTTCACCCCTTGACCACAAAACTCTGAATAAATCCAGTCAAATTACCCTTCACCCGGTATGGGGATACGGTAACGGACAGTGTTCTTCCGCTTCGTGTCGCCTCATATTTGAATTGGTGACGCACTCCGCTTTTGATGTCTTCGAGGATTCCGTCTATTTTCCGGACGCTTTCGTTTTTCTGGTGGCAATCCTTGATATCGCGTCCGATGTACTCGGGTTTACGGTCCACTATCTGCGCGCAGTATTCGTTGTAGTAGAGAATACGGCGATTGAGATCGATCACCGTCACGCCCACGGGCATCTGGTCCATCACCGTTTTCAATGCATCATCCGTCAAATTCATC
>CAZWAE010000118.1:0-10856 GCA_964631805.1 uncultured Desulfobacteraceae bacterium | reverse complement strand
TCCACCGGCCGGCCCGAAACCTCATCCCCTTGAAGCCAACCCTCTGCGAAAATTTCGTAATTGACCGCCCTGTCGTTTTCCAACCGGACGAGGGTGATCCGGTAACCGATGGGGACACTCCGGTTCCACGATCCGTGTTCGGCGATGAAAATCCGGTTTCGATAGGCTTCAGGGAACATCTGCCCCGTATAAAACCGCATACCCAGGGGAGCCACGTGGGGCCCCAGTTCCCGGGCGGGCGGCGTGAACTTGCCTTTGGGGGACTGGGTGCCGAATTTTGGATCGGGTATATTATCTCCATAAAAATAGGGATATCCGAAGTGAAGGCCGATTTTCGGTGCATGGTTCAGTTCGTCCGGCGGCAGATCGTCGCCAAGCCAGTCCCGGCCGTTGTCGGTAAACCACAGTTCCCCGGTAACGGGATGCCAATCAAATCCTACCGTGTTACGCACTCCCCGGGCAAAAACCGACAGGTTCCCTCCATCGGGGTCCATTTTCAGGATCGCCGCAAAACGGCGGTCGGCTTTCTCGCATACGTTGCAAGGGGCGCCCACCGGGATATAGAGTTTGCCATCCGGGCCGAAGCGGATAAACTTCCATCCGTGCCACCTTTTCTCCGGGAAGGTGTCGTTCACGATTTCAGGTTCCCCTGGTGCATTAAGATGTTGCATGATGTTCCGGTATCGGGTCACGCGGGACATTTCTGCGACGTAAAGGTGGCCGTCCTTGAATGCAACCCCGTTGGGCATGGTCAGACCGCGACGGATGACAACGATTTTATCCGCCTTGAAATCACCATCCTCATCCATTACGGCATAGACGTTTCCCGTTTTTCGGGTTCCCACAAAAACAGTTCCCGGAGGGCCGGCCGACATGGACCGGGCATCGGGTACGTTTGCGGCATACAGATGGATCTGAAAGCCCGGCGGCAGGGAAATTTTTTCTAAATCCGGTTTTTGGGCAATACCCCTTGGGGCGGAAATCGCCATCATCATCAAACAGCAAAGGGTAAATAAGATATTTTTCATTGAACTTCCCCCGGTTGGAGGCCGAACGATTTTTCCGGAAGTCTTACTCTTATCATAAAGCCGATTTTAATCTGCCGATGGAGGCGCGTTGGGCCTATTTTACATCTGAATTCGGCTCTTTCAGACCAGAGTCGCTACTTTTTGCCATGCCATCTGATACCGTCTTTTTCGATGGTGACAAGCCTTCTTTTATAGAGCATCCCGATGGCCATTTTAAATGCTTTCTTGCTGATTCCCAATTCCCGGTAGATAATTTCAGGTGAACTTTTATCGGTCAAGGCAATGAAACCGCCCTGTTTTTCCAGGAGGCTGAATATTTTTTGGGCCGTACCCCCGATTTTCTTCTGCCCGGGTTGTTGCAGAATGAGGTCCAGTTTTCCATCATTCCTGACTTTTTTGATAAATCCCCGGCGCTGCTGTCCCCTTTCGAGATTTTCGAAAACTTCATTTCGGTATAACATCCCCTGGTGGGTGTGGTTTACGATGGCCGTGTAGCCGAGTTGTGTTTCGTTTCGGATCACCAGATCCACCGGTTGCTCTTCCTTGAAGACAGCCGGCCGAACCCCCAGGTATTTATCCAGTTTTGATGAACCGATAATCTGTTTTCCCCTGTCGCTTTCCACCAGGTCGCAGTAAACCAGGTAGGATTTCCCCTCCTCCATTTTTTCTTTTTGCTCGCGGGAGGGAACCAGCAGGTTTCGCTGCAGCCCCCAGTCCAGGAAAGCCCCAAAAGAAGGAACGGAAACAACCTTGAGTAAGCCGAACTGTCCCACGGTGATTTTCGGTTTCCGGGTGGTGGCGATGAGCCGGTCTTTTGAATCGTATAATATGAAAACCCCAAGCGTATCGCCCGGTTTGCATGATTTGGGAAGATCCCCCTTTGGCAGCAATATGTTTCCCAGTTCGCCGGCGTCTATATACACACCGAAATTGACCCGTTTGATCACCTTCAGCCGGTTGAGTTTACCGATTTCCGCCACGTTCGCCATCCTGTTTTTCGTTTTATGGTGTGTTGAAGAGGAGGGCGCCCATTCACCCATCACCTCAGACCGCACGCCAGATTTAAATGTATCTTGAAAGTAAACCGAATGGAACCAAGTTACAAGGGGCAAGGGGATAAATCCTCACTTGGACGGCAGCAATGAAAAAGCAGAAAGGTTTTTCCAGAATCCGCTTGATTTCCTTTTTAAGTAAGGTAGCATGATTGAAACCGGTGATCGTGTGAATCAAATAACCGGAAATGTTTACCATGGCCGTGCCAATATATTCCGAGCATTCGCAACACCGCCAAGCGGGATGCATGGGTGCATAAAATGTTAACCTGTTTTTGAGCGAGCCCTAAGGATAGATGGAGATTTCCATGACTTCCCCCGACCTTGATCAAATCGCCTCGGACCTGGAAGGCTTTGAAGAAACCATTATCGCCCGTCTCATCGACAGAGCCCAGTTCAAAGAAAATCCCCCGGCATATGAACCCGGGAAAAGCGGTTTCAAGGATGAGGCCGAATTGAGCCTCCTTGACCTGAGATTGAAGTTCCAGGAGGAGATGGATGCTGCCTTCGGAAGATTTGAGGTTCCGGAAGAACGTCCGTTCAACCGCGTTCTGCCGGAGGCCAGGCGGATGGTGAGGCTTCCGGAAAACTGTTTGAAGATCGAAGATTTTAACCTCGTCAATTTGACCGGTGACATCTTAACGAGTTATCTTGAACTGATCCCGAATATCTGCGCGGCAGGGGACGACGCCCAATACGGATCGAGTGTGGAGAATGATGTCTATGCGGTCCAGGCCATATCCAGGCGGATCCATTACGGCGCCCTCTATGTGGGCGAGTCCAAGTATCTTTCGGACCCTTCTGCGTTTAAGAGGGCCGTGGATGCCGGGGACCCACATGTCTTAGAGGAGCTGTTGACCCGCCCCGATGTGGAACAACGAATCCTCGATCGTGTGGAGGAGAAGGTGAAAAGCCTCCAGACAACGGCAAAACGCAACATTCGCTTCACCATCGGTCCGGGTACGGTACGGGATTACTACGCCGCCCATATCATTCCCCTGACCAAAAAAGGGGAGATCCTCTATCTGCTCAATCGAAATTTTCAGTGAGCAGGATTCTCTAGTCCCAGAGATTTTCCAGTGTGTAGGGTGAACCGGGCACCGTCCAGAACTCTCCGTTGACGTATCGCGCATGGGCATCGAGTTCCGAGAGGATTTCCATCTCTTCTGTGGACAGACTGAGTTCAAAAGACTTGAAGTTTTCGGCCAGTCTGGTGGGATTAACCGATTTCGGAATCACGGCGGTCCCCCTTTCAATGGCCCAGCAAATGAGAACCTGTGCGGCGCTGCAATTGTGCTGCCGTGCCACCGTAAGGACGGTGGCATTTTCGAGAAGGCTCTTTTCGTTATCGTTTTTCAGCGCAGCGGGCCGGTCTCCGGATCCCAGGGGGCAATAGGCGGTCAGATGGACACTGTGCTCCGCGCAGTACGCCAGCATTCTTTTCTGCTGCAAAAACGGATGCAGTTCGATCTGGTTCATCTCCGGCGGGAGATCCGATGCTGCTGCCAGTTCATAGAGCTTCTTTGTGCTGAAATTGGACACTCCGATATGTTTTGAAAGTCCCTTTTGCACAGATGCCTCCATTCCCTGCCAGGTTTCGGCAATGGGAAGCTCGTCCAGACCGACAAAATCTTCCCCTTTCCCCGGAAAAACCACGGAAGCCTTGAGTGCCACCGGCCAGTGAACCAGGTACAAGTCCAGATAATCCAGCCGGAGATCCTTCAATGTTTGCTCCAGCGCAGGCAATACCCGATCCTTTCCGTGGGCGTTGTTCCACAGCTTCGATGTGATCCACAATTGGTCCCTTTCCACCTCTCCTGAGCGGATGGCATCCGCCAGGGCCGATCCGATCTCCTTTTCATTCCCGTAGATGGCGGCACAATCAATATGTCGATAGCCTATTTTAATGGCTTCACGGACAGCCTCATACACCTCTCCGGGACTGGATTTCCAGGTCCCGAGGCCGAGTATTGGCATGGCGTCGTTGTTTTTGAATATGAGTGTTTTCATTTGAATCTCCTCCCACAAAAATTGAGCCGCGGTTGTTTTTTTACAGCGTGTGGTACAGAAACGGCATCCGATCAACGATACCCTACTCGTTTTTTACCGCCGGTTCAAGTCATCGTTAAACAAGAGATCCTCTCCATCCGACGGGGATGATGTGCAGCGAAATGAAGCCGGGATAAAAAAACAACGCCGGATAACTGTCCGGCGTCGGGGTGCAAAATTAGATAGTGGTGAAATTGAATGTTCGAGAGTGTCCTGCTACACCTTGAATCTTCCGACAAGGTTGTTCAGTTTGTCCGCCAGACGGGACAGTTCCAGGGCACTGTCGTTCATGGTGGAGCTGTCGCTGGACAGTGCACCGGAGGTCGATTTGACTTCCGATATGTGCCCTGCAATCTCACGGGAAACCGACGAACTGGCGGCGGCGTTTTCGGTGACCTCCTGAAGGCCGTGGGTTGCCTGGGAAACATTCCCGGCGATCTCCCGTGTCGTCACCGATTGCTCTTCCACCGATGTGGCGATGGTGGCGACTATTTCGTTGACCGAATAGATCACCGTGGAGATCTCTTCAATCACCCGGGTGGTGTCGACGGTTGAATTCTGAATACCGTCTATTTTGGCCTTGATTTCGCTGGTGGCGGTGGCCGTCTGATTGGCCAGTTCCTTTATCTCGTTGGCCACGACGGCAAAGCCCTTTCCGGCCTCGCCCGCCCGGGCGGCTTCGATGGTGGCATTCAGTGCCAGAAGATTGGTCTGCTCCGAGATTTCGGAGATGGTTTCGGTCACCTTGCCGATCTCCCGGGCGGCCTTGCCCAGGTCCCCCACACCCACAGAAGCGTTTTTCGCCTGATCGACGGCGGTTTCCGTTATGGTGCGAGCGGTTTCCGAGTTCTGGGCAATTTCATTGATGGTGGCGGTCATCTCTTCGGCCGCTGTCGCCACCATGTTCATGTTGGTGCTGGATTCCTCCATGGCTGCGGCGACGGAATTGATGTTGTCGCTCATCTTCTCGGCATCGTCGGCCACCCGGTTGGATTCATGTGCCATCTGATCGGCGACATCGGACATATTGCCGGACAGCGAAGACATATGGGTCGACGCGTTGCCCAGCACCCCGGCATTGCCTGAGATCTCACCGATGATCCCCTGAAGCTTTTTCATGAAAATATTGAAACAATCGGCGAGTTCTCCGATCTCATCGCGGCTTTGAACCGGCAGGCGCATGGTCAGGTCGCCTTCTCCTTCGGCGATATCCCTCAAGCCATAGACCACTTGATTCAGGGGATTGATAATTTTTGAAGAGAGGAAGTAGACCAGGGGAATGATGACCAGGATGCAGATCAGGTTCACCAAAGCCAGCAGCCCGATCATTTGAATGGTGTTATCCCGGACAGCCTTCTGGGACTGCAGGGCTGCGATACTCCCGATCTGTTTTCCCCGGGCATAGATGGGAAGAAGCGCCTGAAAAAAAGTATCCTTTTCCATCGAAAGGTCATTGACGACTATTTTCTGGGAGGCCAGTTTCCATGGTTTTTCCGGCGGTTCAAAGGTGACGCCGTCCATCCGCGTATAATCGGTCAGATTGCCGACGGATAGCAAGCCGCCCGTAAAAATATTGAGGTTGGAACCGGTCAATCGCGTCATCTTTTCAGCAAATTCCATTCCGATCTTTACAGAGGCCGTAACGTTTCCGATGAGTTTTTTTTCTGGTTCCCCTGTTTTCTCATTGATGGCGTTGGCCATCATCGGGACAATCGCCTGCATGCAGAGTGAATTTCCCGCCCGCAAGAACACACCCCGTGCCTCTTTCGATATGGGGATATCCCGTGTGACCGGCATGATCAGATTTTCCATGGCGGACGCTTTCTCCAGTTCGTTGACGTCCACGTCGCTTCCTTTTTTGACATGCGTAAAATGAAAAGCGGTCTCGGGATTGGTGTAATGGTAACCCAGAAGGTAGGTCTTAGGATCCGTTTCATAGGCAAATGCGATCAGCCGGCCCTTTGTGTCGTAGACACCCAATTGCCAAAGGTTTTGTGCGTTAATGGCCTGAAGGAGCGCGTTGATGATGGTGTTGTAAGCGGACCCGGTGATGGTGATATCCTTTCCCTCACCGAAATCGAGGATGAACTTGGCCTCGGATCCCAGTTTGTTCATCTTCACCATCTGACCGTTGTCGGAGAGCAGTTTGGTCTTTTGTCGGATGAGGTCGTCCCTGACCAGGTTGATGGTTTTGGCCAGGTTATCGTTGGCGGTCGTTCGGTTCTGCTTGTTGATGATGATGGATACCAGAACGGCAGAAGCCACCATGATCAAAGTCGCCAAGCCCAATGCACCCAATACCAATTTAATTTTAAGCTTCAGCTTCATTTCCCTCATCCCCCATATTTTTTGCGTCCGATTCAAGTGCCGTCTGAAAAAGGTTGCCAGACGGTTCGAGTTTCTATGTGCGAAAAACAGACTATCAATGATTTATTAATAGATCGGCTGATTTAGAAATTTCTTTAGTACAACTTTCAGCAGGTCTTGGATGGAAACCATCGGAACCGGCAACCCTTGACTTGCGGCGGGGTGTGGCTATATTCTGGTTCAAAAAAATGAGGAGTGTGTGTGATGCCGATATATGAGTATGAGTGCAAAACGTGCCAGTGCACCTTTGAATACCTCGCACTGTCCGCCAGTGAGCCTGATCCGCAATGCCCCGGCTGTTGCGAGCAAAACGTTGAAAAATTGATGTCAGCGGGTGCCATACGGCCCCGGGGCATTCCCACAGGGTCCGGAGGGTTCAAGCCGCCGGCATGCAAACCGGCAGGCGGTGGTTGAGGGATTTAACCATCCAGCTCCCGTTGGGAGCGATCCCGTAAAAAAATAAAGCGAAGTCCCGATGCTTCGGAACTTCGCTTTTATCGTCACGATCTGCCCCATCTTGCAGGCAGGTGGTATCTCTTTACTCCGTCATACGGTGTTTATCCTTCCGCCTTTTCCCTTTTTTCAAGTTCCTCGTCCCTGAGCACCCGCCGAAGCACCTTGCCGACCACGGAAGTGGGCAGTTCATCCTTGAATTCCACGCTTCGCGGCCGTTTGTATCCGGCCAGGCTCTCCTTGCAGAAAGCGATAATCTCCTCTTCCGTCGCAGTTTCGCCCTCAGCCAGCTGGACGAAAGCCTTGACCGCTTCCCCGCTTTTGGGATCGGGAACACCGACCACCGCCGCGTTGACGATCTTGGGATGGGTGTAGAGCACCTCCTCTACCTCCCGGGGATAGCAGTTGAAGCCGCCCACGAGAATCAGGTCCTTTTTCCGGTCCGTGATGACGATATAACCTTCGTTGTCGACATGACCGATATCGCCGGTCAAAAAGTAGCGTTTCCCGTCGATCTCCCGGAACACCTCCTTGTTGGCATCGGGTTTGTTCCAGTATCCCTGCATGATCTGGGGGCCGGTGGCGGCGATTTCACCGTCCTCTCCCTGGGCCAAAACCTCAAGCCCGCTTTCCGTATCCACGATTTTGACATCGGTGTTGGAGAAGGGGAAACCCACCGAGCCAAATCGGCGATCCTCGGTATTGGAAGGGTTGACGCAAAGGATGGGAGAGGTTTCGCTCAACCCGTACCCCTCGAAAATAATGGCCCCCGTGCTGGCCTCAAATTTTTTGGCCACCTCGACGGGCAGCGGGGCCCCCCCGGATCCGCAGCAGATGATGGAGGAAAGATCGAATTCCTCCAGCTTCGGATGGTTGGTGAAAGCCACGAAAATGGTTGGGACGGCGATCATCAGCGTGGTTTTGTATTTCTCAACCGCTTTGAGTACATCTGTAAACGGTGGATCACCGGCTCTCGGATCGGGAACGCAGACCAGACGGTTCGCACCGGCGGCAGCGCTGATCATGCAAAGGGTCATGCCGAAGCTGTGGTACCAGGGAAGAACACCGAGGTAACAGTTCCCGCCCCCTTTCCTCAAGGGCTCGGGAGGAGACCCCGGTTCATGGGGAATCCGGATCCATTCGTTGATGGCCATCACATTGAAGACGAAATTGGAATGGGTCAATGCCGCTCCCTTGGGGCGCCCGGTGGTGCCGCCGGTATAGATGATCAGTGCCAGGTCCTCCGTCGGATTGATGTCGACCTTTGGCGGGTCGGGCTGAGTCGCGGCTATGGCGTCATCGAAAAGATGATGGCCGGGTTCATATTTGTCCGCTTTGGGGATTTTCCCGAGAAGTCCGCCCAAAAAACCCTTGAGCCATGGGAGGTAGGACTTGACGCTGCAAACCACCACTGTTTCGACGTCGGTACCCTCGATGGCTTTCACGGTTGTGGGGTAAAAGATGGGGTGGTCCATGCAGAACAGCGCTTTTGCGCCCGCATCGTTGAGCTGGTAGTTCAACTCAGCAGCGGTGTACATGGGATTGCAGGTGACGCATGCGGCACCCGCTTTAAGGATCCCGAAGAATATCTCCGGGTAATGGGGTAGGTTGGGGAGAAATATCGCCACACGGTCCCCTTTGCCGATCCCTTTTGATGCGAGGAAAGCGGCCACCCTGTCCGCCGTGTTTTTCGCCTGGGCGAAGGTGCGTATCGCATCGTTAAAAATGGTGTAAGCTTTGTCGGGATATTCCCCCGCAGCGTCATCCAGAAAAGAAAACAACGGTTTTTCGAAACCTGTAATCTCCCTTGGTACGCCTTCCGGCCAGTTTTCCGTGGGCCACGGTGCCAGTGTCATGTGCATTCCCTCCTTCCCAGTTAAATTGCAAGCGGTTTAAAACGAGCCAACAACAGACTCTTGTCCCCATTTCTGAAACCAACTATTGTGTGTAGATCCCGTTATACATTACGCGATACGTGTTTTACCGCCATCAAGGTG
Source organism: uncultured Desulfobacteraceae bacterium (assembly GCA_964631805.1). Lineage (GTDB taxonomy): Bacteria > Desulfobacterota > Desulfobacteria > Desulfobacterales > CAZWAE01 > CAZWAE01. The sequence goes on along the minus strand of CAZWAE010000118.1, from coordinate 1,910 downwards.
ACATCATCATACAGGTCCGCTCCTGACGTATGGTTTTCAAGCTGTGTTGTTAATTCGTGGATGAACGATTGAGCCGAAGAATGAGGCCGGACAATAAAATCCATCAAACGTGTTTTGGTGAAGTAATCACCGTCATGATTCTGGGCATCCGTGGCTCCATCGGTGTAGAGGAACATCATGGAATCCGGAGCGATATCAACCCGGCCGATGGCAAATTGATGATCCTCATCCAACCCCAGAGCCGGTCCCGTGGGTTTCAGAGCACGCTCAACGCCTTCGGAACCCAGTATCAGGGGGGCTTCGTGACCGCAATTAAGATAATAGAGCCGGCCGGTCTTGGGATCCAGGACCCCGAAAAACATGGTTGCGAACATACCGGATCGTTCATGGGTGGTGGCGATATAGGTATTGGTCAGCCGGATGGTGCGGCTGAGCGCCTCCCGTATACAGGCATCGTCGGGCAGGTGCTCTGCTTCGCAGGCCTTGAAACTGGGCTCCGCATAGGCGCGAATGAGGCTTCTGAACAGGACCATGAACAGGGCAGCTCCAACGCCGTGATCGCATACGTCGGCCATGACCAGTCCGAGATACTTGTTATTGTGGACCGGGAAATGATCATAAAAATCCCCTGAAACTTTGCGTGCCGGTTGAAAGTGAGCGGCGATTTCCCACCCTTTGATATCCGGCAACCGTTCCGGGAAAAACTCCGTCTGGATTTTTCGGCCGATCTCAAGGTCGTGTTCGGCGATCTCCCGGGCTTTCTCCGTTTTTTCGTACAGGCGTGCATTTTCGATGGCACTAGCGATCTGCCCGGCAATGGTCTGTGCCAGGGAGACCTCTTCCAGGGAGAACACCCGGTCCTTATCGGCAGTGGGCATCCCGATGGTGCCGATCACCTCTCCCCTCGACAGCAGCGGAACAATCATCAGACATTCAGTCCCCCGTTTTTTGGCAAGGTCATGGATGGATACGGTTAGCGGGTTGTGCTGTACATCCGGCACAACGATGGCTTGTCCGGTTTCAACGACCCGATGGGTGGCCGCATTCCCCTCAAGTGGCATTTCGATACCCGTGGCGTCGCTCTCCCCCGGATCCGCTGCGTGAAACGCCACCAGTGTGATTTTGGTCCGCTTTCGGTCCAGCAGACCGATGCCCGTATTCCGGGCGCCGAAAACGCCGGTCATCTCCCGGCAGACCGATTGGAGAATCTCGTTGGCATCCAGGGTGGAACCGACGCTGGCAGCGAACCGGTTCAAAACGGCTAGCTTGTTGGCGCGGGATTTTGCAACCTCCATGGCCTTTTCAAGAGCCCTGCGGGAATCGTCCAATTCCTTTGCGGCATCACAGGTTCCCGCGTGCTCATTGTCATCCGGAGCGACATCGTTATTAGGAAGGCTGGCGGGTTCTGTTGGGTTCCCGGTATCATCGGTGGCCGGGCGCGATGCGGGATCCAAAAACTGAACCCCGATGCCGAAACGATATTCCTTCCGGCCCTTTAAGGATTTGCACCATTTCACAAGGACACGGAAGGGTTTATAGGTGTCTGCGGCATACGCTTTTAAAGAATAGGTGGCGCGATTGAAATAGACGGTGGTACCGGGCTCCAGGGCATATCTGGATTCGAAGTAAAGTCCCCCGTTGCTGACGTTGAACATCCTTGCGCCGTAGTAGCAATAGGGATGATCGGGATTGCAGCTGAACATGATGGGCGCTTCATGATCCCGGCGTTCGAATGCTCTTTTTCTCAGATTGCCGGTCATGACATCCTCGATAGTATTGGACAGAAAGGGCGAATCAATTCCCATTTTCCCTGGCGGGGTATTGAGAAAGAGGGAATCTCGCAAACAGCTATTAACACTTGCATTTTCCCAATTCTTATCAGATTATGCCCCGAATATCAATTGTTGCTT
>CAZWAE010000117.1:6711-12434 GCA_964631805.1 uncultured Desulfobacteraceae bacterium | reverse complement strand
CTGTTTTCCAGTTTTCTGATTGATCTAAGGGATATAAAAACAGAAACGAAAATAGAGAGGGATAAGGCCGGGATCATAAGACTTTTTGAAAATCTTCTGAATGGAGATCCGGATTCAAAAGTGAAACTCAATCAATTGATTCATCCATCAACTGATGCCCAATATAAAAGGGGAATCTAAAACTTTTGCGCTGCAACAATTCCTTACCTGTTGACTTCATATCGGTTTTTTGACAATTTGAGAGAGACCAAACACATTGACGCGCAACGATTGGGGGAAACGATGATCAGAACCGAAATATCACTGTTTTTGAAAAATGCTCCGGGAGAGCTTGGGAAATTGGCTACCCTTCTCGGGGAGGACGGCATCAATATCGATGCCATCACCATTCAGGATGCATCCGGATATGTTCAGGAGCTTTTCAAAGCCCGGGGGAAATCGCTGAAAAGGATCGCATCTGCGGCCAGCTACAACTCCATGCGAAAGGATTCTGCCCAGTTTGCGCTGATACGTCTGTTGCCAGAGGATGGGAAGATCAACAAGACCATCGACCTTCTGACGCAGAACGATTATTTGTTTGATATCCTTCCGGTAATTGCCGTTGAAATTGAGAATCGGCCGGGTGAACTCGCCAGGATCACCACCCAACTGGGCGAAGAGGGGATCAACATTAATTATGTATACGGATCGGTGTCGGATCCGGACGGCAAATGCCTCTTTGTCTTCTGTCCCGAAGATATCGACCAAGCCGCCAAGATATTTGTGAAGTAGGTATTCAGCCTGCCTGGACCGGCTGACGTTTATCCCTGAAGATATTGTTTGAAATCACGATCCGCTGGATCTCGGAAGTCCCTTCGTAGATGGTAAATACGCGGGCATCCCGGTAATAGCGTTCCACCGGATAATCTTTGGTAAAACCGTATCCGCCGTGAAGCTGCAGCGCCTTTGCCGTGACGCGGTTGACCATTTCCGACGCGAAAAGTTTTGCCATGGACGCCTGCATGGTGAATTTTTCTCCCCGGTCCTTCATGGCCGCTGCAGACAGCATCAGCTGGCGGGCGGCTTCTACCTCCGTGGCCATATCCGCGATGATCCAGCGCAATCCCTGAAATTTTGAAATGGACTGGCCGAACTGCGCCCTTTCCCTGGTGTATTTTACCGAAGCGTCTAAGGCCGCCTGGGCGACACCGAGGGATTGGGCGGCGATGCCGATACGGCCGCAGTCCAGGGCGGTCATGGCGATCTTGAAGCCGTCGCCCTCCTGGCCCAGAAGGTTTTCAGCCGGGACCCGGCAATTTTCAAAGATAAGGTCGGTAGTATCCGAGGCGCAAAGCCCCAATTTGTCCTCCAAATTTCCGACGATCATTCCCGGATTGTTACGCTCCACCATAAAAGCGCTGATGCCTTTATGCCTCATGCTTTCATCGGTTTTTGCCGTCACGATGACAAGGCCGGCATTCTTCCCAGTGGTAATGAACCGTTTGGTGCCGTTCAAGACATACGTATCGCCCTCTTTTTCAGCGGTGGTGGCCTGGCTGACCGGGTCCGATCCAGCATGGGGTTCCGTGAGAGCAAAGGCGCCGATCAGGTCCCCCCGAGCAAGAGCGGATAAATAGCGTTTCTTCTGATCGTCGTTGCCGTATTTGAAAACACTTTCGCAGACAATGGAGTTGTGCACCGACATCACCACAGCCGTGGAAGCGCAGGAGTAGGCGATTTCCGAAAGGGCCAGCACGTAGCTGACGGTATCGGCATCGGAACCGTCATATTCAAAGGGAATCATCATCCCCATAAGGCCGAGCTCTCCCATCTTTTCGAAGTTCTCCGCCGGAAACGCTTTGGTCTTGTCGCGCTCCGCTGCGGTGGCGGCAACAACCTTTCTTGCGAACTCCCGTACCATGGTCTGAATCATGACCTGTTCGTCGGTAAGTTTAAAAGACATAATTATTCTCCCTGCTGGCTTTAAATGCCGTATGCCTATTCAATGGCCGATGTTAAACCATTCGACCGCAAGACCACGGGGGCTTTAATGATTCGCTATGCAATTGCCGACATGATCAGGGCCCATAGATGACCACCAGCAATTCCGTAGTCACATCGGCGACATTTTTCATCTGGTGGCGGATGCCGGAATTAAAATGAAGGGAATCGCCTGCTTTGAGCCGGTTGACATGGTCTCCAACGATGATATCGATTTTTCCCGCCAGAACATAGACAAACTCTTCTCCCTCGTGCTGGTATCCCACCCCCGTGTGGTCCTTGCCGGCTTCTACACTGACCTTGAATGCCTTGAGGTGTTTGTTCTCCGCTCCCGGGGTCAGGGTCTCGTAGGCGTAGTTGTCCGTCCGTTTGGTGTAGGCCTTAATACGTTTGGACATTCTGGCATCCTGGTCCTTCAAGAACAGGGCGGAATCGATTTCCAGCGCCCGGGCGATCTGCAGGAGGGCGCCCACCGGCGGAATCGCTTTGCCGGCTTCGATTTTCTTTATAAAATCCACAGAGAACCCGGTGTCGTTGGCCAGGTTGTTCAGGGTGATTTTTTTCTTGGTTCTCGCCTGTTTGATTTTTTTCCCGACAGGAACCGGTTCTCCCGCTTTTCTCCTTGGCATGGGGCCTCCTTGTTTCGGCCTGCCCGCAACCGGTTGTCCGGGCGGCCCTTGTTTCGGATAGAAACATCGGCTTTTTCCACTACGGGCGCCCGGTAAACGGTTGAACGGGTTAATCGGTTATTGGTATTCGTAAAATCCGCGGCCGGTTTTTCTCCCCAGCCATCCCGCTTCCACATATTTATACAGCAGGGGGCACGGCCGGTATTTGGAATCTTTGAACCCGTCGTAAAGGGTTTCCATGATGGCCAGACAGGTGTCCAGGCCGATAAGGTCGGCCAACTCCAGGGGACCCATGGGGTGATTCATCCCCAGTTTCATCACCGTATCAACATCTTCGCGCTTCCCAACGCCGTGGTAGAGGCAATACACCGCTTCATTGATCATGGGCAGCAGAATCCGGTTAGCGATAAAACCCGGGTAATCGCTCGCCTGGGCACCGGTTTTGCCGAATTTTTCAGCAAGGCTCCAGGTCAAATCGAAAGTTTCGTCCGAAGTGGCGATACCGCGGATCACCTCCACCAGCTTCATGACGGGAACCGGATTCATGAAGTGCATGCCGATCACCTTTTCGGGTCGGTGTGTCTGGGCGGCGATTCTGCCAATGGGAATGGACGAGGTGTTGGTGGAGAGGATGGCATTGGCATCGCAGATGACGTCCAGATCCTTGAAAATCTGGAATTTGACGGGTTCGTTCTCCGTGGCGGCTTCCACGACAAAATCGGCAGCTGCCATATCCTTCAGGTCCACAGTTCCTTTTATCCGGGAAAGGATTTCATCTTTCCGCTCCGCTGTTATTTTGCCTTTGTCCACGCCCCGGGTCAGGATTTTGGTGATATTGCCAATTCCGCTCTCAACGAATTCATCCTTGATATCACTCATGATTACATTCAGACCGCTCATGGCTGCCACCTGGGCGATCCCGTTCCCCATCTGTCCCGCACCGATTACACCGAATGTCTTGATTTCCATGGATTCTCCTTTACATTTTGACGATCATTGCCACGGCCTCCCCGCCACCCAGGCATAGGGATGCCAGGCCGGTCCGGCTGTTACGACGTTTCATTTCATATAGCAGGGTCACCAATACGCGGCACCCGCTGGCACCGATGGGATGCCCCAGGGCAACAGAACCCCCATTGACATTGGCTGTCGCCGGATCGATATTCAATTCCTTTAATGCGGCTACCGTGGAGCCGCTGAAGGCTTCGTTTACCTCGAAAAGATCGACCTCACCGATGGAGATTTTTTCCTTTTCAAGGCATTTGGGTATGGCCCAGATGGGTGCCACCAGGACATACTTCATGTCGATGCCGTACGATGCCTGGGCGCCGATGGTGGCCATGACGTCACAACCTGAGGCTTCGGCCTTTTCCCGGGACATCACTACCACTGCCGCGGCGCCGTCACTGATGATGGAGGCGTTGCCGGCGGTTCCACGGCCCTCTTTCTTAAAGGCGGGCTTCATTCCGGCCAAGGCGTCATAGTCGGTCTCTCTCGCACATTCATCCCTGCTGAAGATCACCGGGTCTCCCTTGCGTTGGGGAATCGTAACCGGAACGATCTCTTCATCGAACTTGCCGGACTTAATCGATTCCAGGGTGCGCCGGTAGGATTCGGCGGCATACCGATCCTGATCCTCCCGTGTGACATCATATTTCTCCGAACACAATTCGTTGGAGATCCCCATATGGAAATCATTGACGATGTCCCATAGCCCGTCGTGGATCATATGGTCCTGGAGGACACCCGGACCCATTCGGTACCCCGTTCGGGCCTTCTCAAGATAGTAGGGCGCCCGGCTCATGCTTTCCATACCGCCGGCCACCACCACGTCCGCATCCCCGGTTTGAATTGCCTGGGCGGCCAGCATGACCGATTTCAAAGCGGAGCCGCAGACTTTGTTGACGGTGATACACTCCGCCTCAAACGGCATGCCGGCCTTTACGGCCGCTTGTTTGGCCGGATTCTGGCCGTAACCGCAGGGCAGCACCTGGCCCATGATCACTTCATTGACCACCGATTTGTCGATTCCGGCCCGGTTCACCGCTTCGCTGATGACAACCGCACCCAGATCGGTGGCACCGATATCCTTCAGCGATCCGTTGAAACCGCCCAGAGGTGTTCTGACCGCACTGACAATGACTGCTTCTTTCATGATTTTCAGTTCTCCTTACGCTACATGTTCCGTCTGTATTGTCCGCCAACGTTGTACAGCGCCTGGGTAATCTGTCCCAGGCTGCACACCCTGACGGCATTCATCAATTCACCGAAGATATTGCCGCCGGAAAGCGCAACCTGCTGAAGTTTTTCCATGGCTTCCGGCGCCGCTTTCTCATTCCTTTTTTCAAACGCGGCCAAACGCTCGAGCTGAGAGTTTTTTTCCTCCTCCGTGGCCCTAGCCAGCTCAACACTTTCGCTCAGTTCACTCATGTCGGCGTCGGGATCCCTGAAGGTATTGACACCGATAAGGGGCAGCTCTCCCGTATGTTTCTGTGTTTCGTAGTAGATCGATTCCTCCTGGATCTTGCTTCTCTGGTAACCTGTTTCCATGGCACCGAGAACCCCGCCCCGGGCAGTGATTCGGTCAAATTCGGAAAGGACGGCCTCCTCCACCAGCCGGGTGAGTTCCTCCACGATAAAGCTTCCCTGGTTCATATTTTCATTTTTAGCAAGGCCCCACTCCCGATTGATGATCATCTGGATGGCCAGGGCCCGCCGCACCGATTCCTGGCTGGGAGTTGTGATCGCCTCGTCAAAGGCGTTGGTGTGCAGGCTGTTGCAGTTGTCGTAAATGGCACAGAGCGCCTGGAGGGTAGTGCGAATGTCGTTGAAATTGATATCCTGGCTGTGAAGGGAGCGGCCGGAGGTCTGGATATGGTACTTCAACATCTGGCTGCGGTCCGATCCCGCATATCGGTCCCGCATGGCGATGGCCCAGATGCGCCGTGCCACCCTGCCTATCACCGTGTACTCCGGATCCATCCCGTTGGAGAAGAAATAGGAGAGATTGGGAGCGAAACTGTCGATGGCCATGCCCCGGGACAGGTAGTACTCCACATAGGTAAACCCGTTGGCCAGGGTGAGGGCCAGCTGTGTGATGGGATTGGCGCCGGC
>CAZWAE010000117.1:0-6611 GCA_964631805.1 uncultured Desulfobacteraceae bacterium | reverse complement strand
TCGTAACGTTCCGCCTGCTGGTCGATGGCGGTGTTGAGGAACATGGCCAGAATCATGGGGCCCGGCCCGTTAATGGTCATGGACACGGACGTCGACGGGGCGGTCAGATCGAAACCGCTGTACAATACCTTCATGTCATCCAGTGTGCAGATGCTCACCCCTGAGGTGCCCACCTTTCCGTAGATGTCCGGACGCGGATCCGGATCAAACCCGTACAGCGTCACCGAATCAAAGGCGGTGGACAACCGCTTGGCGTCGTAATCGGCCGAAAGAAGCCGGAACCTCTCGTTGGTTCTTGCCGGGTTTCCTTCACCGGCAAACATCCGTGTGGGATCCTCATCCACCCGCTTCAGAGGAAAAACCCCGGCGGTGTATGGGAACCTTCCGGCCAGGTTCTCCTCCCGCATCCAGCGGTATATCTCGCCGGGATCTTCAAATCCCGGCAGGACAATTTTCGGGATTTTGGTGTGGGAGAGGGATTTTGTGACCAAGGGGACACGGATCTCTTTGTTGCGGACTTGGTAAACCAGTTCATCTCCGCCATAGGTGTTTTTGATCTCATCCCAATCCCCTATGAGGATTTCCGTTTCCTTGTCCAGGGATTCCCGGCTGTCGTCAACCGCCTTTTTTAACAGATCAAGAGGTTCCGCCGAATCCGTTTCCACCAGTTTGATGGTTTCCTCAAGGTGCCATATCCGGCGGATGATTTCCGCCTGTTGCCGGGTGCGTTCGTGATAGGCTCTTATTGCTTCTGATATTTCGGAGAGGTAACGGGTGCGGTCCGGCGGAATAATGATGGTCTTGGAGGAGGACGTTTTATTGGACATTTTAGGGATTTTCGATTCGAATCGGATACCGGTTTTACCGGCGACCGCATCCATCAGGGCGCCGTAGAGCGCAGTGACCCCGTCGTCGTTGAATTTGGCGGCGATAGTGCCGAATACCGGCATCTCGTCAAGGGAGGTGTCGAAATCCTTTCGGTTCCGTTGGACCTGTTTTCGGACGTCCCGGACCGCGTCCTCGCCGCCGCGCTTCTCATATTTGTTGACCACCATGAGGTCGGCGTAGTCCAGCATATCGATTTTTTCAAGCTGGGAAGCGGCACCGAATTCACTGGTCATGACATACATGGACAGGTCCACAAGGTCGATAATATTGGAGTCCCCCTGTCCGATGCCGGCGGTTTCCGCGATGACGATGTCGAACCCTGCCGCCTTGACCGCATCGATCACCTCGGGCAAACTCTCGGGAATTTCGGAGTTGGATCGCCGGGTGGCCAAAGATCGCATAAAAACGCGCGGGCTGCTGATGGCGTTCATCCGGATTCTGTCTCCCAAAAGGGCGCCCCCGGTTTTTCTGCGGGTGGGGTCGCAGCTGATGACGGCTACCGTGGTCTCTTGCTGCCCATTCAAGATCCTTAATATCAGTTCGTCGGTGAGAGAGGATTTTCCCGATCCTCCGGTGCCGGTGATTCCCAGCACGGGAACCTTCCGGCCGGCCAGTCTTTGGGACACACTTTTCCTGAGCGCATCAAGGTCACCGTTGCCCTCGCTTTTCATCTGTTCAAAAAGGGTGATCAGCTTGGCCACTTGCCGTTTGTTGTCGGGACTTATGGCATCGACGTCGATCTCGGTGCTTTGAACGGTCGGAAAATCGGACATCTCCACCAGGTGGTTGATAATGCCCTGAAGCCCCAATCGGGTGCCGTCCTCAGGGGCGTAGATCTTGCTGACCCCGTAGGCTTCGAGGTCACGGATCTCTTCCGGTACGATGACACCGCCGCCGCCGCCGAAAACCTTTATATTGGAAGCCCCGTTTTCTCCGAGAAGGTCGATCATATACTTGAAAAACTCCACATGCCCGCCCTGGTAGCTGGAAACGGCAATGGCCTGTGCATCCTCCTGGATGGCGGCATCCACGATCTCCTTAACGGAGCGGTTGTGTCCGAGATGTATCACCTCCACCCCGGTATCCTGCATGATGCGGCGCATGATGTTGATGGAGGCATCGTGGCCGTCGAAAAGAGAGGTGGCGGTGACGATTCGGATATGATGTCTGGGTTGATAGGCTTCTACTTCACCGGTCATAACATCTCCTTTTTCCCTGTACCAAAAATCGGCTAATGATGTGGCGGTTTATGACTTATCGCGCCGGATCGTTTTACTCAATAAGGCCCAGAATGAACCGGGTCTGGAGGTCGATATAATCATCGATACTGTAATGTCGGGCGAGAAACCAGCGACGGAACGTCCACATATGGCCCAGGACCGCAATGTTGTGGGCCGCGATGTCGATGGCGCGTTCATCCATTGCGGGAAGGTCGCCGGTGGTGACCAGCCTTGTCAGCACACCGACGAAAAGCCCGGTGATCCGCAGTTCGTTTTCGAGCACTTTTTTCTGCCACTGTACCGGGAGTGACTGGGTTTCCTGGTAAATGAGCAGGATGACGTCGCTCATGCGGTGGCATACCAGGAAGTATTCCCGGATTACACCGGCCAATGCCGCCCGCCCGCCCTTTGCCTGGGAGAGGGCATCCGTGACGCCCTTTTCCACTTCGGCATGAATGGAATGGCATACCAGATACAGTACATCCTCCTTGGAAGCGAAGTATTCATAAAGGGAACCGATGGAAATTTCCGCCGCTCTGGCAATTTGGCGTGTGGTGGTTTTGTGAAACCCCTGTTTTGTGAAAAGCTGGACCGCCGCGTTGATGATCTGACGCCGTCGCTGTTCAACCAGTTCCGGATTTTTAATCTGCGTCGGAATTGCCTGGCTGTTTAGGGGTTGGTTGTCCATAGTATCGATTTCCTTCAATATTCCTGAATTTATAGCGGAATTTCAATATTGAACGAGCGCTCAGTCAGACTGATACCATGATCCCTCCATTTTTGTCAAGTTGTTTAGAATTCGCTGTTATCGGCATACTTTAGAGATGAGAAACCTGTTGACAAAGACCGACTCAGCCCATATACAAGAAAATGACTGAGCGCTCGTTCAAAATTATCCGGAGGCGAATGGCGGGTCTGCCGCCTGGTCAGACCCGTCGTCGGGACATCCGGCGTGAATCAAACGGCATCATGTGGTGCCCCACAAGTTGCGGCAGGTCTTAAGGAGGGTACTGTGGATTTTGATCTATCCAAAGAACAGGTAATGATTCGTAAAGAGGTCAGAAAGTTTGCCCAAAGCGAAATTGCACCCGTTGCTCCGGAGTTGGACGAAAACGAGGAGTTTTCCATCGATCTGACCCGGAAGATGGGGGAGATTGGACTTTTTGGCATGTTTGTATCCGAAGCATATGAAGGCCAGGAGATGGACTACATCTCTTATATTATTGCCGTCGAGGAGATCGCCAGGATCGATGGCTCGCAGGCCGCTACCATTGCCGCCGGCAACTCCTTGGGTATCGGTCCATTGTATTATTTCGGCAATGAAAAACAGAAGAAAAAATATTTGCCCAAACTATGCCGCGGAGATTCGGTGTGGGGATTCGGTCTCACGGAACCCACCGCCGGTTCGGATGCCGGCGGCAGTAAAACAACTGCCGTGAAAGACGGCAGCGAATGGGTGATCAACGGCTCCAAGATATTCATTACCAACGCGGCCAGCGACATGACTCTTGGGGTGACCGTCCAGGCGGTTACCGGGAAAAAGCCGGACGGCAGGCCTGAATACACCTGCTTTCTGGTTGAAAGCGGAACTCCCGGCCTCAAAGCTGTCCCCATGAAGAAAAAAATGATGTGGCGGGCGTCAAATACCGCAGAACTTTACTTCGACGACTTGAGGGTCCCCGAGGAAAACATCCTCGGCGCACGAGGAGACGGTTTTCACCAGATGCTCAAAACCCTGGATGGCGGGCGGCTTTCCATCGGAGCCATGGGGCTGGGCGGCGCCCAGGGCGCTTACGAAGCCGGGCTCAAATATGCCAGGGAGAGGAAACAGTTCGGTCAGCCCATCAGCAAATTTCAGGCCGTAGCGTTCAAGCTGGCCGACTGTGCCCTGGAGATTGAATGTGCGCGCAACCTGCTGTACAAAGCCTGTTGGCTCAAAGACCGGAAGCGGCCGTTTGAAAAGGAGGCCGCCATGGCCAAATTGTACTGCAGCGAACTCATGGGCCGGGTGGCCAATCATTCCGTGCAGATTCACGGCGGTTACGGATTGATGAAGGAGTACAACGTCGAGCGTTTCTACCGGGACCAGAAACTGCTCGATATCGGCGAGGGCACATCGGAGGTCCAGCGGATCGTTATCTCGAGATATATCGGATGTTGATAGTCATGTCCGTCCGGAAATGGACCTTTTTACACGCAAGGAGGAGAGCATGACGGAAGAAATTCTTCTGGTTGAAGAGAAAGAGGGGGTGGCGATCTTGACGTTGAACCGGCCCCGTGTGATGAACTCATTCGATTTTGCCCTGCTGATTGCTTTGCGGGACCGGATCGAATCGCTTCGCTGGAGAAGCGAAGTGCGGGTGATTATCATCACCGGCGCCGGGGACAAGGCGTTTTGTTCCGGGGCCGATCTCAAAGAGCGTGCTACTTTGACCCCGGTTCAGGTCAAGGAGTATATCTATACCATCCGGAACCTTTTTACGTCCATCGAACAGCTGAGTAAGCCTGTGATCGCAGCGGTCAACGGTGCGGCTTTCGGCGGCGGTACGGAGCTGGCCCTGGCTTCAGATATTCGCATCGCGTCCGCCAATGCCACCATGGGCCTGACTGAAACACGGCTGGCGATCATCCCCGGTGCCGGAGGCACCCAGCGGCTTCCCCGGCTGGTGGGAAAGGGAAAGGCCAAAGAGATGATCTTTACCGGGAGGCGCCTCGGAGCGGAGGAAGCGCTTGGGATCGGTCTGGTCAATCAGATCTGCGAACGGGAACGACTGATTGACGTGAGTCTTGAAATGGCGGCCATGATTTGTGAAACGGGCCCCATTGCCATCGAACAGGCGAAATACGCCATCAATTACGGCCTTGAAACAGATCTTTCCACCGGTCTTGCCATCGAATCCAATGCATATTGGGTCTGCATCCCCACCGAAGACCGGATAGAGGGGCTTACCGCTTTCAGGGAGAAGAGAAAACCGGTTTACAAAGGAAAATGACACCGATAATCGGGTGATAAATGATGGATTGCGGGACCGGAGAGCATCGGAGACCATTCCCCGCCGGTGCATGGTCCCGGAATCCCAATTTTTACCGAGGCGATTTCATTTGAGATCGCTTCCGAAGCTGAGGAGCGGAGAATGAAGCCCAAGGATCAAACCCCCCACATTAACGTTGATTATTTCGAAGGTCTCACCGGGGACATTGCGGAATCCCGGACCGAAGGTGTGGAAGATGTCGGTAACCGGATAAAGGCACTCCGTCGGGAAAAAGGGCTGTCCCTTGAAGAGCTATCTAAAATGACGGGCTTTGAGGTGGGCTTTTTATCTAAAATCGAGCAGGTGGAGGTTCAGCCCCAGCTGGGTACGGTGATCAAACTTTCCAAAGCCCTGGACAGCGCTTTCGGACGGCTGGTTTCCGGTGTTGGCAACCGATTTTATTCCATCACACGTCGGGATGAACAGAAAATCGTATCCCGCTCCACCTCTCACAAGGGACAAAAAAAGGCATACACCTACAAAAGCCTGGCTCCCGAAGTGAAAGGCCGTCACATGGAGGCGCTCATCGTCCAGCTCGAAGCGGTGGCGGATTCCGAGGATTCGGTTCACGATGGTGAGGAGTTCGTCTACGTTATCGACGGCGTCGTATCGTTGAAGATCGGGGAGGATCGTTTCGAGCTGGAACCCGGTGACAGCGCCTACTATCTTTCCACCACCCCCCATATCATTACGGCCAAAGGGGGTGTCGCCACCATACTGGCCGTCTTATACGAGGGTTAGGAATGACCCGGGAAACCCATACCATAAAAGATCTGGACCATGATGACAAAGCCCGGCTGCTGATGGATATGTTCCACCGCATCGTCGTGCATTACGCATTGTGGTTCACGGAGGTCCGGCATCAGATGGGAATGGAAAAAGCCCTTAAAACCCTAAAAACAGCCTCCGACCGAAGCATCGGCATCCAATTGAATCGGCTTTCCAAGATGTTTGGGTTTGAAATGAAAGAGGGGATTCCATCAGCGCTGCTGGATCTTACCGATCCTGAGATGGAGAAATTATTGGAAGGAGTGGCGGTGAACTGGCTGGCCAACGACGGGGTGTGGTTCCAGGCGGTTGAATTTGCCAATGGTATGACCGATGCCAAACGCTGCAACGACTCATGCTGGGCTCACTTCTCCCCTTTTGAAGCATGGTCCATCCGTAATTTCCTGGGGCTTTCCGAAACCCCCGGGCTTGAAGGGCTTAAAAAAGCCCTCAATTTCCGAATGTATGCCAACATCAACACCCAGTCCATCATAGATGACGGCCCGGACAGCTTTGTTTTTCAGATGAACCGGTGCCGGGTCCAGGCCGCCAGGAAGAAAAAAAACCTGGATGACTACCCTTGCCAGTCCGCCGGTATCGTGGAATACAGCTATTTTGCCCGGGCCATCGATGCCAGGATCGCCACCGAGTGCATCGGCTGCCCGCCGGACCCGCATCCGGAGGAGTGGTATTGTGCATGGCG
>CAZWAE010000116.1:3725-12435 GCA_964631805.1 uncultured Desulfobacteraceae bacterium | reverse complement strand
ACAAATGTATTGACATATTACTAAAATTTTTTTACTCATTTTTATATTTTGCTAAATTTTCCATCTTAATCATAGGTATCATGAAAATAGACAACATACACATCCAGATTATCCAACATTTGCGCGACGGGCGGAAACCATTTAAACAGATCGCCCAGGATCTGGGAATCACGGAAAACACGGTCCGATCCCGGGTCAAGAAACTGCAGGATGAGGGCATTCTTGAGATCACCGGACAGGTGGATCCCGAATCGATACCCGGTCACAGGATCGTATTTATCGGAGTGAAGCTATCGAGTTTAAATCTGGTAGAAAAGGGAAAAGAGTTCAGCCGGCTCAAAGGCGTCATCTCCGTGAGCGTCGTCACCGGGCGGTTTGACCTGATCCTCATCGTTTTGCTGAACGACCGGTTTGATCTCCTCGAATTTTACACGGAAGAGGTCTATAGGCTGAAGCATGTCAGATCGGTCGAGACATTTGTCGTCTACAAGGGATACAACCTGAAAGTGCCATACCTGTTGTAGCAAAGGCGCTGTCGAACACTTCAAACCGATTGAACGAATGTTTTGAAAACCCGATACCATTTTACAACACCACCCGTTTGAAGCAAGGAGGAATAGATGAAAGAGATTAATGAATTGGAATTTCCCGATGACCTGCATTATACTGAAGATCACGAATGGGTCAAATCCGATGGTGACGCCGTGAAGATCGGCATCAGCGACTATGCCCAGGATCAGCTGGGTGATATTGTTTTTGTGGAACTACCGGAAGTGGGGGACACCTTCGAAAAGGGAGCCGAATTCGGCACTGTGGAATCGGTCAAGGCCGTATCTGAGCTGTTTATCCCCGTGGGGGGAAAGGTGGTTTCCGTCAACGGGGAACTGGAGGACGCACCTGAGCTGGTCAACGAAGACCCGTACGGCAAAGGATGGATGGTGGAAATCAAGCCAGACGATCCGTCCGAGACCGAATCGCTGATGGGCAAAGACGCCTATATCGAGATGCTGAAAGGGAGCTGACCATGCGCTACACACCCCATACACCGGAAGATATCACTGCAATGCTGGAAAAAGTCGGGGCCGGGAGTCTCGGGGATCTATTCTCAACGATACCCGAAAGCTGCTGCTGCCGGCTCGGGCTCGATCTTCCCGAGGCGATGACCGAATGGGAATTAAACGAACACATGGACGGTCTCGCCGGGAAAACGGCCGTCTCGCCGGAATACAAGGTGTTTATGGGTGCCGGCAGCTACGAGCACCTGATGCCGGCCTCGGCGTCCTACCTGCTCAGCCGGAGTGAATTTGTCACCTCCTACACACCGTACCAACCGGAAATGAGCCAGGGCACCCTGCAGGCGATCTACGAGTACCAGACCCTTGCCAGCCGGCTCATGGGCGTGGATGTGGCAACCGCTTCCCACTACGACGGTGCGACGGCGCTTGCCGAATCCCTCCTGATGGCCGTCCGGGTAACCCGGAGAAAAAAAGTGGCGGTTTCCGCTCTCACCCATCCCCTTCAGCGGCAGGTGGTAAGGACCTATTTCGATCCAACGGATTATGAGGTGATCGAACTGCCCTATCTGGAAAACGGGCAGACGGATCTTGAGGGTATCCGGGGCAGGGAAGACCTTGCCGCCGTTGCCCTTCAATCCCCCAATTTCTTCGGCTGCATCGAAAATGTGGCAGCAGCCGGACGGACGATTCACGACACCGGTGCCCTGTTCATCGTATCCTTTACCGAGGCGGTGGCCTACGGACTGCTCAAGCCACCGGGCAGCCAGGACGCCGACATTGTCTGCGGTGAGGGCCAAAGCCTCGGGCTGTCCCGGTCATTCGGCGGCCCCGGTCTGGGAATGCTTGGCAGCCGGAAAAAATATATGCGAAATCTCCCCGGCCGCCTCATCGGGAAAACCACGGATATGGAGGGGAAAAACGGCTTCGTGTTGACCCTCGCCACGCGGGAACAACATATCCGCAGAGAAAAGGCCACGTCCAATATCTGCACCAACAACAGCCTGTGCGCCCTGACCGCCGCCGTCTACATGGCCTCCCTCGGCGGCACCGGATTCAGGGAGTTGGCCCAATTGAACCATGACAAGGCGGAATATCTGAAAAACGGCCTGTCGGGAGCTGGTCTGATCCTTCCTTTTGAAACACCGACCTTTAACGAATTTGTGGTGCGGTTGCCAGAAGGTTCGGAAAAAACCTACCAACGGATGATGGAAAGAAAAATTATCGCCGGTCTCCCGCTGGCCCCCTACTATAAAGAGTTGACGGACCACTACCTGCTCTGCGCGACAGAGGCCAGGACAAAAGAGGATATGGATGAATTGGTCCGGGAGGTGACATCATGACGGAAACACTGGGCAGTCTCGGACTGGTCCTCAATGAACCCCTTCTCTGGGAAAAGGGTCGAAAGGGGCGATGCGGATTTTCATTGCCCAGAAGGGACGTCCCGGTCCACGAGCTGGACACGGACCTGACCGGTTCAACGCCGGATATCCCCGATCTGAGCGAGGTGGATGTGGTGCGGCACTACACCCGTCTCTCCACCTGGAATTTCGGTGTGGATACCGGCATGTACCCGTTGGGGTCATGCACCATGAAGTACAATCCGAAAACCAATGAAAGGCAGGCCGGACTGCCGGGATTTGCCAAAGCGCATCCCCTTCTGCCCCCGGCGCTGGCCCAGGGAACCCTGGCACTCATGTATGATCTGGAACGGTACCTGGCAGAGATCACCGGTATGGATGCCGTTTCGCTTCAGCCGGCGGCCGGCGCCCATGGGGAACTGGCCGGGATGCTGGTGATTTTCGCCTATCATAAAAACAAAGGGTCGCGACGTTCAAAGATCATTATTCCGGATACGGCCCATGGGACCAACCCGGCGAGCGCGGCGTTGTGCGGTTACAAGCCGGTTCCGGTGTCCTCCAACGAACAGGGCATCCTTTCCGCTGCGGCCATAGCGGCTGTGATGGACGAGGAAACCGCCGGAATCATGGTGACCAATCCCAATACCCTGGGCTTGTTCGAGGAGAACATCCGGGAAATCGCTAGGATCGTTCACGACAAGGGCGGGCTGGTATACTGCGACGGTGCCAATATGAACGCGGTCATGGGGATCGTGGACATGCACGAAATCGGCATCGACGTGCTCCACCTGAACCTCCACAAGACCTTTTCCACCCCCCACGGCGGGGGCGGTCCCGGTTCGGGCCCCGTGTGCGTGACCCGGGCGCTGGCGCCTTACCTCCCCGTGCCCCGGGTGGTCAAAACGGATGGACAGTATGTGCTATCCGAGGATTTCCCGGAATCCATCGGAAAACTCCACACCTTCCACGGCCATTTCGGCGTAATGGTCAAGGCCTACAGTTATATCCTGGCTCTGGGTGCTGCCGGATTGAAAGAGGTCAGCCAATTGGCGGTTCTGAATGCCAATTACGTCAAAGCCAGCCTAAGGGACACCTTTCACCTGGCTTACGATAGGCCGTGCATGCACGAATGCGTGTTTACCGACAAACACCAGGTACCCCATAACGTCACCACCCTGGATATGGCCAAACGACTGATGGATTACGGCTTCCACCCCCCGACCATCTATTTCCCGCTGGTGGTTTCGGGCGCCATCATGGTGGAACCCACCGAGACTGAATCCAAGGAGAACATTGACCAGTTCATTGAGGCCATGAAAAAGATCGCCGCAGAGGCGACAGAAACGCCTGACCGGCTTCACGAAGCACCGCAGCGGTGCAAGGTCCGGCGGCTGGATGAAACCACGGCGGCAAGAAAACCCTGTCTGGCCGGATAGAAGGTCGCCGTGGGAAACAAGATTGAAAACTGGTTTTGCGTGGATCTGCCGGTGACGGACTACCGGGATGCACTCGAATTGCAGCATACGGTGGTGGCGGCAAAAATCCAATATCCAATGACATGGGATGTCGTCCTGATTTTGGAGCACCAACCCGTGTTTACCCTGGGCCGGAGGGGGGGGCTTGAAAACCTGACGGTGGACCGCCGTTTTCTCGAAAAATCCGGGATATCGGTGGTCCAGACGGAAAGGGGGGGGAACATCACCTACCACGGCCCGGGCCAGTTGGTGGTATATCCCATAGTCGACCTGAAACGGGCCGGTTTGAAGGTAGTGGACTACGTCACGGCGCTCGAGTCGGTGATGATGGGTATCGCCGGCGATTTCGGTATAACCGCTTCGCGGAACCCGTTAAACCGCGGCATATGGGTTGAGGGGGATAAACTCGGCAGTATCGGTATCACCGTACGGCGCGGGATCAGCTTTCACGGGTTCGCGCTGAATGTCAATCTCTCTTTGACGCACTTTGATTGGATTAATCCCTGCGGGCTCTCGGAGGTTCGCGCAACGTCGATGGCAGCTTTGGAAGCGAGCGGCATTCGGATGTCCAACGTTCGCAAATCCGTTCAAACCCATCTGGCGGCGGTTTTAGGGGGGGGGGTGATCGAAACCGGTAGGGAAGAGCTGTTGCAGATGTCGGCCTTTAGTTCTCTCCGACGGCCGTCAAACGCTTGACATTGACTTCCGGGCCCATTTCGATTCGAACGCCGGTTTCATCGATCCGTCGATAGACCAGGTACTCGAGGCCCTTGAAATGCAGCGACCGTAAATATCCATCGATTTGATGATCCAGCCTGTCCAGTGTCGATTCCCAGAGGTTGCCGAAAAACAGCTGGAGAATACCCGAGCACACTTCCATCCCATATTCATTTTTCACTTCGTATCGGCTCATGAGGCTACACCGTTTCGCAATATGATTAGGTGACTTTTTATCCGGTCCCTCTGATTTTCTTATAAGCATTTTTCATGCCAGACTTTAGTACTTTTTTCAGTGGGAGGGCCGTCCGGTAAAACCCTGTCCCTGTCGTCAATGCAAACCGGCATTAAACAATGGATTATCATTGATGGAAACCGAAACATCCAACCGTATATGAAGGGGATACGAAAATACGGCTCCGGCGATCGGGAGGTGTGGCTAAGGAAAAAAAGGAAAAAAACTTCACAAAAATATGTAAAAATATTCACATATTGACGATTTCCCTGTCAGGAGCACCAGGTGACGGCGCACGGTTTATATTCGATAAACACCTCCCGACCGGGATACAGGTCACTGCGGCGAAACGCATTACGGGTGATCCTGGCGGTAAAGGGTGTCGTTCCGACCAGGACGGTGGCGACAATGTCACCGGAACGATGTTCGTGAATCAGCCGTGATACGGTCCCCTTTAGGCAGCAGACGGCGGGGGTTCCTTTTGGTTCCGTCAGGATGGAGATCGGGGCGGACGGAATGACGGCCACCGCATCCGGTGACGGTGGCGCGGGAACTTCAGCGATCTGTCCATCTGACAATTGCCGGCCCCAGAAGGCGTTGTGTGATGCCGGTTGCCAAGGTCCGAACAGGATATTTTGTTCACAAGTGCCGAAAAACCGCCCCCGGAACATATGGCGCACTTCATCGCAGATTTCGTAGAGCCAGGGCCAATCGTGGCTGGCAATCACCAAAGAGGTTCCCCACTCCTTTTTTGCTTTGAATACAGCGTCTTTGATCATCTGGACACTGGCAGCGTCCACACTGGCCGTGGGCTCGTCCAGAAGAAGGACTTCAGGCCTCAGCACCAACCGGGCTGCCAGGGCCACGCGCTGTGATTCGCCCCCCGACAGTTCGTTCCACCTGCGGCCTGCGAACTGGTCGCCTTCGAGACCCACCCAGGAAAGCGCCTCCATGACCCGCTCCCTGACATCGGCACCGTTCCCCCGAAGTTTGAGGCCGTATGCAATGTTGTTGAAAACGCTCCGTTTCATCAGGTATGGCTCTTGAGTGAGGAGCGTCACCTGAAACCGAACACTTTCGGCAAAGGGTTCGGCAGGAACCCCTTTAAAAAGAATCCGGCCGGAAGCGGGTTTCTCGATAAAGGCGAGCAGCTTCAAAAGAGTGCTTTTACCGCTGCCATTAGGACCGATAATGCCGATGATGGATGCGGGCCTGACGGTCAATGCGTCGATTCGGAGCACCGGATTACCGTTGTAGGCGTGTGTCAACCGCTCGATCTGGTATATGTCCGGGTTCATGGTCAATATCTTCTTTTCAAAAAGGAGACGGAAACATTGACAAAAAGGGCGATGAAAATCAGCACCAAGCCCAGGGCGATGCCGGTGGCAAACAACCCTTTGTTGGTTTCCAGTGCAATGGCAGTGGTGATGGTCCGGGTATGCCACTTGATATTACCCCCGACCATCATGGAGATCCCCACCTCTGTCATCACCCTTCCATAAGCGGTCAGCGCCGCCGCCACGATGCCGTACCGCACCTCCCAGAGGCTGCTGAAGAGAAGCTGACGGCGATTGGCGCCCAGGGAAATCAAGGTGATCCGCAAATGGCGATCCATCGCTTCCACTGCCGTGGCCGTGAGCGAAATGACAATGGGCAGGGCCAAAATGGTCTGCCCGATGGCGATTCCCCGCAGGGTAAACAGCAGACCCATCTCCCCCAGGGGGCCCTGCCGTGACAGGAAGGCATACACCATCAGGCCGACGAATACGGTGGGCAGGGCCAGCAGGGTGTCCACGAGCGTCCGGACGTGCCGTTTCCCTTTAAACGGGTGGTAACCCAGCAGGAAACCGAAGGGAATCCCCAGGATGAGGCTCGCCCCCATGGAACCGGTGGAAACCAGCAATGTGGCATATACAGCCGAATAGGTCTCCCGGTCCCCCCAAAGGAGCAGTTCAAATGCCTTGATAAACCCACCGGTTATAAAATCCATCTACCACACATCTCCTATGGACCATTTCTGGGCGGACACTAGCTTACTTGGCATTCGGAGTAAATAGCTGTTTCCCCATCAGCCGAAATTCCCCTATCAGTTTCTGTGCCTTTTCAGCGGCCATCCAATGGGTAAATGCCGCGGCAAGGCCGGTTTTGACTTTCGGGCAGCGTTCCGGGTTTACGGCGATCACGCTGTACTGGTTCAGCAGGATGGCGTCTCCTGCAACGAGGATCTCAAGGGGCGGATTTCCAGCGTGGTTGGCCTCATATTTGATGTAGGTTCCCCGATCCGTCATGGTGTATCCCCCGCGCTCAGCAGCGATATTGATGGTGGTCAGCATCCCCTGTCCGGTCTGGACATACCAGGATTCCGTGTCCGGGACCGGCAGACCGGCGGTCTTCCACAACAATTTCTCCTTCTTGTTGGTACCGGAATTGTCTCCGCGGCTGACAAAAACAAGATTGTTGCTTCGGATGGACGTCAGTGAGGCGGTCACACTTTTTCCTTTAATACCGGCCGGATCATCCGCCGGACCGATCATGACAAAATCGTTGTACATCACTTCACGACGATTGATGCCGTATCCTTCGGCGACGTATTTTTTTTCAGCGGGTGGTGCATGAACCATGAGCACATCCACATCACAGTTCTTACCCAACTTGAGGGCCTTACCGGTTCCGGTAGCAGTCCATTTCATCGCGATTCCGGTGTCTTTTGTAAATTCGGGAATCAGGTAGTCGAGCAGTCCGGTATTGTCGGTACTGGTCGTGGTGGCCATCAGCAAAATGCCGTCCGCACGGGCATCAGCGGCATTAAACGGTGAAGGGATAATAAAAAACAGGGCCAGGAAAAGCAAGGTACACAGTCTGCGCATGATCATTTCTCCTATGGTTTCCGGTTCAGAACAGATGGTGGAATTCGGGATTGGGTTATATATATCTGTCAGCATCTGTCAATATAAATTGTGGTTATTGATTAAGAATTACCACAAATTACCACAAATTACCGTATAAAACCCTTTTGATCCCTTCTCCAGCCACACCATCGATCCTCCCGGCCCGGCCGTGCCTCGACATTACCAAAAGGTAATCTTGGGGTCATATTCCGGTTAACTATAGAGATTATAGTAGGGATCGTAAAACCAACGGCATCGATAACCGGTATGGTTTAAGCGATGTCAAAATAAAATCCCATTAAATCTATGGAGGACAAACGATGAAGAACATCAAAACAAAACATTGGATGGTTGCGATGGCGATCATCCTGGTGATGGTCGGCATTTTTGCAATATCTGCCGCAACGGCGGCCAAAGAGACGCCTGTGAATATGGTGCCGGTGAGTTTCAGCGGCCTGGCAAAAACGGCACGGCCGGGAGTTGTCAATATCAGTACCGTAAAAACGGTCAACGGCGGGGGCCCGGTGTTCCGTCATTTCTTCGGAAATCCACATGGCAGAAATAATCCGTTCAGGGAATTTTTTGGACCGTTTTCACCCAAAGGACCCAACCGTGAATTCAAACAGAGGAGTCTCGGGTCGGGCTTTGTGATGGACCGGGACGGCTATATCGTGACCAACAATCATGTCATTGAGAAGGCGGACAAGATTATGGTCAAACTTGCCGATGGCAAGGAGTTCGAGGCGGCCGTGGTGGGAAGAGATCCCAATACCGATCTGGCCCTGATCAAAATCGACACCGACGAACCCTTAACACCATTGGAGATGGGAGATTCGGACGCCACCCCCATCGGGGGATGGGTATTGGCCATCGGCAGTCCTTTCGGCCTTGAACAGACGGTGACGGCCGGAATTGTCAGTGCAAAAGGACGCGTTATCGGTGCCGGGCCTTATGATGACTTTATCCAGACCGATGCCTCCATCAATCCCGGCAACAGCGGTGGTCCGCTGCTGAACATGAA
>CAZWAE010000116.1:0-3625 GCA_964631805.1 uncultured Desulfobacteraceae bacterium | reverse complement strand
AGACCGATGCCTCCATCAATCCCGGCAACAGCGGTGGTCCGCTGCTGAACATGAAGGGGGAGGTTGTGGGGATCAATACGGCGATCGTCGCCAGCGGCCAGGGCATCGGGTTCGCCATTCCGGTAAACCTGGCCAAGGGTATTCTAAACCAGTTAAAGGACAGGGGTGAAGTCACCCGGGGATGGCTGGGTGTGGGCATTCAGGATGTCACGCCGGAACTGGCGGATTATTACGGTCTCGCAGAACAAAACGGCGCGCTGGTGACAAGGGTGTATGAAGGAGATCCCGCCGATAAGGCCGGCATCCGTACCGGTGACGTGATCGTTTCCGTGGGGGGGGAACCAGTATCATCGGGCCGGAGCTTGTCGGCGATCATTGCCGATATGCCGGTGGGGAAACAGACGGAGGTGGGTCTCATTCATGACAAAAAGCACAAAACCGTCATGGTCAAGCTTGAAAAGCGCGAAAACCCGGAAGGTTACGCCGGGAAAAAAGATAATGGCAACGGGACCATCGGCCTCAAGCTTGTCGACCTGACTCCTGAGACCGCCCGGCACTTCGGGTATCCCGAAAATGAAAGCGGTGCGTTGGTCACCGCGGTCAATCCCGATGGCAGTGCAGGCCGGGCCGGGATACGCACCGGAGATCTGATCAAGGAGGCGGGGCACACGCCGGTGGCATCGGTCCAGGATTTCAAATCCCGCATCGACGGGGTTGAAAAGGGAGAGACCATACCTCTGCTGATTCGAAGGGGAAACAGGGGATTTGTGGCGGTAAAACTGACCCGGTGACCGACCATAACAACCGATAAAAATCTCATTTTTTCATGACCTCGGCAGAAATGAGTCAAGTCATTAAAAAAAATGCCGATATTAAGTATGACTTCTGAAAAACAATCCACTTTCAGGAGCTCAAAGATCAACCTCCTTTCTCATGTCCCCGGAGTCTGGTCAACTCCGGGGGCCTTCCTCTCATGCTTGCCGGTGAAACGCACAGACATTTGACATTATCCCGAAAATTATTTAAGATCGTGTACTATCAGTAAAAAAAGGCAAATTGACGGACGGGCTGACCGGTGTATGGCTTTTCGTCAGCCGAGCTTTTTATCTATGACCAGGAGGTGCTGGTTTGGCAGATACAGATGACAGGCGGAAATCCCCTCGAGAAGAGTTGAACTGGCCTGTGAATATCAGCGTGGATGAGGAAATTATTGAAGGGGAAACCGTCGATATCAGCGACGAGGGCCTTCATGTGAACTGCGATGATCCGGTCCCCTTGAATGAACTCATTTCCATAACGATTGCACCGCCGGATAGAGAATTGATCAAGGTAAAGGCCAAAGTGATCTGGTCGGATCTAGACGGTATCGATGCGGAAAATCGATCGGTGGGAATCGGTCTCTGTTTTGTCGAGATATCTGACGCGGACCGGGCACTCTTTGACAGCGCCGTCTCCGAACTTCTGGAGTAAAGAAAAGCACCCCGAAAGGACGGACAGAGTTTTACCAGCTCCGAGAGGCCTCTAATAACAGAGATCCAACTCCCGATTCCGCTTCCGAGCTCGTGAGATGAGCATTTTTAGCATATTTTCGTAGACCTGCCTGGCCAGGCGATCCCCGGATTCGATGATTTTCTCAAAACCGGATCTGGGTATCTCAAACATCTCGCAGGCATCAATGGCAACGACTGAGGCGGAAGCGGGTTTCTGGTCAATCAAAGAATATTCACCGATGCAATCTCCCTTCATAAGCCGCCCCAATTTGATGTAGGTGGGTCGCGACGGCCCCTGTTGGTCCCTGTATTTAGGGAGTATCACTTCAACACGCCCCTTTATGACAATAAAAAGGGAATGCCCGGTCTGCCCCTCTTTGATAATGTGGTCGTTGACCTCAAAGGAAACACTGTGGCCACAGTTGGATACGAACTTCAAAGCTTCATCGGAACATCCGTCGAACACTTTGGACTGCTTTAAAAGCGCCTCAATATCGGGATTTGACATCGTCAGCCCTCCCTATTTGAAATAAAGAATTCTCGCCCATAGGACATGGTTCCCGTCTATTCCAGCCGTCCAATCCTGGTGCGGTTGATCACCCAACGGTTGTTGATGTTGAACCAAAAATGGATCTCCGTTTTGAATCTCTCCTGCCGGATCATCTCCAACCGCTGCCGATCCAACCAAGACATCCCCAACTCCGGCTGTTTTTCATAAAAAGCGATCATGGAGAGGTTGGTCTCGGGTGAAATGGAAAACACATCAATCCGTGCGATGCCGGCATTGTTTGATCCCCTGAATTCGGAGACGTTGAAGAACATCGCTTCCGATATGCCGGAAGAGGCATCGTTTTTTGTAGCCCTCGGGGAACCCATTTTCAACCGTTGCCCCATGATCCGGTCAAGGGCAGTTTTGACCTCTGCCAGCCTGGCGGAGAGAGGGGAGCCGACCGGCGTTTTGAAAAGTGCGGTTCGTTCCAGGGGCGTGCTGAAGGCGGTCACAAAATTATGAGCCCGGTAATAAGCCTTTACTTCGCCGGGCAGGTTTTCGGCATCCACCGAATAAACGCCGCCAAACAGGACGATGGTGATCAAAATGCTTTTGATGAACAAAAGGGGGCTTGCAGCTTTCACAACGTCACTTCCATGGGTTGGCAAAACCGCTGGTCTTCACCCGCATCGCCATATTATCGGGTACCCAAATGGTGCAGGGCAACGCCCCTTGACACCCGGGGCTTTTACCGGTTCGATCTAACAGGGCCTGCTCCCAGAGGAGCGGCTATAGCAGCGGGCGGGTACCGCTTCGGTCATGTCGCTGAAAACATTTATTCATTTTCAGCTTTTTGACAATATTTGTCAACAGATACCCATGCGGGTGTTGCGGCCATTCTTGCCACCGGGCTTTTTTTATAATATAAGACCCTTTTCAGGCGGGGAATGGCCTAACTGCGCACCCAAGGTGGTCTTTCATCTGCACCGGAGTGACATGATGGCGCTAATCAATCCAAAATCCAAGGAAGTGCACCTGAAGATCGTGTACTACGGCCCCGGGAGGGGAGGGAAAACAAATAACCTTGAGTATATCTACCGTCATATGCGAGCAAACACAAAATCCCAGTTGGTTTCTTTGGAAACAAAGGATGACCGAACTTTATTTTTCGATTACTTCCCCCTGGATGTGGGCTCCATTTACGGCTACAGCATCCGTCTTAATCTTTATACGATTCCAGGCCAGGTAAAATACAATGCCACCCGGAAACTCGTGTTGCGGGGAGCCGACGGCATCGTCTTTGTGGCCGACTCCATCTCTGTCACACGGAAAAAAAATATCACATCGTTCCACAATCTGGATGAAAACCTAAAAAACTACAACCGGAATATCGCCGAAATCCCCATCGTTTTTCAATATAACAAGAGGGATTTGATGGATAAGGGCATTCCACTGCTGTCCATCAACACACTTGAAAACGACCTGAATGCCAGACTGAAAGCACCCTGGTACGGTGCCAGCGCTCTGACCGGCGAAAATGTCGGCAATACCTTGAAAAAAATCGTGACCATGACCATCGGGACTGTTCGGAAGCAACAATTGATATTCGGGGCATAATCTGATAAGAATTGGGAAAATGCAAGTG
>CAZWAE010000115.1:0-12453 GCA_964631805.1 uncultured Desulfobacteraceae bacterium | reverse complement strand
GAACCACCGGATTCAGAGAACGGGATGACCCATTCGACGGTCTTACCTTTCAGATCAATTCCATGTGACATCGCAAACGCCTGAGAAGAGATGGCGGTCGCACCAACGGCCATAAACCCAATTGCCAACCAACGCATTAACTTTGTGATACGCATAGATACCTCCCTAAGTCTTTATTGAGCATTGCTGTTTCAGGTCGTGATACACGTCACTCCTGACCTCCAACTTTCGTAAGAGCATATTAACCCCTATCTTTGCCCTCTTATATCGGTGAATAGCCCATAGTCCGAATGCCATACTACTTCAGTTGTATCCCGAGCAGCCTGCCCAGCTCACAATTTAAGATGTTCCCGGATCCGCCATGGGAAGTCGTCATTCCCTCGACTGCTCCCCGGCATTTCGCACCAATGCGGCATAGCGATACACACCATGGACAAATTTTCCATAAGGCATGGTGATGAACAGTCCTGCCACAAGGCCGAGGTGCACGGCGAGCAGAATACCCATCAATGGCGTCGCCCTGAAGAGCAGAAGCAGGAGCCCGGTTAAGCTGGTTAGACACAGAATCGCTGTAAACCCGACATCCATGCCGTACGATTCCGGATTGGCCGGCGTTTTATCCATCCGGCCTTTAAGATAAAGGAGCCCTCCCGTTCCGACCATCAGGGCCATGCCGCCCACGGTTCCCAAAATCACCGGCCAGCTAAAAATTGGGTAGGGTGCGGCTATATGCAGGAAGTGGTCATAGAAGGCGGCGACAGTGGTTGAGGCCAGACATAGCATAAAACCATAGAACACCGCATGATGCAGATAACGCCGGAGCATGCTGAATCGGTCGTCCGGGTAGTTGCATCCGTGTCCGCCGCCGTCCAGGTACTTGAGCCGCAGGACATCCCAAACCGCCAGGATATTTGCCCGGAGATCGAGGAACTCTGAGAGGTGCCAGCCTGTTTTCCGCAAAAGGTTGGATATCCCGCGCAACAGACTAACCAATGTAAATCCGGCCAGCAATGTAAAAGGCAGCACCATGGCCCAATAGGGGACGACCCGATAAAAGGCACCGTCGCCTGTGTGGACACCAAAGAAAACCGATGTTCCTTGGATTGTTGCCGTTAGCAGTATGACAGCGGTAACGCAGACAGCGGTGATAATTGAAACCACCGTGCCATTTCGCTGGAACAGGCCGGCGAGGGAAGTCGGCCAAGCGGACTCTTTATATGTTTCCACCCTGAGCTCAGCCATGGTTTTCGGGAAATTGAGGGAAAATTCATGGGGTGGCGCATACTGGCAGGCATAGTAACAGTCCCGGCAGTTGTGGCAGAGGTTGGCCATGTATTTCAGATCGCCGGCAGTAAAGGTTCTGCGTAGTTCCATAGCCGGAAACACCGCGCAAAAACCCTCGCAGTAGCGGCAGGCGTTGCAGATGGTCATCACCCGTTCAGCTTCGTTTAAGATTGTCGACGACACAGCGTACTGCCTCCTTTCCTGCGATTTTGCCGAATACCGTTCCGATGGTCATGCCGAATCCGGCCATGTATCCCTTGCCCAGAATGTTGCCGGCCATGATTTCGCCGGCGGCAAAAATGTTCGGTGACGGTTTTTCGTTTTTCATGATGACCTGGGCACGGTCATTGACCGCAACACCGAGATAGGTGAAGGTGATACCAGGCCGGAGCGGGTACCCGTAATAGGGTGGTGCGTTCAACGGTCGCGCCCAGTGACTTTTCGGCGGGGTCAGATCCGCCGTCGCACAGTCGTCCAACTCGGCCGGGTCGAATGCCCCGCTGCTGGTTGCATCGTTGAAGCGGTTCACGGTTTTTTCCAGGGTCGATGGATCCAACTCCAGTTTTTGGGCCAGTTCCCGGATGGAGGCGGCTTCCACCGGTGGGAACACCGACGGCATGAACAGATCGATCGATTTGGCATCGATGATGGAATAGGCGATCTGGCCGGGCTGCTGGGCCACAAGTCGGCCCCATATGGCGTACCGTTTGGGCCAGAAATCTTCGCCTTCGTCGTAAAAGCGTTCCGCGTTCCGGTTGACGACGATGCCAAAGGAAACGCAATCCAGCCTCGTTACGATGCCGCCATCGAATTTGGGAGCGCGTGCGTCGATGGCAACGGCATGGCACTGACGGGGGTCCCCCACGGATCGGGCGCCGTTGTCCAGCAAAACACGGAGCATGCGGCCCTTGTCATAGGGTGTGCCACGTACGATGAAATTTTCAGCGGATTCTCCCCAGTGCTCCTTGAGCCAGTTCAGGTTGGCCTGAAAACCGCCGGATGCCACCACCACCGCTCCGGCCCGAACTTTTCGGGGGAGGTTGTCTTTCACAAAGGTTGCCGATACAAAACGATCGTTCTCTATTTCAAGATCACAGACTTCGGCACCGTATCGGATTTCCACCCCCAGCTTTTCGGCAAAGGCATAGTAGGCATTCATCAGCGCCTTGCCCCCGCCGAGAAAAAAAGCGTTGGTCCGGGCCAGGTGGAGGGTGCCGCGCATGGCCGGCTGGAACCGGCATCCGTGGGACTGCATCCATGCCCCGATATTGTCTGATTCCCGCAAAGCAAAGCGAGCCAGTGGTTCGTTGGTGTTTCCTTCCGTGACCCGGATCAGGTCGTCCCAGAACTCATCTTCCGGATATGGGCCGGTTAAGAATTCGTTACCCTGCCGGTGCAGATAGCGGAGGTTGCGCGTGTGCCGGCTGTTCCCGCCCCGGAAATCCTTCGGGGCGCTTTCGAGGAGCAAAACGTCCGCACCGGCTTCCCGGGCGGTCATGGCGGCACACAATGCCGCATTTCCGCCTCCGATGATGAGTACATCTACATCAATTTTGTCATCATCTGTCATTTGTAAGATTCCTGTGGGATCTGATATTAGGATAAGATGTTCTGTCTCCAATTTGAGTTATTCATAAACCATGCCAGTTTAAATTCTCATGGTAAGCAAGGCTGCAAACTGAAACGGGAAGACTTGAAGGTATGATAGAAACCATACGGACCAAGGAAAAATATCCCAAACGAAATCCTACCAGTTGTTAAACTCTACGGAACGTGGCAGGAGGCCCCAATCCTAGAATGGATACGATAAGGCTGTTTAATTTGATTGACAAAATGTTATATTGTTGAAACATAATGTTAACATTCTGTTAAACGAACTTCCAGACATTGTGTCCTTTTTGCGGGAAACATCGCCATGATGAAAAAAAAATTCAGGATTGGTATTTTCGCATCGAGTGCTTCTCTCATCGAACGCATTCAGAATATTGCTGACCGGCAAAATGACTATTTTCAGATTGCTTATGAGGGGCTCGAAAATGCGCTCCCAATAGGAAAAAAGATGGAGCAGGAGGGTGTGGAAGTGATCGTCAGCCGGAGGGGAACAGCGCATCTGCTTCGGGAAAGCCTGCACATACCGGTTTTGGCATTTCCCATGTCTTCCCTGGACATTTTGTTCACCCTAAAGGAGGCTTCCGTAAAAGGGGATAAAATCTTGCTGCCGGTATTCCGCAACCGGATCCGCGAACTTGAGATGGTCAAGGAGCTATTGGACATAGAATTCTTGCAAGGAACTTACAATGATTCTGAAAGCTTAAGGCAGTTGATCCTCATGGAGCAGCTAAATGGGGCTGATATTGTCATTGGGGGTAGTGTCACAATGCGGATCGCCCGGGAATTCGGCATCAAATTTGTCGAGATCGTTACTTCTGACGAGGATATCGCTGCAACCCTTGAAAACGCCAAGTCCGTAGCCCAGTCCAACCGGGAGGAGAAAGCGGCTACCCAGAGATATCGGTCCATCATCGATGCCACGTCTGATGGTATTGTGGCCGTTAATGAAGCGGGGAGAATTACAACCATCAACCTGATCGCCCGGAAACTCCTGAAAATAAACGATAATGAGGTCCTGGGGAAGCCGGTGGGAACCTGCTTTCCCAGTCGGGATATTGAAAGCGTGCTCAAGAATAAAGCACCGATCCAGGACCGGATCGAGAAAGTGGGCGGTGAACCCTTTGTTTGTGACCATTTGCCGGTGATGCTGGAAGGGGATATCATCGGCGGGATCACCACTTTCAAAGAGATCTCCAATGTCATGAGGGCTGAGAATAAGGTTCGGCGCTCATTGGCCAGAGGATTGGTTGCCAGGTACACTATCGAAGATTTGATCCACGAAAGCGCCTCTATTCGTGATATCGTCAATATGGCAAAATTGTTTGCCGGAACCGATTCCACCATTCTCATCATGGGAGAGACCGGCACCGGGAAAGAGATCCTGGCCCAAAGCATTCACAATCTCAGCCACCGAAAAAAGCAGCCCTTTGTCTCAATCAATTGTGCCGCTTTGCCGGATCAGCTGTTGGAAAGCGAGCTTTTTGGTTATGAGGAGGGGGCGTTTACGGGTTCCAAAAAGGGCGGGAAACCAGGTCGTTTCGAGATCTCTCACAAGGGGACCATATTCCTGGATGAGATTGATGCGACTCCGGAAAATGTCCAGATCCGTTTGCTTAGAGTTCTCCAGGAAAGGGAGGTCATGAGGCTCGGCGGAAATCGTAAGATTCCCGTGGATGTCAGGGTGATCGCTGCCGCCGGGAAGGATCTCGGAAAAGCGGTCCAGGAGAAGCATTTCCGGGAAGACCTGTTCTTCCGGCTGAATGTGCTGCGCATTCAACTCCCTCCCTTAAGGGAGCGAACAGAAGACATCCCTGTTCTGCTCTCCTATTTTATTCGCCAGATTTCGGAAAAGGACCAGTTGCAACCTGTTTCCCTGCCAAATACTTATCTGGATAAGCTCACCGGTTATTCTTGGCCTGGAAATGTTCGGCAACTGAGAAACTTTGCGGAAAGGGTCGTATTGAATTGCAACCTGCGGTGCAGTACGGATATGCTTGAAGACTTATATAAGGAGCTGAAGCAATATCCCTTGCCATCGCAAAGTCCGGCTCCCCCAAAAAAAACCACTTCGTTAAAAGCACAGATCAAGGCCAGGCAATTGGAAAGGGAAGGACAGATTATTTTAGGTGCTCTTAAATCGGCCAGGTTTTCAAAAACCAAAGCAGCCAAGAGTCTGGGCATCAGCCGTACGACGCTTTGGCGTAAGATAAAAGAGACGGGTATAGAGTAAATCGATTTCGTTTTTTCAATCATTTTCCTATTGGCACTTTTCTTGCTTCTTTCCAATCACATGCGGCGTTCTTCAACCCCATGGCTCCGAAATTCTGGCATGGGGTCGTTATCGTCGCTTTGTCCTCAGAAACATAGTTGTTAAAAATCAGTCAGTTAATGTTTTGTTGGAGTGCTACTGGGAGGTCTGACCATGCAGAAAAGAATACCTGCGGTTTTCATGAGGGGAGGAACCAGTAAGGGACTGTTTTTACACGATAATCATTTGCCGGCAAACGTCGAGACAAGAGACCGTATCATTCTTGCCGCGTTCGGCAGCCCGGACCCGTACCGAAGGCAGATCGACGGCCTCGGTGGGGCCATGTCCACCACCAGTAAGGTCGCCATCATCAGTCGGTCAACGGACCCTGCATACGACGTTGTTTACAATTTCGGTCAGGTGTCCATCGACCGGCCCATCGTGGACGACAAGAGCAACTGCGGCAACATCTCGTCGGCAGTGGGGCCGTTTGTCGTAGATGAGGGCCTGGTACCCGCGGTGGAACCGGTGACCACCGTACGCATCCATCAGAAAAATACCAACAAACTGATTGTGGCAGAGGTCCCAGTCCGAAACGGGCGGTACGACGAAGCCGGAGATTATGCCATCAGCGGCGTCCCCGGAACCGGCGGGAAAATCACCCTTCGATTCTCGGACCCCGGCGGTGCGGTAACCGGAAAACTGCTGCCCACGGGTCAGCCGTGTGACACATTGGAGGTACCGGGGCTTGGTGCGGTAGAGGTTACCATCATCGATGCGGCCAATCCCGTTGTTATCGTTGCGGCATCTCAAATTGGTCTCACCGGCACGGAGATCGATGAGATCGAGAAAAACCCGGAAACTAAAATGAAGCTGGAAGCGATACGGTGCCAGGCTGCTGTGGTCACAGGGATCACCGAAACCGCCGAGGAGGCCACCAAGTCGAGTCAGGCCGTTCCCAAGATTGCAATTGTCTCGCCGCCCCAGACCTACAACTCATCCAACGGAAGCAAGGTGAGCACAGATGAGATCGATCTGACCATCAGAATTATGTCAATGGGTACCCTTCACGGCTCCATTGCGGTCAGCGGCGCTATCGCAGCGGCAGGCGCGGCAATGATTCCGGATACCGTACCCTTTAACCTGAAAGGGGAGGGTGTGGCAGCGGGCAATGTTGTCCATTTGGGCCATCCCGGCGGTGTTGTGGACGTGGGGGCCACCATCGAAATGAAACCCGACGGCCCCTACTATGGAGAAGCGGCATTGGGTCGCACGGCACGCCGACTCATGGAAGGGTATGTGCTGGTTTCAGACCGCTGTTTTCAATAGGAGACGAAATGAATTATTTTATCAGCCTGCCCGTTTTTATGGTCGTCGGCCTTTTGGGCGGTATTGTTGGCGCGAAACTCAAAATTCCAGCCGGCGCCCTGATCGGATCATTGATCGCCGTCATCTGTTTCAAACTCATCACTCGGGTGGACTGGGATGTCCCAAAAGTGTTCACCTTCGTACTACAGGTATTTCTCGGCATTATGGTGGGGGCGTCTTTTCAATCAGATATGCTGAAGGTAATGGGCAGTGTGTTTATCCCGGTGATCACCTCCACATTATTTCTTGTGGGCGTTGGGCTTCTCCTGTCCATGGTGTTCTCACGAATGGGTTTGATGGACATGGGGACCGCATATCTGGGCACCAGTCCCGGCGCCATGAGTGCATTGATCGTCATGGCCCTTGAAAGCGGTAAGGATGCAACGGTGATTACCTGTTTTCATTTTTTTCGGGTGGTCTTCATTATCTTGACATTGCCCATCATTTATAAGTACTTTTTTCGGTGAAAAAATATAGGGGTCGAAGGGCAAGGGAATACTCGCTGTAGGCGTGATCTTCGAACCCTTGACCCACTGAACCCTTTATTCATGAAAGGTTGGTCTACCATGACACAGTTAAAAAAAGTTCAAGTAACATCTCCCATCGCGGAACTGGACGGCGACGAGATGACCCGGGTGCTCTGGGGCATGATCAAAGAGAAACTCCTGTTTCCGTTTGTGGAGATCGATCTGGACTATTACGATCTTCACGTCAAGCACCGGGACGACACCGACGACAAGGTCACTGTGGATGCCGCAGCGGCGGTGGAAAAGTATGGCGTGGGGGTCAAATGCGCCACTATCACGCCAAATGCCGCAAGGGTTGAAGAATATGATCTGAAAAAAGAGTGGAAGAGCCCCAACGGCACTATCCGGGGCTTGCTGGACGGCACCGTGTTCCGGGCCCCCATTCTGGTGAACAACATCGCCCCGGTGGTGAGAAGCTGGAAAAAGCCGATAACCATCGGCCGTCACGCCTATGGAGATGTGTATAAGAACTCTGAAATCCGGGTGGACGGACCGGGCATCGCGGAGATTGTTTTTACCCCGGAAAGCGGCGAATCCGTGAGAAACGTGGTACAGGAATTTAAAGGCCCCGGCATTCTCCAGGGCATCCACAACACGGATGCATCCATCCTCAGCTTTGCCAGGGCCTGTTTCACCTACGGACTCGATCAGAAGCAGGACGTGTGGTTTGCCACCAAGGACACCATCTCTAAGACCTACGACACCCGTTTCAAGGAGGTCTTCGAACAGGAATTTGAGGCCAACTGGAAATCGAAATTTGAAGCGGCCGGAATCGAATATTTCTACACCCTCATCGACGATGTCGTGGCCCGCATCATGAAATCGGAAGGGGGTCTCCTGTGGGCCTGCAAGAACTACGACGGGGATGTGATGTCCGACATGCTGGCATCGGCCTTCGGGAGCCTGGCGTTGATGACCTCGGTCCTGGTTTCCCCCAAGGGGTGCTTCATGTACGAAGCGGCCCACGGCACGGTCCAGCGCCACTACTACAAATACCAGGCGGGGGAAAAGACCTCCACAAATCCCATGGCGCTGATCTTTGCCTGGTCGGCGGCATTGAAAAAGCGCGGGGAGCTGGACGGTACTCCCGATGTCACCCGTTTCGGCCAGGCCTTGGAAGATGCGTCCCGGGAAACCATTTTATCCGGCACCATGACCGGAGATCTCGTGGCCCTGGCTGCCCCGAACGAAAATAACCGGCGGGTGGACAGCGAAGACTTTCTATCGGCTATTAAAAAACGGTTGGAATCCAAACTTCAGTCTTGAGGAGGGAGGTCGGTGGATCCGTCAATGTGGAAAGACCACTCTGGCTGGCAAACCCTCTTGCAATCGTCCATGGTTATGACTATAGTCATATTATCTGAAGCTCATAGGATTGAGGAGCCCCTTATGCAAACGGAACAATCCATCAAAGCGTCTGAATTCAAGGCAAAATGTTTGCGTCTTATGGACATGGTGAACGAGAGCGGCAAGGAGATCGTGATTACCAAGAACGGCAAGCCGATATCGAAACTGGTCCCCTATCGCAAGCTTCCCGATACTTTGTTCGGGCTGCATAAAAACCAGATTGTCAGCCATGACGAGCTGATTGAACCGCTCGATCTAAATTGGGACGCCTGCAATGATCCTGCTTGACACCCATGCTCTCGTTTGGCTGGATGAAGGCCATAAACGTCTAGGTCCGTCAACCCTTGAATTGTTAAACGAAGCCCATTCGAAAGGCCGGCTTTCGGTCAGTGCTATCACATTTTGGGAAGTGGCCATGCTGGTCGGGAAAAGGCGTCTTGAAATCAGCATTGAATTGGCGGTCTGGCGAAAAAACCTGCTTGACAGCGGACTGATGGAGATACCTGTAAGCGGTGCAATCGGCATTCGGGCAAGCGGGTTGAAAAATTTTCATGGAGATCCGGCCGATTGCATAATTGCCGCCACCGCGCTTGAGGCATCCGCGACTCTGGTAACCGCAGACAGGAAGATCCTGGAATGGCCGGGAGTTACTGAAAAGCAGAATGCCAGGCTTTGAGGCCTGACCCAAAAGACTTTTCTGGCACTTACCACTTTCAATCCGGTCATCGGCGCGGCCTGGGATGACCAAAGGCTCAATGCACTGGAATGTTTCCTCGAGAAAATGGAGACGTTGTGCGTCCGCTACGATGCATCTGTGTTTAACGAGGAGTGGTCAGGCACCATCGAATGCCGGTTCAAAAGGCCCAAGGCCCGGAACGTCTACATATGAAACAATTCTCCAAATGGACGTCTTTTCCGTCGATAACGGGGAAACTCCTCGCCTGGGTTTGGATCATCGTGGCGGGAATGACAAATCCGGCGGCCGCATGTTCCGGTTTTGATTTTCCGGTCTCCCTGATTACCATCAGGGAGCATCGGATCCATGTCGAAATTGCAGCAACCCCCCATGCCCGTGCCTGTGGTTTATCCCACCGTAAAAATCTGGCCGAAGATCGGGGCATGCTGTTTGTTTATCCGACAGACAGGCATTTGTCCTTCTGGATGAAAGAGACCGTCATCCCCCTTTCCATCGCCTTTCTTGACAAGGAGGGACGTATCATGAGCATTCAGCGAATGATTCCCGATCAGGTCGAGGAACGGTATCGTTCCCCCGGTCCTGCGCGCTATGCCCTTGAGATGAATCAAGACTGGTTTGCCGCCAACCAGGTTAAAGTCGGAGACAGGGTGGTAGTGGCCATACCGAAAAAACTGGAGGTACGGTAGCCTGATTTGTGACCGTCAAGTCACATTCCAGGATTCCGGTTGTGACATTAATCAGGTCGGTTTAACATATCCCAATTATTCTGTAGTTGGTTTGAACCTGTATTGACTTCGGACTATTTGCAACGATCCCTGAGCCCTGATATCCGGCATATTACCGAAGCTTGCACTAACCTTCTTTACTGTAGTATCGTGAATTCTCACCTCGAGTTGGACTCTTCGGACTTCGGATCTGCACCCGGCGTTGTAACCCATACAGTCCGTATCCCTTAAAGCTGAGTGGCTCAAGCACGATGCAGGTATCCATGGGTTAAATCGTTTAGCAGAATCATGGATCTCGTTTAGCGACATCATTTTCTATCCTATTTGATGATTCAGTAACAGGCAGGCCCGGCAAATCTCAGTCTCATTTTAAGCGTGGAGAAACTTGAGAAATGGATGAACACCTAAAAGAAGATCTTCTTGATGAAGGCACCAGTACTGAACTCGCGCGTGAACTTGGGCTCGGGGCTGCGATGTCGATTGGCATCGGCACAATGGTCTGCGCGGGAATCTTTGTGCTGCCAGGAATTGCCGCGGCCAAGGCCGGACCTGTCGTAGTACTCGCGTTTGCCCTCTGCGGCCTGGTGGCTGTCTTGATCGCGTTCTGCATGTCCGAGTTGGCAACCGGCATGCCTTATTCCGGCGGCGGCTACCTGTTCATTGTGAGGGCCTTCGGTCCCATGATGGGGGCAGTAATGGGGTGGTGTTTATGGCTGAGCCTTATATTCGCCTCGGCCTTCTATATGATCGGTTTCGGATACTATGTAGCGGATGCCTTGTCCATATCACACGTTTGGCTGGCGCTGATCATGACGGGTTTGCTCACAGGGCTCAATTTCATCGGCGCCAAAGAGGCGGGGGGAACCCAGAACGTGATCGTCGCAGGACTTCTCATTGCCCTCACTATATTTTTCATGCGGGCCGTGATCGAAGTCGACTTAGAGAACCTGCGCCCTTTGATACCCCCCGAGATCGGTGTTTCGGGGTTTTTGGTGGTGACACCTGTTCTGTTTGTGACATTTATGGGTTTTGCTGAAATCGCCGCGGTTTCTGAGGAGATAAAAAATCCGGAACGCAATCTGCCGATTGCAGTGGTAGGTTCGGTAGTCGTTGTGACAGTGGTGTATTGTTTGGTAGAATTGTGCGTTGTCGGATTGCTTCGGTACGACGATCCCACCATGGCCACCGAGACTATCCTCATGGAATTGGCCCGAATGCTGATGGGGAAGACAGGATATTCAATAATTTTGCTCGGTGGCATATTAGCCACCGTATCCTCAGCCAATGCCAGCATTATGGCCGCCTCGCGGATCTGCTTCGCCATGGGTCGGGATCGCCTTATGCCCGACTGGTTCAATAAAATCCATCGTCGATTCAGGACGCCGTACCGATCCATTCTCATAACAGGCGGGTTGACCATGTTCCTCCTGGTCATTTTAGGCACCCATCTTGAGCTGATTGCGGAGGTGGGTGCATTTCTGAGCCTTTTGCTCTATGCGTTCATCTCTCTGGCCTGTATGGTCATGCGGCATGCGGAATTGGACTGGTACAAGCCCAGTTTTAAGACCCCGCTGTACCCGGCGGTACCCATCCTGAGGTTGCTGGGCTGCCTGTTTGTGATAGGTATCACGAGTCGGACGACGATCCTGATTGGGTTGGGCATCATTGCCGGCACCTTGATCTGGTATGTCTTTTTTTTGCGAGAACGTACGCAACTTGTGGGCGTATCCAATGAGCTGTGGCAGAGGAAAGTTATCAGGCCGCTAGTGGCCAGGGCGGAAGATTATGCAGCGGCCCGGAGGGATGCCTTCCCAGTGATCCTCTTGCCTCTTTCCAATCCCGCCACGGAAGGAGCCCTGCTCCGTGTGGGCACCGCCCTGGCCAAGGCCAGAAGGGCTCGTCTGCATCTGGCTCATGTTGTGAGCCTTCCGAGGCAGACGCCTCTTGAGGCCGGCCGTATGGAATTCGAGCAGATGCGCTGCGAGCAGGAAACGCTTCTGGATGTTGCATCTAGACACGCTTACGAGCAAGGGATTCACGCGCGGGCCAATGCCTTGGTGGCCCACAGCGTACCTTCTGCCCTGCTAAATATTGCTGATATCGAAAAAACGGATATGATTCTTATGGGATGGCGGGGCGATGTCCGCGGTCCGCTTCTGCGAGGCACAAATGTGGCAGGCGTGGCCAAAGCTGCAAACCGCAATATCTTGGTACTAAAGGATAATGGCTTAAGCAAGGTTGACCGGATTCTTGTACCTGTCGGCGGCGGTCCGCACACCAAACTGGGGCTGGAGGTCGCTCAACAACTGGCTGCACAATGGGGAGCAACGATAACGGCCATGACGGTTAGGGTTGGCCGAGAGTATTCCAATGCCGTGTATGCCCTTGATATAGGAGGTCGGCCGGTTTTTAAAGACCATGGCGAAGAATTTGTGGGCGAGATTCTGAAAGAGGTTGGCGTCACCGCTGAAATAGCCTCTGTTTTCGACTCTGACATCAGTCATGGGATCATCTACATGGCAGCCGATTACGATCTCATCATTATCGGGGCGTCGGAGGAGTGGGCTTTGCGCCGGTGGCTCTTCGGCTCCATTCCCGATAAGGTGGCCAATCACGCATCGGTGCCGGTGTTGATGGTACGCTCAA
>CAZWAE010000114.1:0-12714 GCA_964631805.1 uncultured Desulfobacteraceae bacterium | reverse complement strand
GCGGCGGTGGGTGTGAACAATAGAAATGAAACCATGACCATGGTGAATAAACTGAACACAACGTACTTCGGTCCGCTCTTCATGATGTGCAACATACCTGTTCCCTCCTTAAGTTTAAGTGGATTCTATGCGCAAAGAGCATGGAGCGTGGCGCAATTGAGTTGAAGCCGAGGCCATGCGCTTTGCGCTGTGCTCTTTGCAGAAACAATATCAAATTCCCGTGATAATGAATGGATGCCCTTGTCCAACAGTGATGATTTGCATCCGGTGGATTCATGGTCATTTTTCCAGGTGACTAGCGGTAAAGACAAGCGGCAATTCCGTTAATTTCCGTTAAAATCTCCCAACTTGTTGGAATGATGGCTTTATATTGACGTCAGGACCCGGTCATTCCGCCCCCGGCACCGGCCGGGCAGGGCAAAAAGCCTTTTCCCGGGAGATTCGGATCCGTCCCGCCCTATCTCCGGCCAGAATGGCGTACTGGGTCACGTCGAGCCCCACCGTGAAACCGCCCGCCGTCAGGGTGATATCCCCGGCCATAATATCGGAGCCCGGCTGCTCGGCGGAGATAAAGTGCATGCCGATGGCGTTAACCGCTGAAAATGCTAAATCAATCCGTCATGGCCTTAGACAGTTTTTGTCGGGATCGAACATCCACGGTAATAGCTGTTATCGATTTCGATTTCGAGCTTTTGTGTCTTTTGCGCCTTTTTTGCGGCGATATCTGTTTTAGGGCCCCGGGAATTGGATCCTCAATTGCAGGATCCCGGTCCCATGGAGAAAACCCCTGAGGACGAATCGGCTTTTGCATCCCAAGGCCCCTTTTTTGCTACCAGATAAATTGCAAGAAATCTGCCATATGGGTATTGCATTAAAAACAGTACGTTAGATATCGCTCCAATATCTGATGGCCTTCCAACACCTGATTCCCTGGAAAAACAGGTGATAAAACCGCCCATCTCCGGTGAAAATTGTGAAATGAAATTCACACTTTACGTAAAACCCGGTCTCCGGCCCATCATCCATGGACCCGTTAAAAACCGTTAAAATCGTGGAAAGCTGCGGTGGGCAAAGGTGGAAAAATTTCCGTTAAAATGGCGGGAGCCATCCGTTAAAATAGGATGTAGGGGAAATTGTGTAAAAGATTTCATATTTCCGCGATTGCAGCACAACCTGCAAATTTTGCAGGGCATGCTCAACATGTCTGTAAATATAGATATTTATGCTCAATAGAACAAACAGGCGTCCATGGGAATCCTCCGGTCCTGCCGCTGGGAACTGAAAAGGTTCCACTGCTTCCGGCGGAGCCGGGAACAACCGATCAGACAGGTTCAACAGGATTTACCGGATCTATGGTGCGGCCGGATACAAGCTCTATGGCTTTGGTATCTACGGCCGGAGAAACGGAAAACCGGGTACCGGCAGGTCATCGTATGCGGGAAATATATCGATGGACGGGCTATACCCTCCATGCTCGTTGCACGGCAACTTCCGCCATAGGGTAGTGCTTAATGTTCAAGGTATAAATTTTGCCGCCTCTTTGCATGACAGTAGCGGCAAGGATTGAATCGTTGATATCAGTTCCGCTGCGAGGGTTCCATTTTCGATATAGCTCCCCGGCCCGGTCTATGATCTGCTGATCAACGGGTGCAGTTTGAAACTGTGCTAGAAACAAAAGCGTTGCCTGTTCTTCAGACGGCCTCATGAAAAAAACCACTTCCGCACGCTGCATGGCACCGGTCCAAAGATCAAATCGCTCTTTGTCCCTGAGTCTTTTCAGCAGATTGAGTGCTTTGCGTTCACCGCGCAAATGCCAGATCAGCACATCCGAATCAATGAATACTTTCATCGCTTGTATCTTTCCTGGGACCTACGCATGATTCCTTTAATTTTTTTGACGGTTTCGCCCGCCGTCTCCTCCCGTTGCCAGCTTCCGAAAGTATGTGTAAAAATATCGATTCCGCTTTCAGCCTCAATTTTTTTCACATAGTACCGGACAGCATTCTCAATGACCGCTTTTTTAGAAGTTCCAAGCTTTTTTGCCAACATGCCGATATTTCGAATCACGGCCTCATCCACGCGGGTTGACATAATTTTGTCCATGATCGCCTCCTCGTTGCATACGTAAGAAATATAACGTAAGAACATGGGACGGTCAAGGAATAAATGGCAGACAATTAAGGGCTCTACAGTCCAAAGTACTCGCGTCCGGCAGGAATTATGTCAAGCATGCAGATTTCGCCAAAAGCATCTTAAGCACTCAGGGTTCGCGCAAAAATAATTTCACATTTAGTGCGCCCGTGCATCCCGACCGGCTGCGTTTGGGAAAAGTTCACCATATCATACCCTGATCCAACCGCCCCGGGTTTCGATTCTTGCCGTATTCCGGCGGGCATGGTATACGTAAATCATTGAAGTTTTAACCCACAGGCAATGGAAAGCCCCATGGCGGATCGTTCAAAAGATTGGTTTGCCCAGGCGGAGCGGGACCTTGCGCAGGCGGTCTCGTCCCGTAAGGAAAGCCGGCACGAGTGGGCCTGTTTTGCCGCCCAGCAGTCCGCTGAAAAAGCGGTCAAGGCGCTGCACCTGTCCCGCAAGCAGGAGGCGTGGGGACACGTGGTGGCCCGGCTGTTGAACGAAGCGCCCGTTACCGTTTCCGAAGATCTGCTGGACAAAGCCAAGGTTTTGGACAGCATGTATATCCCCACCCGTTATGCCAACGGCCACCCGGAAGGGGCGCCGTTCGAGCACTACGGGAACATCCAGAGCAGGGATGCGATCAACTATGCCGGTGAGATCCTTGAATTCGTCCGTTCTCAAATGGCCGGACCGTAAGACCGTGGACCGGGCGGTGCGGCTTTGGACCGCCGGGCTGGTGCAAACACGGCCCGGTCTGGTGCGCCTGGGGTATTTCGGGTCATACGCCCGGGGGGACTGGGGGGTGGGAAGCGATCTTGATCTGGTGGCCGTGGTCGATGGGATATCCCAACCCTTCGAGCGCCGCGCAGCCGCCTGGGACCTTTCCGGTTTGCCGGTACCAGCGGAGATCCTTGTGTATTCCCCGGTGGAGTGGGACGATCTGCACAAAAGGGATTCGAAATTTTCCCGGATGCTGAAAAACGAGGTGATCTGGACCTATTCCCGGTGACCCATCGCAGGGATAAACCGGAAATAACAAATCCCAAACATCAAATTTCAAATTTCAAATAAATTCCAAACTGCAGGCATCAATTCCCCCCGCCCGATCCTCCTTCCGGTCCCCCTTGCCAAACCCGGATGGGGCGCCGGCCGGCATGTCAACGGCATCCCAGGCGGGCCGCCTCCTCCGGTGTCAGGACCGCCTGGACCCCGGTGCAGAACCGCTCCCTGAGGTCACCGGCG
Source organism: uncultured Desulfobacteraceae bacterium (assembly GCA_964631805.1). Classification (GTDB taxonomy): domain Bacteria; phylum Desulfobacterota; class Desulfobacteria; order Desulfobacterales; family CAZWAE01; genus CAZWAE01. The sequence continues at coordinate 9,333 of CAZWAE010000114.1, read as the reverse complement.
TCGGCGCCTCCGGTTCTATGGTGCGCCAGATACAGGGGCCAGACCGATCTCAGGACCCCCTCAAGGCCGTTTCCCAGCTCTTCGCGGCGTTCCGGGGTAAGGGCCAGGGTTCCGTACAGGGAGGCGAGCCCCCGTTCGAACGTGGGTGCCGCCTTTAGTTCCCCGGTATCCCCGGGAGACGGGCCGGGCCGGGCCGGTCGACTCCGGGAAACCGGGGGGGGGGCTCCCGGCGGAACGTGTCCCGGATTCCCTCTCTGCCCCGGGCCGAGTTGCGGCCTCCAGAGACGCTGTCAGGGCCTGCAACCGCACTTCGAACCTTGCCTCTATATTCGCCCTGATACGATCACCCTCCCGGCGCAGACTCTCGTTTGCCCGCACCCCGATCTCGTTTCCCGCACGCTCCAGTTCGGCCCGCCAACCGCCTTCGGGCAGGCGCTGATCCAGGGTCCGGGTGAGCCGGTCGATCCGGTCTTCGAGGTCGGTGATGCGCGTCGTGGTGGCGCGCCACGTCACCGCCGAAAACGATGCAAGGGCAACCGCCACCACTGTGAAAAGGAGCGCCGGACCGCGCATCTTGCTCTTGCGCGTGACAGACCCGGCGCTATGTTTGGCGGGATTGGTCATGATGTGCTGTCAGCTTTCTCAGGCTTTTTCAGGGTACACGTAAACATTTGATATAAGCTATAACGTCTATCGTGGTACATCCCCATACTTGGTTGCAGACCAGGGAAACCGTGTGGTAGTCCGTGTTATTGGGATCACGGATGGTCCAGTCGTGGGCTCTCAGAGGGTCCGCCCCCCATCCATCGTTTCCATTCCATACAAGCCAACCCTCAACGGCGATATCGTTTGCATCGTCACAATACTCCTCTTGATGAGCTTGAACGAGCCAGGCTATCCAGGCCGAATTAACAAAATGTTTTGAATTGATATAGCTGTCCAAAACCCCGGCCGGTCCCCGGGGACCCGTGGCACCGGTCGGCCCCGCAGGTCCCTGGGGTCCCGTTGCCCCGGTCGCGCCGGTATCCCCCTTGGGTCCCTGGGGTCCGGTGGCACCGGTCGGCCCCGCAGGCCCCTGGGGTCCCGTTGCCCCCGGCGCGCCGTCGGCACCCGCCGGCCCCGGCTCCCCCTGGGGCCCCACCGCGCCCAGGGTCAACTCGAAGGAATCGAACTGGTAACGTTCGGCGCCGGTGCTCACCGTCAGGGCATAGCTGCCGGCGGGCAGCGCCGGCAGTTCCGTTACCACGGTCCAGGTGCCGTCCCCGTTGTCCAGCAGGTCGAAGATGGCAAGGCCCGGGCCCGCCCCGGGGGCCCCCGCGGGCCTCGCGGCCCGGGCCCGGCCCCGCCCGGCCCACGGCGGGGGTGCTGCCCCCCCAGGTTGGCCACCACCATCTCGAGATCGCCGTTTTCATCCTCAAAGGCGGTGTCGATGACAAGCTGACCGGTCTCCGCCCGGTCCTCGTTCTGCAACTCCTCGATGTCGGCCTGCAACTCCCCGAGGGATACCCTTGCTGCTGCCGGCTGTACTACCATCAGCGCGCCGCACAGCGCCACAACCCCCACCCATACAATAAACCGGTTCCGTGATTTCATCAAACGCTTCATGGTCTCTCCTCCTTTTATTGATGGTTTTACCGACCGGGAGCCCCCTTCCGCATCATAAACGCGTCCCGGACCCCATGGACATTGCTTCAGAGTCATTCTCACCGTTCCGTTCCGGCAATCTCAAGGAACAATTCCGTTAATTTCCGTTAAAATCGGAGAAACCCGCGGATGGTATGGATTAATAAATTTCCGTTAAAAAGGGAAAAGTCCTCTGTTAAAACCGGTGACAAGGGCAACCGGGTAAATAATACCACGCTTCCCCTATCGTCCAAGAACCTCAAAAAGATGTTGGATGTTATTATATCTATCTAATTACATAGCGATAGAAACCATGGTCACCCAGGAACAGATGTGAGAAACAGGGGGCATCGATAGGAGATTGCACCTCCCTATGTTTGACCCTTCCTGTGGCCTTTTATGAATGGATCGAACTTCGGTACGGTAAAAGCCACGAACCTGCGTTTTGTTCCCGTTTCTGCGTTCCGGCAAGTAAACGGGTAGGACGGCGAGATCTCCCATATGTGAGCCCCCATACCTGGAGGAAATAGGGATATTCACCGGTCTCTCCACCAGGATAGCTTCGGGTGCATCCTTCCCATAAAGAAGGGGGGGCTATTTCTAAAAAGTTTGGTTGTGGTTGAGTTAGGCGAGTCAGTTCTATTTTACAAAATGCCACTTAACATTTCCAGACTCAATAATCAAACAAAAATTAAAGCGATGACCCGTATCCTGAGTTTGGTCTGAGAAACCCAAAGCGGAAAAGCCGCAACCAAACAGGTGAAAAAAGCGGATCGGTTACTTCTCATAACCGAAAATGACGGGATAGGGATACAGTTCAGAGTCAATCCACTCCCGGGCGGTTACGCCTTTCCCGCCAATGCCGGTGGCCACGGCTGATCCTGCCGAACCGAGGACATGGTTAAACAACGCCTTCCGTTGGAAAGGCGAATAGTGTGGAGATGTGCGGAAACAATCATCAATCATGACACTCAGGCTATTGAGAAATCCCGAAAGGTCGAATCTTCCACTTGAATCCTTGGATCCTCGGCCCCCTGAATCCTCAGCCGTCTATAAAAAGGGCATTCAGTTCGGCAAGGCGGGTTTCGAGCTTTTCCTTCAGGGGGAAGGGGGGATCGCAGGCGGCCAGCACGAAGTCGGCGGTGCCCACGATCTGGAGCCAGCGGGGATTGGCGGGAAGGGATTCCTCTTTCAGGTAGCGGTCCAGGGTCTGGGTGCGCGCCCAGCCGTCCTTTCCGATGTAGACATTCCAGATCCCCGACCGGTCGGCCAGTTCCACCTTGGAGGTCCGTGTGGCGGCGATCCAGGCGTCCACCGAGAGGTTCATCACCCGGACCCCCAGTTTCCTCCGGTGGGAAACCTCCCCGGGGGATAGAATGGTGGACGGGTCTATTCCCGGCCGGTTCCCATCGTGGGCCCGGATCCGGTTTAAGGCCTCACCGGGGGTGGACGCCCCCCGGGGGGTGTCCCGTTCAGCGGCCCGCAGGATGAAGACATGAAACGGCTCCTCCTCCACATCCAGAAGGACCAGGAGGCCGCCCGCCCGCAGGATGCCCTTGTCCGACCGCAGCAGCGAAAGCTTCCGGTAATTTCTGGATTCCCCCGGGGTAAGGCCGGTGTCCATAAGGTCGGCCATCACCCTCTTTGTGGTCTCCCGCCCCGAAAAAAGGATTTCCCAGGAATTGCCCAGAAGGTCCCCTGCCACATGTCCCGTGAGGGATTCAAAGGCACGGTTGCAAAAGCCGATCTCCAGGCTTGCGTTCACGGCGATCACCGCATCGTCGATGCTGTTGAGCATCTCGGAGAGCCGGCGCTGCATCAGCTTGAGGTCCTGTTCGGTCTTCTCCCGCAGGGTCAGCTCTTTTTTGAGGCGGACATTCTCCTTGAAGGTCTCGTAAGCCCGTTTCAGTTTGAGCTGGGTCTCCACCCGCGCCACCAGTTCGTCTTTGGAAAAAGGTTTGGTGAGGTAGTCGTTGGCCCCGGAGGAGAGCCCCTCCACAAGATCCGGTACGCGGCTTCGGACGGTGAGCATGATGACGGGCAGCTCCGCTGCGGCGTGCTGCCGCCGGAGCTGCCGGCACACCTCGTATCCGGACACGCCGGGCATCATGACATCCAGGAGGATCAGGTCGGGAAGCTCTCCGCTGCCGATCCGCTCGAGGGCCTCCCCCCCGCCGGAGCAGGTGGCCACGTTGACATCGAGAAAAGAGAGATGGTTGGCCACCACCTGGAGGTTCACCGGGTCATCGTCCACCACCAGGACGGACTGCCGGTCCGGGTTATCCCTTTGCCCCGGACGGTCTGAAGGGGAAATCGGAAGGGGTTCCTCCTCCGTCGTCTTCAGGACACCTGTTGCTGCGGCCGCCGGATCGGTTTCCGGGATCCCGTGGCTGACCGGGAGGGTGAACCGGAAGGTGGCGCCCCGGTCGGTCTCCGACTCCACCCGGATCCCGCCGCCGTGGAGCTTGACCAGGCGCCGTGTGATGGAAAGCCCCAGGCCCATGCCGCCGTGGGACCGGCCGGCTGCGGGTTCCGCCTGTTCGAAGGCGTCGAAAATACGGTCCAGATGTTCGCTCTCGATCCCGATACCCGTGTCGGCAACGGCGACTTCCACCACTCCGTCGGTTTCGGATGCCGTCACCCGCACCTCCCCGGACGGGGTGAACCGGATGCCGTTTCCCACCAGGTTGTACAGGATCTGCTGGAGGCGTTTTTCGTCGCCATGGACAAAAGGAATTCCCCGGGGGATCTCGTTTTTGAGAGTGAGATCTTTCCCTGAAACCAGCGGTCCCGACACCGCGAGGACGGCATCGGTGAGGGTCCGGATATCCACCGCCTCCCTGTTGAGCTGGATGTCCCGGTTGCGGAGCCTTGAAAAATCAAGGATATCGTTGATGAGGCCGGAAAGGCGCCGGCCGCTGGACACGATGAGCGACAGGTTCTCCCGGACCTTTTCAGGGAGCCGGCCGAAAGCCCCCGCTCCCACCGATTCCGCGATGCCGATGATGCCGTTCAAGGGGGTTTTCAGTTCATGGGAGGTGTTGGCCAGAAACTCGTCTTTCAGGCGGTCCAGTCGCGACAGGGCGATGTTCTTTTCCTCCAGTTCCCCGGAGAGGTTTTCGATCGATTTGAAGGCTTTTGAAAAGCGAAGGGACAGGACAAAAGACTGGGAGAGAATCAGGACAAACCACCCCAGGGGCGCCACCTGGATATTGTAAATCACCTTGTTGGCCGTGAGGATGTCGTGGAAAATGGCCAGAAAGAGGAGACCGAATCCGCCAAGGAGAATTCCCGCCCCGCTCTCTTTTCCCCTCACCGCCCGGACCAATACCGCAATAATGGTGACCAGGGCCAAAAGGAGCACCGCCTGATTTGGCATCACCACATGGCTGGAGATGCGGGCCGGGGAAAAAACCGCAACGAGGCTGAACAATCCGCCCACGCCGCAAACCGGCAGCAGAACGGTTCTCCATACCAGCTGGGGAAAAAGGGACGCGAAAAACAGCATGAACACCGGGGGCGCCAGGGTCACGGACAGCAGTTCCATTGTATACTGCCACTCCCAGGGCAGATCCGGAAACAGGATGGTCAGATAGACGTTTCCCGTGAGCAGCACCCGGATGGCGAAAAACCCGGTGATGGCGGCAAAAAGTATGGGAGAGGGGTCGTTTCGCCGGAGAAGAAAAAGGCCGGTGTGGTACAGCGCCATGATGAGAAAGCAGCCCAGCAGGGAAAGATCGAGAACCCATTGATAATTGTGCCGATCCCTGATCTGCTGAACCGTTCCCAGGCGGATGGGATGCCAGACGCCGCCTTTGCGGTGGCTGAAATTGGACACCTGGAGCACGACATCCAGGTTGCGGCTTTGCACCGATATCGGCGATTCCTGCAGCAGGTACTGGGGTATCTCCGTCTCCCGGCCTGTTCCGACCCTGCCGTTTTTCGCAACGATCTCGCCGTTGATCCAAAGGGTGTAGGCCGATGACTGGTTGGGAATGCGAACCGCCTTGATGCCGCATTGGGAAGGGAGTTTCACCTGCAGCCGGAAGGTGGCAAAACCCTCCGCCCCCAGCGTTTCACCCTTAAGCTCGAATCCGTTCCACGTCCGGGGCAGGGCGATAAAACCGCTGCTGTCGGGGATTTTTCCGGATACAAACCGATCCGGTGAATGCAATTTTCGCCAGTAAAATTCCCATTCCCCGTTGAAGGTGATGCTGCCGTCTTTCTTAAAATCCCAGGATGTGAGATCCAGAACCCCTTTGACGGCCAAAGGCGGCTGCGTTTGGGTCGCGCACCCTGAAAAGAAAAGGACGAGAACGAGAAGTTGGATGAAAGTACCGGAACGAATCTGCAATGTTTACCCTGAAAACTGCAATAAATGGAGTCTGCCGGGAAATCGCTGTGATTGACGTCGTGGGCTGTCCCATGTCTCTCTTTTCAAATACCGGATACCAGTATGGCTGTCAACCCGCCGCCTTTTTTTCAAACCCGATCAACCCGGGCACCTATTTTTTGGAGTTGGAGGGTTTCATCAGGCTGTTGGCCATGGATGCAATGGAGTCGCTCATTCCATTCATGCGTGAGATGAACTGATCCAGGCGCGTGAATCTTTCCCGCAGGTTTTCCTCATAGAGGGTCAGGCGCCGTTCCTCATCCGAGATGCGGTCTTCGATATTGTCGATGATGTCGTTGTAGTTTTCCTCGAGGGTGTAAAGGGGGCCGCTGGTGCTGAGCAGAGTGGTCAGCTCGTCGCTCAACTGGGCGGCAACACCGCTTTTAAGCTGCAGGACGGTGGAATGGACACCGGTCCCGGAAGCGTAGGAGATGTTCAGGGCAACCCCTTTTTCGGGGCCGTCGGCACCGGTCAGGGTATAATTCCCGCTGCTGCCGGCCAGATCGACCCAATCCCCCCAGGTTTCCCCCTGGATTCGGAACCGGCCCTTGGCCGTGTCCGTGTCCACTTCCACATCGAACACACCGGGGGTGGCCGTGGGCAGGGAACTGCCGAAACTGATCTGGGTGTCATCGGTCAAGCCATCAAGATAGGCGGCGAAAAGATCACCTACCGTATCGGGATCGCTGTTCAACGCAGTGGTAAGTGCCGCGGTATCCAGCAGGAGTTGTCCCTCGGTTTCGGACCCCTGTTCGGCGTCTGTTGAAAAACCGAGTTGCTGAAGCGTGCTGTAGACGTCTCCCGGATCCAAAAAACCGTCTACCGTTCCTGTGATGATGTTATCCAGTCTGGTTTTGATGATCTGGACTGCATAATTGCCCAGCAGGGTGCCGGCGGAATCGGTAGTGGCATCGTATTTCGTGGCGTCCCGTATGGCGTTCCTGATCGTGTTGAACGATTCGGTAAAAGCGACCACTTTCTCGATGATCGCACTGTTATCGGTGGACACGGTGACGGTGGCGCTGCCGGTTTTGACCAGATTCAGGGAGACCCCTTCCATGACGTCCGATATCTGGGTGGAGGACCGTTCGATCCAGGGCGGACCGGCGGGATAGCCGTTGACTTTCAACTGTGTGTTTTTGGCCGATGCGGTTTCCGTGAAACCTGCGTGGGTAAAATCTTCGGTCAGGCCGGTCCCGTCCAGCGTGGTAGTGCCGCCACCGCCGGCGTTCAACACGATGGCATAGTCGTCTCCGGTATCTTCTCCGGTGAGGACCAGATGGTTCGCCCCGCTGCCGTCCCCCCCGTCATCCAGGATCGATGCCCGGATCCCCGTATTGGCATTGTTGATCATATCGCGTAATCCGGTGAGCGTGGTCCCGTTTGGCACTGTTATTTCAACAGCAGCGTTGCTGCCGTATTGGAGCTGGAAAACTTTATCAGATCCGCTGGCGTTGATGGTTTCGGTAAATGTACTGCCGGTGAAGTCCGTGGTGCTGTCCGTGCCGTCCAGTGTCATGTCACTGTCGGGGTCCACCACTATCGATTGGGCGCCCGCCGGAGCGGTTTCGGAGAGGACCAGGTGGTCCTGCCCGCCGGTGGTGACGATGGAGGCCGTCACGCCGGTTGCCCCGGCGTTGATGTCGTCACGCAGATTCTCGAGGGTGTCCCCGTTGTTGACGGTAATGGTATAGGTGGAACTGTTGTAACTGTATTTATAAGTTTTATCGATTCCGCTATCGTTGATGGAGGCGGTTTTGTCGGCCACACCTGCGTGGTATTCGATGTCGTTTGCGACCCCGGCATGGGTTTCCGTCTCGGCACCGGCCAGCTGGTTCACCTCTACAGAATAGGAACCGATGGTGGCCGAGCTGTCCGCCGAAACCGACAATACTGTCGAATCCGACGAGGCGGCCTGCCTCACCATGAACTCGTTGATGCGATCCATCCCGCGAACCGTGCTGTAAAAAGAAGCCAGCGTCGAGTCGATGGTATCGATGGTATCGAGCTTGGTCTCCCATGTGGTCTTCCAGTTTTCAAGGGGTTTGACATGACCGTTCCGTCGTATGGACACCATGGCGTCCACATACGCGTTCATATCCTGATCACTGCTCATACCTAAAAATGAGATCGTTCCGGACATTGCACACTCCGCGTGAATTTATTTTTTGTCGGCCACTTCCGGATCCCGCCCGTTGGGGAATTCGCCGGACCGTACACAGCCCCCATTTGGAGAGGACGCTAACGCCTGTGAAATATGCAAATTTTGTGCCCTGATACAAGCGTACTGCAGGAAAAATCCAAATGGCCATGAAATGCCTTTTGGAGCAAGGGTTTGCGAAGGGGAGAGGGATATGATCGACAACGCTTCCGGGCGGGTCCTGCCCGGTCCTCACGGAAATTTTTTCCCCGGAGGGGTTGTAGCATCTATTCCGAAGCCGTTTAAATCCGCATTCCGGCCGCCATCTGTTGCGGGTTCTGATGAACCGCTTCCTGCTCCTGCTGACCATAAGCATACTGCCAGGCTTCACGGAGATTGGTCAACATCTCGATCACCTCGCGCATCGCCTTCATATCGTTTTTCCAATTGGCTTTCATCAGGTGCCGGCTCATAAAAAAATAGAGGCTTCTCAATCGTTTCGGCAGATCTTCTCCGACATCGGTATTGAGGGAATTGTTCAGTTCATTGATGATATCCAGGGCTTTGTTGGCGTAGATATTTTTATGTTTGATATCACCCTCATCGGCAGACTGAATCGCCCGGTTCAAGAAATTGATCGCGCCGTCATACAGCATCAAAACGATCTTTAACGGGCTGGAGGTGGAGATATCGATCTGATTGTACATGTTGTAAACCTGGTTCATTGTGAGTACCCCTTTCCGGTTCGCCTCTAAAACGCTGATTATACTTTGTCGTTGGATCTTTTTCAGTCTGGTGTCAGATGTCCGAATGTTGATCCCCGCTTAGGGGGAGGTGCACGATATTGCCTCCCCCCATTGCGGGTTTCATGGGTTTAACCCAAGAGAGACATCGCCATCTGAGGCATGGAGTTCGCCTGTGCCAGCATGGCAACCGCAGCCTGGGCCTTGATCTGCGTGTTCATAAAGTTGGTCATCTCGAAGGCCACATCCACATCGGAGATCTGGGATTCCGCTGCCTGGATATTTTCAGCCTGGATGGTTAAGTTGGAGACCGTGTTTTCGAGGCGGTTCATCATGGCGCCGAAATGGGCACGGCCGGTGTCCTTGGAAAGAATTGCCGCATCGATGGTCGTCAGTGCCGCACCTGCGGAAGCCGCCGTTGCGATACTCAGAGC
>CAZWAE010000113.1:0-12968 GCA_964631805.1 uncultured Desulfobacteraceae bacterium | reverse complement strand
TCACCATTGTCGGTGTCATCGGTGTATGGGTGGGTTACGTATTGCCGCAACTGGCAAGCGTCTTATCGGATATGGGCGTCGTCCTGCCGCCCATCACTCAGATCGTTCTTTCAACCAGCCTGTTCATACAAGCGGAGTGGCCGCTTATGGTGGGCACCGGCATAGGTTTTATCACTGCTTTTTTTCTTTTCCAGAGAACCCCCACCGGCCGTTTCATGATCCACAAATACCTGCTGAAAACCCCATTGTTGGGCAGTGTTGCCAGCAATATTGCCATTGCCCGGTTGAGCCACAATTTTGCGGCGCTTTACAGCGCAGGCATGACCATCAACACCATATTCGATATTTTAACCGACAGCGTCATCGGAAATCGATATCTTGAAGTGCAGTTGGGAAAAGTATACCGGGAGGTGCAGGCCGGTCGCTCATTGACCGACGGCTTCGAGAAAGTAGCCGGGTTTCCGCCGCTGCTGGTGGGCGGTGTGAGGAACGGTGAATCCACAGGGACTTTGGAGACCACCTTTAATCGACTCGGGGATTATTATGACGGTGAGGTCAAGCGCACCGTCCAGGCCATGGTGAACGCCATAGAACCCATTACCACACTCCTTTTGGGTGGTGTTTTCGGCCTGATTGCCCTTTCCATTCTCCTGCCGCTCTACGATGTCATTGGGGAGTTTAACTAACTTTCCATCAGGGGACGCATTCATCGATATCGATGGAGAAGGTTTTCTGGATGCTGTTGCCGTCGCTGTCGCTGACCGTAACCACAAGTGTAAAGACGCCGGGTGTGGTCGGATTGCCCTGGAGATCCAACTGGGCATCGGAAGGGTTGGCCAGGGCCAGCCATGAAGGTGTGGTGTAGGTCCAACTGTAGAAAGGGCTTATGGGTGACGGTACCCCGCCTTCCGCAAATACCGAAGCATTGTAGGACACGCCGCTGCACGTGGGGAGCGTTGCTTTTGGAGAGACACCCGCCGGCATTTCATTGTTGAGAATCTGCAGTTTTCCCCGGGTATCACCGAAACAACCCGCTCGATTCTGAAGTTTTGCCAGGGTCATGGTTCTTCCCATATCGCTGTTCGAAACGGTGACTGTGGTGGGGAACGTCACCACACCGTTGGCTGGAATCAGGGTGTCCAGGGTAAAATCGTTTCCGCCGCTAAGAAGGATTAACGCGGTATCCGGCACAGACCCGGCGGTGATCCGGGTTGACTGCCGGCCGCAGAGACCGCCGGAAGAGAGGGTGGCCAGATTGTTGTCGTACACATAGGTGACCGGATTGGACCAGGCATCGTCCGTTTCCTTTAAAATTCCGGGAAATTCGGTGTAATCCGGGAGCCGACCGTTGGCAGTGGCCCAACTGACCACCGATTGAACAGCGGTATCAAGAGTTTGGGCGGTGCGGGCGTATTTTGCCTGCTTCACCTTAGGCCCCAACAGGTTCAAACCCGCCCCGATCATTCCGCCGATGACAATCATTGAAAGAATGACGGGCAACAGGGCAAAACCCGCCTGTTTTCCGGGATGCCGGCCATCTTTGCCGAAGGGGCTATGTTCCGGTGGGTAGGAATTCATGACGGGTTACGGGCTGATGGTGATGACGAAGGATTTTTGCATGCAGTTGTCCAGGTTGGAGGATGCGCTGCACGCCGTATCATTGCCGTTGTTGTTGTCATCCCGGACGAAGGCGACGAGGTGAAAGCTGCCTGACGTCCCCGGCGTACCTGAAAAAGTGATATCATTGGCCTGGACCCACACCGCTGAGTTCTCCGCCAGTCCGGCGCAGTTGGTGTTGACATTGACATTGATCGTCAGGTTGGAGGGTGAAGCCCCGGTCGTGGTCTGAAGACACCATTTATAAAGGCCGCCGCCCGCGGTAAAAGGGACGCCTCCGTCCGCATAGATCGTTGCTGAATAGGGGCTTCCGGTATCGCCGGGCGGCAGTTCGTTGTTCAGCACCAAAAGAGGCGGACCCCGGCAGTCCAGCTTTGTGCGCAGTTCGTTCAGGGTCACCCATTCCAGAATGTCGTCATAGGTTTCGGGTCTCGCCCCACCCAGGTCGCCATTGTAATTATCGACGATGATGTCAAAACCGTAGGTCTGCAAGGTTGTCGCTGCTGCTATCCCCTGGCTTCCGGCAGTTTGATTGTTGAAGTTTACACCACCGCTCAGAACAAGAAAGGCAATATTCTGAACATCAGTGAATGCGGTGCACCCGGCATCATCACATCTCCGCAGGGTAATGGAGGTACTTTTTCTGCCGCAAATATTTGAATTGAGGTTGTTGATATCCAGGTTGCTGTCGTAGATGTAGGTGACCGGGTTGGCCCATGCATCGTTTTGCCTTTTCGCCACCTGGGGAAACAGGGGGCCGTCAGTCAGACGTTGGTTGTTGGCAGCCGCATATCCGATGACGGATTCAACGGCGGCCTGGACCGTTTCGCGGGTTTGATTCCGCTTCGACCGATCGGTCAGCGGTTTGATCAAAGATGCCCCGAAGCCCACCAGAAAACCGACGATGACCATAACGATGGCAATTTCAATGATGGTAAAGCCTCTGTTATTTCCATCAACCATGGTAATCGTCCTAACCGACAGAAAGGGGCACACTTATGTGTGCCCCTTGAATGCATTTAAAGACCCTGAGGTTTCCTAAAAGAGGATATAAAGGGTGACCTCATTGGCTGACGTATATGCTGCCGAAGCGGTAATGGACCCGTTGTTATAAATACCGTCGTCGAATTTTGAATCGATCTCCAGTGCGACATCGGGGGGGATGTTGAAAAACTGGAAATTGAGACGGTTTCCGAAGGACGGGTTCGGGTCGTTGATGTCGGAAAGGACCACATTGTCCCCGAATGAGTGAAACGGCATATCGCTGGTACCGTTGTATGTGCCGCTGATCAGACCGGATAGTTGAAGGTCCAGAAAGAGCCCGAATCGTTCCGCCGTATTTTCAATGATGCCGTCTCCGTCGCCTTCCGTGTCGGTTCCCGGAGGGATGGGGGCTTTATTCTCGTCGCCGGGATAGACACCGTATTTATCATAAAAGGTCATGACTGCAGCCCTCAATTCATCCGCTTGTTTCACCACTCGTTTGACTTTAGCGTTTTGAATCATCGCCTGTCCCTTGAGAACCCCACCGATCAGCAGCCCGATAATGACCATGACGATGGCAATCTCGACCAATGTGAAACCCTTTTGATTTTTAATGAACGTTTCCTTTTTCATTTCGGTTCCTTTCTTTTATAACGGTTAAGAATATAATCGTGTCTAAACTATGGTTAACACTTTCATGGATAGATGCAATCACTTTTAAGGATAAAACAAGCATAATACGTGCCAAACAGCAGGAAAAAGCATAGATACTATGAAAATTGTGGTGAAATGGATGAATTGACATTTTATCCGGTTGTTCGGCCCTCATTTTTGCGAACCGTAAAAATATTGAATAAATTAAGTGTTTTATTGTTTGGCAACAAATATTGTCGATAAACGGTCAAATTTTGAAGGGAGCACATTGTCGATTTTTGACATCTATTTCCATTCAGGCGAAATCCACAGTCACGCCCTCCGCGTGGATTCCCGCGTGGATTCCTTGCTACCTTCCTACCTTTACGTGTCGCAGGTGGGGTGTAATAAAAATGACCAACTCCCGGCTTTCCATTGTATCCTCTATGTGTTGGAACAGGCTGCCGATGTAGGGCAAATCCCCCAAAAAAGGCAATCCTTCCCGATTGTTGCTCCGGACCTGACTGATCAGTCCGGCCAGTACGATGGACTCCCCATCCCTGACCCTGACCGTAGTTGCCATTCCCTGGAGATCTATTACGGGATTGGATATGGTCTGAATGGTGGTGGCAGACAACGGCAGTTCAACGTTTTCCTCCCTCTGGATCCGGGTGATGGTGGGTACGATATTCAGCGTGATGATGCCGTTTTTTGATATCTGGGGGGTAATGCCCAATTGGAGCCCCAACACCACGCGCCGGATTTCGACGCCGATAGTGGTTACCCCGGTTTCGACATCACGATCCACGCCGTCCACATCACCGTATGGGAATTGGAAACCCACGGTCATCAGGGAGGACTGCCCGTTCATGACGGTCAGATGCGGGTTTGACAGCACAGACAGATCGCCTTGCGTGCGAAGAAAATCGATGACGGCTGAAACACTCGAAATGCCCGGCTGATCGTATCGGGTCTGCCGACCGGAAAGGCCGCTCTCATCTTCTGGCAGCGCCAGGAGAACGGCTCCGCCGCTTTTTGAAACCGCTCCGGAATTGAGGTTTAAATTCAATACGTCCGGCAAACGGCTGGTGGCGGATCTGAAATTGAGGTTAAGTTTGGACCAGTCGATGCCGTATTTAGCACCGTCGTTGAGCTGGACCTCCATGATTCTGGCTTCGATAAACACCTGGCGATGCAGGGAATCTGATAGAGAATCGAGGAATTTCACCATGCCGGCTACTTTTCTAGGCGTATCCACCATGTAAATGATGCCGGAATTTCGATTGATTTGCAGAACCCCCTCAGCTGACTTCAAACCTTCGAGGGATTCCTGAACGTTGCTCCACACGTCGGTAAGTTTGCTGCTCCTTTTGGTTTTCAATTCAAATTTTCCGCTGACCCCCGATTCTTCCACACTGGATGCCAGCATATCACCCCCGACATCGATTTCAGTTTCACCGCTGAGGTCAAGATAGTCCAGATGATAGACCCGCTCTTCAAAGCGCTGGATGTAAAGATTGCTGCCCTCCATTTTCCAGGCATATCCCGCCCCTTTGCTCACCGCCATCTCCAGGGCTTCCGCAAAGGTCACGTTATTCAGGCTCAGGGTGACCTGGCGATTCAGGTCGATTTCAGAATCCACGATGAGATTCAATCCCATGTCGCCCGACAAAGCACGCAGTACTTCCGATAACAGGGCATCTTCAAAAACCATGGAAAGTAGTTTCGGGCTTCGGATCACACCGCTTGTCACGGGCGCCATTTTTTCAGAAAAAGGCGGTGGACCGGGCGGTGTAGCGCGTCTCTCATTTTTCAGCATATCCGATGGTTTCATCTCCTTGATCCCGTCCTGTTCGACCGATCTCGGTTGAGAGCCGGAACACCCGGAAATGAAGAACGATAACGCCGTCAACAGAATTGCCGGCAGGACACAGTATTCTCGAAATAGGAGCGGACAGTTCATAATTCCCTCAGTTTCTCAGCATTTTCGAGTGCCTCAATTGCCTGGGCCTCATCCTCATGCACCTTTGCCGATTCCGACGGCGCATTGTTTGTTGACGTTTTAGCACGGTTGATCTGTCCGTCTTTATCAAGTGAGATAAAGACGTCGGGTCTCCGGACAAACCATTGGCGCCCTTCCCGGACCAGGGTCACGCCATTTTGATTAATTTTCCCGATGACAAATCCGGATACAGTATCTTTTTCGGCTAATTTTCGGCCTTCGATCAATGCATAAAAAACAGCCTCACCATTGGCATCCCGTCGTTCGAAAATACCCGTTAACCTGGGGGGAATCACTTCAACCGGTGCGGGCGGCGGTTCGGGATCTTCAATGGCCGTTTTTTCGATGTCCGGCTCTATCTTGGGGGGAGGGGGCGGTTTTTTATACATAGCCGATGACAGGTCGAGACCTTTGAGTTTAACGGTCGCCGTTTTTGCCTTAATACCGTCCAATTCATGCCACTTCCGGCTCACCATTCGAACCTTCGCGGAATAACCCGTCAGTGCCGGATCCAACAGCGATACGAGGGTCATGCCGCTATATGTCAGGATCAGCAGCGCCGCCAGCATCCATCCACCGACCGATAAATTTTTTCTGTTGCCGATGATAATCATTTTGGCATCATTGGGTCGGTTTATGTCGGTCCGGAACCTAAAATCCGGTACCGGTAGTTGATTGAAAAATGGAACTGGGATTGTTCCGGTCTTCCATCGGAAGTCACTGCAAATCGAATGACTGACAGATACTTATATTCTTTTTCCATGGTATTCAACCACAGCATAGCGTGTTCGAGTGATCCGGCGAGAAAAATGTCCACCGGCACCTCCCCTTGATCGGAGGTGTTGATTTGATTTCTTTCCATTCGCACATTTTTGAGATGGTGATGAGCCGCCAGTTCACGAAGATGGTCGCGAATCTGAAGCAACCCGATCTGTAGCGATGCCGGTTGATGATATGCCGCATCATCCGCTCTTAAAACCCGTGCAATGATATCGGCATTGCGCATCCAGAACTGATTGTCCTTCATGAAGGTTTCTTTGCGCTTCTTCGTTTCCCGGATTTGAGAAGAAACACTCGTATTCCAGCAGGTCAACAGAAGAACACCGGCCCAGATAATACCCACTGCAATCCATGTTTTCCTGAGATTGCTCTTCATGGCAGATCAAATCCGAATTGGATGAGATAAGTTTGCAGGGTCGAATTCCCGTTGTTTTCAAGGACCTCAAAATCGATATTTTGGATCCTGAGATTCCGACACCCTTCAAAATAGATCTTCAGACGATCTAAAAATTGGGCGAGTAGATTTCTGAAATGGATCGGGTTTCTCGCGGTTACGAGGCCCTTCATGCCTAATTGAGGCCCGTTTTCGAGTTCAACGGTCAATTCCCTTATCTGAATGCCGGACGGCAGGGATTTGACCATTTTGATGATCGATTGCTGCAAGGAGGGTCTTTGGGCCTCTCTAGTCATCAGATCTAAAGATTCATCGTATCGCTGAAGAATCTCATCGGCCCCTGCCTGCGCCTGAATTTCGGACCGGGACATAAAGACATTCTGGGACAATGACAATCGGTGGAGAAACAAGCTCTCCACTCCGAGGATCGTCAACATGATCAGGCCGATGAAGATTCCTACGAGCTGGATGGGTTTCCACTCCAAATCCTTTTTAAGCTGGGTATGCGTCAGGCTCAGAAAGGATGCGTAAGGGCTCAGATCCCGAGTGTCGAAAGCGCTGATGACGGAGAGCCGTTCTGTTGTTTCATCATCCATTGGTTTCTGAATTTTGTCACCGAGGTCGCTGACATCCCTTTCCATCAAATCGGAAAGTTTCCCCGCATTGGAAGGTTCAGGCGACAGCAGATGAATCTGGATCTGGTCTGTCCTGGCTTTTTGTGAAAAAAGATAAAGGGACTGGTTGATTTCATAGTTCAGGGCCGAAAGGGCGTCGTCGGAGCCTTCTCCCGAATCGGGCAATACGATACTCCTTGAGAACAAAAAGCTTCCGCGATCGAAGAAATAGAGAAAACAATCTGTGCCGACCATGTGAACCAGGCACTGGCCGGACTCCCGGAACTGATCCTCATACCGGTAGATTTTGTTGTTCCACAAGAAAGCCGGAGTTGTTATTTTTTGAGGGCCGATATTCAGACCGGCCAGACGTTGGTATATTTCATAAGATTTGGGTTCCTGTAGAAAATAGACAAATAGTCCCTTTTCGTCTGCTTCACCGCCTGTTTCTGAATAATCGAAAAAATCAGTTACAGTGGGCAGGTCGGAATGATCCGATGTCAGTTTTCTCTCAATAAAGGTTTCCACCAGAGACTTTTTTTCGGACTGGAATTTATAAAAAGTATTGCCGACCCAGTAGTCGGGAATCACGAGGACTGAATTTACAGCACCGGATAACGGACCGGGAAGTGAAAACATATGTTCGTCCGCCGTCAGAAATGAATCGACGGATATGGTGTAAATGAGAGAAAGAGAGTTTCTTTCCCCATAGCCCAGAAAGAATAGCTCATCGTTGTGAATAACCGTTACGAAAGGCCGTTTCGAACCGGGAAGTTTAATAGCAGGGAAGTACAGGGGGCTGTCTCCTTTACCCTAATCGCCGAACGGGGCGGCGAAACCGGTAGCATTCAACTGAAAGGTTGTATCTCCCGGATTTCTATGAAGCAGGGGCCGATATTCCGGCAGACCTATGATGGATCATAATCAACAAAAACAGTATTGTCAAAAGAAAAATATAATGAAATGCGGTGGTTGGATCTATGTCCGGTTGATTGAGGAGGCCATGTATCCGGCACCGAATCCGTTGTCGATGTTGACAACCGCCACATTGGAACTGCAGCTGTTCAGCATGGCGAAAAGTGCCGTTAGTCCTCCGAAGCTGGTGCCGTACCCGATACTGGTGGGCACCGCGATGACGGGACGGTCCACCATCCCTGCGACGACGCTGGGGAGAGCGCCCTCCATACCGGCCACCACGATATTGACGGATGCCTGCGTTATTTGATCCCGGTACGCCAGTAATCGATGAATACCGGCGACCCCGACATCAAAAATCGTCTCAACCCTGTTTCCCATCACGGCAGCCGTTATGCTGGCCTCTTTGGCAATGGGAATATCGGAGGTTCCGGCGGAAATAACCAGAATGGTGCCTTTTCCGCTGATGGTGATTTGCTCTCGTTTTAAGAATAGAATGTTGGCATCACTGTGATATTCCGCCTCCGGAAAAACCGAGAGGACCGATTCCGCCTTGTCAGGATCGATGCGAGTTACCAGGGTGACGTTTTCCTGAGCGGCCATTTTTTCCATAATACCGATAATTTGATCAGCAGTTTTCCCCTGCCCGTATATGACTTCAGGAAACCCCTTGCGCAAGGTTCTCTGATGGTCTATATGGGCATAATCGATATCTTCAAAGGATAATTTAACCAGTTTGTCAGCAGCCTCGGGCGGAGGTACTTTACCGGAAGCGACTTGTTGAAGGCACCGCAAAATCGACTCGTAATCCATAGTGTGGTCTCCGTTTCCTGCGGGTAATGAGGCATTGACAACTCGACGACTTCTGCCGCAAAATCGGTGTCTCATCCCGCGGCCATGATGTGGCAATTAAAACAAAAACAGCCTATCCGGTCAACAATTCAATGGATTTCACTGCTTAGATCAAAGGGACCTGTTGCTCATGAAACCAGAAAGAGATTTTTGAATGAGAGTAATCGTGATTATTCCGGCCCGGTTCGGATCGACAAGGTTCGAAGCGAAACCGTTGATGATGATCTCCGGAAAACCGATGATCCAGCGGGTCTACGAAAGAGCTGAATGTGCAGAAGCCGCAACCGCTGTTGTGGTTGCCACCGATGACAGGCGTATTTTTCAGGCGGTCAATGATTTTGGTGGAAAATCGGTGATGACGTCAGAGAAAAACCGTTCGGGAACGGACCGGGTCGGTGAAGCGGCGGATCTATTGGACCTGGATCCGGATGATATTATCGTTAACGTTCAGGGAGATCAGCCATTGCTGGATCCCAGATCTATTGGCCAGATGGTCGAACCGTTTGAGAAGGAAACGGAAGTGGTGATGACCACTCTCGCTTACAGAATAATTGATAGAACGGAAATCACAAACCCCAAGGATGTCAAAGTGACATTCAACAATCGGGGAGATGCACTCTATTTTTCAAGATCCCCCATTCCTTGCGGTAGGGATGCCGGGCAGCGATTTGAAGTATACAAACATCTGGGTTTGTATGCGTACACCCGGAAGTTTCTGGAGCAGTTCAGATCGCTTCCTTCGGGTCCATTGGAAAAGATCGAAAAACTGGAGCAACTGCGTGTGTTGGAGCACGGTTTCAGGATCCGGGTCGTCGTGACAGAGTTTGACTCGCCGGAGGTCGATATCCCGGAAGATATCGAAAGAGTGGAGCAAATCCTCCATGGATGAAAAATTCAACATACTCCTGGCCGAAGACAGCGCGCTGACGCGAAAAATAGTGGAAAGGAACCTAGTTAAGGCGGGTTACAATGTTACGAGTGCCGAAAACGGACGCGAGGCTTTGGATCTGTTTCGAAAGACCCCTTTTTCCATTGTTCTCACCGACTGGATGATGCCGGAGATGGATGGTGTGGCGCTGATCCGTGCTATTCGATCCTTGAAGACCAAGGGTTATGTCTTTATTGTTTTGCTGACGGCCCGGGATTCCAAAGATGATATCGTTGAAGGGCTGAAAGCCGGAGCGGACGATTACCTGAGCAAACCTTTCAATCCTGAAGAACTCCTGGCCCGACTTAACGCTGGCAAGCGAATCCTGGAGCTTGAAAAATCGCTCATGGCATCCAAGCGGTATATTGAAAATGTGATGTCATCCATGGCGGATTCATTGATTGTCGTCCAACCGGATTTGACCATTGACCATGTCAACCATGCCACATGCGAGCTTTTGGGTTACACAGAAGATGAATTGTTGGGAATGTCCATGAAGAGCATTATAGACCGAAAATCGGCAGCGGAAAATCTGCTGGTTTTGGATTCAAGTGTATTGGGATCGATGCACTGTCCCGACGAGCGGTACATTGCGAAAAACGGTGACCGGATTCCGGTCAGCCTTATGGGCTCCGCCATCACGGATATGGACGAACTGACGGATAGGGCCAAAGGTTTTATCTGGGTAGCGCACGATATGAGAGAGGTCAATGAACTGAAGGAGCAGATTTTCCAAGCGGAAAAAATGTCGTCTATCGGCGTTATCGCAGCCGGCGTTGCCCATGAAATAAAAAATCCCCTTGCGATTATTCTCCAGGGCATCGAGTTTTTAAAGGGCTCTTTTTCTTCCGGTGTTTCGGAGACGGTATTGAATGATGTGGTGGATCGGATAAAAAAGGCCACGTCAAGGGCTGACAAGATTGTGAAAGACATGCTGGGGCTTTCCAGACAAATCGAAATGTCTTTCGAAGAGACCGATATGAAAGATGTTATCGAGGAGACACTTTTTCTCATTGAGAACCAGTTCCGTTTAAAAGCGGTTACAATAGATCGAAACTACACAAATGCTCAAACCATTATTAAGGCAAATGCCAGTCAACTGAAACAGGTGTTCCTGAATCTTTTTTTAAATGCCGCTGAAGCGATGCCGGACGGAGGCAACATCACAGTGGAGGTAACCGATCGGGTGGAAGGGGATAGACGGAAATATCTTTGCATTGAAACCAGCGATACAGGCACCGGCGTAGATGAACAGGTCGTCGATAAAATTTTTGATCCTTTTTTTAGTACGAAAATACGGGATGGAAACTCGGGGCTGGGCTTGTCGGTGTCAAAGGGGATTATCGAAAAGCATAAAGGCAATATTGTGATTCAAAATCGTAAAGAAGGGGGAGCCCGGGTTACAATATCTTTGCCGGAAGATTAGGGGGGGTTGATATGGCTGAAGAAAAGAAAACGATTCTCATCATAGATGATGAAGAAGATTTCACCTTTTTTGTAAAACTGAATCTGGAAAGTAGCGGAGGCTTCGTTGTTCATACCTCCGCCAACGGGCAGGAGGGGATCGAGATGGCAAAGGCGATAAAGCCGGACATGATTTTGCTGGATATTCTGATGCCTGCGATGCATGGCACGGACGTCGCCGAACGATTGCTCTCAGCATCTTCGACAAAAAATATTCCCGTTGTTTACTTGACAGCAGTTGTCAGAAAAGAAGACCTAGAGGCCAATGATGGGATCATCGGTGGCCGGAAGTTTATTGCCAAACCCATTTCTCCTGAGGAGTTGATTGCTGAAATCAATACCACGCTTGCCTAATGTCCGTGCTAAAATAACTTTACAATTTATGTGCCCATGCATTCCGCATGGCAGCGTTGCGAAAGCTCGGAATATGTTAGGGTTCGGATGATCCAAACCGGTCCTTGTCATTGAAGAGCAAGGCGGTGGGTCATAGGCCGCATCACTGGAGGTTCTGTTCGATGATTTCCCCCGGTCCAGGCCGAAGTGCCGGAGTTTCGGGTGGCTTTGCAGGAGGGGGGGGCAACGGGATTTTGGGGGAAGTCGGCGGTGATGGTTCTTGCTGCTGGATTTTCCCCTGTTTTTCTAATGCTTGAATTTTATGACCAATGGCATCCAGCTTTCCCTCCAGGTTTTTCGTGACAAGGCTCAACATCTGGCGATATATCTTCTTTTCTTCGTCCAGGGCAAGATGAAGTGCCTGGGCATCGATTTTTTGGGTAGAAAGCGTAGAGAGCGCCGTTTCCATCTCATCCAGTTTTTTCGTCGATTGAACCAGCCGTTTGTTCATGTCCACCAATAATTCGTTGAAATCACCCAAGGAACCATTTAAGTGAGTCAGTTCGCCGGTGATTTTCTTTTCCAGTACCTTTAATTTGGAAGACACGGTTCTCAAATCTTTACGAACCGGTTTGATTGCGCCATCGATTCTTATTAATGAGTCCTTCATTCCTTCTTTCAAAGTTGCTTTATCCGTTTTGGTCTGGCGGAGATGATCCAGGGCTTTTTGAATCCGGGTATCCAAAGCCGATAGTTCCCGGGTGCCTTTGTCTGCGTTTGCCACAATGGATGCCGCTAATTTGGTATTTACTTCCTCTATTTTTGCCTGCTGGACCGACAGGGAAGAAAATCTGTCGTCGAGACTTTTTTCAAGGGATTCGACCTCGGTTATTCCCGTATCCTGGAACCGGATGACACGCTTTGTGAGATCCAAATAAGCCAAAACAAGAATAACGACCAGGAGTACAGGGATGAGGAAGGCAACCAAGGTAATCCTGTGGCCTAATTTTTCAAGGCGGCGATCAAGAATCTCCTCCTGGACAATGGCGTCAGAGCTTTCATCATCGAGCCGCATACTGAATTGTGAGGGCTTTTGTTTGTGCATTGTTTATTCCCACTCAATGGTGCTGGGTGGCTTGGAGCTGATATCGTACACCACGCGATTCACGCCATCAACTTCGTTGATAATCCGATTCGATATTTTCGCCAATAATTTGTGCGGTAGCCTTGCCCAATCGGCCGTCATGGCGTCTTTACTTGTGACGGCCCTGATGGCGATGATATTTTCATATGTCCGTTGGTCTCCCATGACACCCACACTTTTTATGGGCAGCAGAACGGCGAAAGACTGCCATAGTTTCCTATAATAACCCGAAATTCTTATTTCATCAAGCAAGACGGCATCCACTTCCCGAAGGATTTTAAGCCGTTTTCGTGTGATAGCGCCAATGA
>CAZWAE010000112.1:11471-13056 GCA_964631805.1 uncultured Desulfobacteraceae bacterium | reverse complement strand
GCTTTCTCACCGGCATCGCATCGCTGACGGCTGTGGGAATCGTCAATGCCCGGTCATTCCAGAAACTGCGGGAAAGCGAAATGAAATATCGTCTGCTCGCGGACAATTTGACGGATGTGATCTGGATCCTGGAGCTATCGTCTCTCCGGTTTCTCTACCTGAGCCCTGCAGTGAAACGGATGCGGGGGTTTACCATAGCGGAAGCGATGAAAATGCCGCTCCAGGAGACCCTGACGCCCGAATCGATGGAATTGGCCGCCACAGTCATCTCCGAGGAGTTGTCCCTTGAAAATATCGATGGGATCGATCCCGACCGGTCGCGAACCATGGAGTTGGAGCAATATTGCAAGGACGGATCAACCGTTTGGGCTGAAATCACCGCCCGCTTTCTTCGGGATGATAGTGGGAAACCGATCCAGATACTTGGCATTACAAGGGACATTTCAGACCGAATCGAAGCGGAGGAGGAGCGAAAGCGGCTTCGTGTCCGCCTGCAGCGATCCGCAAAGATGGAAGCCCTGGGCACGCTGGCCGGGGGTGTCGCCCATGACCTCAACAACATCCTGGCGGGGATCACCGGATATCCGGAACTGCTCTTGATGGACCTTCCGGTCGACAGTCCCATGAGAAAACCCATTGAAACCATCCATACTTCCGGAATGAAGGCGGCTGCCATCGTCCAGGATCTCCTGACCCTGGCCCGCCGCGGTGTCTCCGTCACAGAAGACGTGGATCTGAACACCATCGTCTCGGATTACCTGAATTCACCGGAACATCATAAACTGGCGCTTACCCATCCGGGGGTTAAATTCGGATCGAGCCTGGGTAACGGTCTCCTCAAGATATCCGGATCATCCCTGCACCTTTCCAAAACGGTGATGAACCTGGTGTACAATGCCGCGGAATCGATCTCCTACGAGGGTAAGGTCGTCATCGCGACAGCCAATCAGTATGTGGACACCCTTCAGGAGGGATACGACGTCGTTGCGGATGGAGAATACGCCGTATTGACGGTGTCCGACAACGGATCCGGTATATCGGATAAGGACCTCGAATTTATTTTTGAACCCTTTTATTCGAAGAAAAAAATGGGCCGCAGCGGAACCGGTCTCGGCATGGCCGTGGTCTGGGGTACCGTTAAGGACCATAGCGGATATATCGATGTCAAAAGCACGGAAAGCAGGGGAACTGTTTTTACCCTCTATTTCCCGGTCTCTCGTGATCTGGACAGTGCGGCTCTTGGGGAAGGGCGGGACGATGATCTTTCCGGAAACGGCGAGAAAATTCTGGTGGTCGACGATGTCAGGGTGCAGCGTGAAATCGCCAGCGCCATGTTGTCAAGGCTCGATTATGATGTCTGCACCGCTGCCGGGGGCCAGGAAGCGGTGGATTTTCTGGCAGGTGAAGATGTGGATCTGGTGGTTCTGGACATGATCATGCCGCCGGGCATGGACGGTCTTGATACCTACCGGAAAATCCTTGAAATTCAACCGAATCAAAAAGCCATCATCGCCAGCGGATACTCCGAAACCGACCGGGTCAGGAAAGCTCAGAAGCTGGGTGCCGGGGCATATGTCAAAAAACC
>CAZWAE010000112.1:0-11371 GCA_964631805.1 uncultured Desulfobacteraceae bacterium | reverse complement strand
CCGACCGGGTCAGGAAAGCTCAGAAGCTGGGTGCCGGGGCATATGTCAAAAAACCCTATACCTTTGAGAAAATAGGACTTGCCGTTAAAAAGGAGCTGGAAGGAGCAGCATGACCCGCTCTCCTTGGGTCGACCTACAGAACACTCGTTGCCCCACCTGCACCATCACGTTTCGACGGACTTCCTCCTTATAAAAGTAATTGGTATATTCGATAATGGTTTGGACGTTTCAGGACCTGAGTGTTGCCGTCATCCTGAGGGAATTGTTCAAGAAAACCAACGCATCGAGAATGCTTCGGAATACGACGTCCGCCGCCATCACTGTCTCCAGTGCCGCACCCTCCTCCAGGATCACGGCAAAGCCAAGGGCCGCCTCCTTGAGCATCAAACGGTCGTTGCGCCCATTTCCTCCGGCGACAACCCGATGGCAACCCAGTTTCCGGATGTAGGACCGTTTACCCTCCGTCTGATCACCCGACGGAAGAATGGATACCCTGCAGGGGATCCCTTCCATCCCGGCCTGAACCTTGCCGAAAGTGTCAGCGGTCACCACGTGGATCTCCAACCGGTCCGCCAGTGCGTTCAGGTGGGATTTCACACCCGGAACCATCAGCCCGTCCACGGCCAGGGTGCCATTGTAATCCAAAACCAGGTATTCGAGGGTGAGGGTGCCGTAACCGGGGATCTCGAGATTTATCATGGAGCCTCCTTGAAAACGATTTCAGCCACTGTTAACGGTAACGGGTACTTCGCTTAAATCGTTACCGGCTCGGCCGGCTTATACTTTAACAACCTCCTCCGCATAAAAATCACGCGATGGGTTCCCTTCGTTCCGCTCGAATGCATCGATCCATTGCTGCACGCGTTGGTCGCCGTAGGCGTTTTTCCAGGCGGCAACGATCTCATCCACGGGAATGTCTGCGAAGGTGCCGTGATACGCCACATAGTCCATGAACTTTCTGTTTTCCGTATTGTAGGCCTGGAAGATCGAATCCTCCCGCCCGTTGAAATCAAGGGGCTGCACGCTATGTTTCCGACATAGCTCCGCATTGAAAGCCGGTGTGGCCCGAACCCATTTGCCTTCCAGGTAGAATTCCGTGAACCCATGATAGACGAAAAGATCGCTGCCAAGCATCTCGAGGAGTGGACGGGTGGCGAGATGGTTCCGTACCGTGGCAAAACCCACCCGCGATGGAATCCGGCAGGCCCTTCCCAGTGCACAGAGAAGAGACGCTTTGCTCACACAATACCCCTTTCCGCTTTTCAGGACGCGACTGGCCCGGTAGTCCTCGGGACGATGAAAGGGGTAGTAGGGCGTATACCACACCCCATCCCTTACGGCATAGTATAGCATAACCGCTGTTTGAACAGGATCGTCGTCGCTTCCATTACCGACGATCTTTCCCGCATACCGGACGATACGGTCATGGCCGCTGTCGATGATGGCCGTGGGTACCAGATATTTTCCATCCATAATTGCTCGTCACTCTTAGAGTTAAATAATATTTCCTCTCCCTGTTAGCTAAAGAAAAGGGTCCGGAAATCCGATGCCGGAAAGCATCATACCAGAATCGAGGTTGCGGGGTCAAAAACTAATACCCTGACTTCGGAACGCCCACCGGTTGCACGGGATATCCCCCTGTGCTAAGAAATCGGATATTCAGTTCGAAACGGTTTTCCATATCTCCTGAAAGGAGGCCATTGAAATTGCACAATAATCCCAGACTGCTACAACGATGGAAACCAACCTGTCATCATCTCTTTACGATAGTGATAGGTTGCCTGCTCATCGGCACGCTCACCGCCACATCCTGCCGGGCGGCCGAACAGATCAAGGCCAGGGCCCTATTTCCGGTGGATATCGACCATTCGTTTCCAGAGGCTGAAAAAACCTTTATGGAGATCAGGGACCTGATCCTCAACCAATACTATTCCGGGGAGATTACCCGTGACGCCCTATATTGGGCTGCCATCAAGGGGATGCTCCGGCACATATCGCCACCGAAAACACCGGAATTATGCACCATTTGGCCTGCCTCAGAATACGAGAAGGTGTTCCGGTCGATAAATGGGGAACAGGTATCCATCGGGGTCAAAAGTACCTTTAATCCTGCAGACGGGAGCTTGACTGTCACCGAGGTTGCACCGAATTCTCCGGCTGACGGCATTCTCCACCCCATGGACCGCATTCTTCGCGTCAACTCCGGGAAACTGAAAGGAAAAACGTTAGGAGATATCAATTCGATTCTATCCGGCGCGGAGGGGGAAAAAATCCTCCTGACAATCATACGGGATGTACAGATATTTGAGGTCTCCATTGTCTGCCGGAAATTCAACCGCCAAAACCTGATCGCAACCCCATTGACGGACAGGATCGCCATGGTGGAGATCCGCCAGTTCACCGCCGGTATCGCGGATGAACTCAAATCGGAACTTGAGAAATTAGCCGCTTCCGGCACAGAGGCGCTCATTATCGATCTGCGCAACAACCTGGGGGGGGTGTTTATCGACGCCCTTAAGGCCGTTGAACTGTTTTTGCCAAAAAACCATATCCTGATGAGAACCCAGATGCGGGATACGAATGTCAAAAACTACGTATCGGTCAATACGACACCATTTGCCTTCAACATCGCCGTCCTGATCAATGGAAAAACCGCGTCATCCGCTGAAATTCTGGCTGTCGCCCTCCGGGATCACCAGAAGGGAATCCTCATCGGCACGCGAACCTACGGCAAGGGCATTTTCGAGAAAACGTTCACCCTGGAAAACGAGATGCGGGTAAAATTCATTACCGGGGCGATGTACTCCCCCAAAGGCAATTCATGGCATGGTCAGGGCATTCTGCCGGATTTTGTGGTGGCACAGGAGGATAAAACCCTTGCCGCCCTTCTGAAATTGCCCCCCCTTAAGCGGGCCGGAAAGGATGTGGCCATTATAACGGCGTTGAAGCTGCTGCGGCGTTAGAGAGTGTCCGTCCAGAAATGGCCCTTTTTCCGCTGAGCGGCGTCCTTCGGTCTTCGCCTTTCAGGCTACGCCCCGACAGGCCGCGGGTTTTCTTGCTTGTCCCGCCATAGCCCGCAGGGCTGCGGCGGATCAGTCCTTGCTCAACAAGAAAAATCCTCATTTCTGGATAGAACACTTTCATTGCCATTTTGTATATCACTTACGGACTATCGGTAGGATTAAAAATCGGAATTATAACCCCTAAAAAAGGTGCCTCGAAAATATAGCCCGGGGGTCCGGTCCCGTGGCCTGAAACTGTTTGAGGATCTTAGTGAGCGTTGAACCGAACAGCGATGATACGGAATTTGATAGCAAGCGGGTGTTAATTTCCCGGTAAAAATAGGTCACCTTGGCCCTGTTCGGTTTTAGGCTCACTTTGATCCGAGTTTTTCAGGCCATGGGACCGAATTTCCGGGCGGCCACAACGCTACCTTCTTTTGGGTTATAGATCCGTTAAAAATTGTTTGACAAGCGAGATGGCGGAAGAGAGATCTTCCGGGTCCATCCAGCGGATTTCAGGATCGGCCCTGAACCACGTCATCTGGCGTTTGGCGTACCGCCGGGTGTCCCGCTTCAACGTTCTAACCGCTTCCTCCCAGGTGATCCGGCCCAACAGGTAATCGCACATATGGCGATAACCGATGGACTGCATCGACTTCAATTCGGGGGCGTATCCCCTCTCCACCAGCCCCCGGACTTCGTCCAGCAGGCCGGCATCGATCATCCGGTCGGTCCGCCGGTCAATACGTTGGTACAACCGTTCCCTTTCCATCCGGAGTCCGATCTTATTCACACGGAATGGCCGATCACTGAAGCGATGGATTTGCTGCAGCTCGGATAGCGGTTTTCCGGTATGTTCGTACACCTCCAAGGCTCTTAATATCCGGTGGACATCGTTCCGGTGGATCCGGGCGGCGGAAGCCGGATCTTTACGCTGCAATCGATCATGGAGGGCGGAAAAACCTTGCTGTTCCGCAAAGGCTTTTAACCTTTCCCGGATGTCCGGGTCGATCCGGGGCATGGAGAAAAGCCCATGCGTAAGGGCCTTGATATAAAGACCCGTACCGCCGGCCACCACCGGCACCTGTTTCCCGGCGTGAAGGCCTGCAACCACCCGCCGGGCGGATGATGCGTATTTTTCAGCATCAAAAGATTCGTCAGGGTCGGCCACGTCAATCATATGGTGGTGGACTTTGGATCTCTCCTCCGGTGTGGGTTTGGCGGTCCCGACATCCATGTACCGGTAAATCTGCATGGAATCGGCACCGACGATCTCCCCTGAAAACGCCAGGGCCACCTCTATGGCGAATGCGGTTTTACCGGAAGCGGTGGGGCCGCAGATCATGACAATTTTCGGTTTTTCCGGTTCATTTCCCATACCGGTTTATACATCCACCAAAGCGGATGTTCAAACCATTTTGTTGTTTGAAATTCCTCCGCACAATAGTATACATATGGAAAAAATGTTTTATCTTCTTATAGACCTGACGAATCCACACCCTTGGGTGTGGATTCGTTGTTGTGTTTCCTTAAATAATTGAACGGTAACAAAATGACACCCGTGAAAAAACCGGACCTCAAGTTCAGGCGCCGCCTCTCAAAAGGCGATGCTTCGGTGGAACTTGACAAGATCATCGTCAAGGGCGCCCGCGAGCACAACCTTAAGAATATCGATCTTGAACTACCCAAGAAAAAGCTGATCGTCTTTACCGGTGTATCTGGATCCGGCAAATCCAGTCTTGCCTTTGATACCATATTCGCCGAAGGTCAGCGCCGATATGTGGAATCCCTCTCCGCATATGCCCGGCAGTTCATCGGGCAGATGGAAAAACCCAAATATGACACCATACGGGGACTGTCCCCCACCATCTCCATAGAACAGAAGGCCGCAAGTAAAAATCCCAGGTCCACCGTGGGCACCATTACCGAGATCTACGATTACCTGCGGGTCCTGTTTGCACGGATTGGCCAGCAATACTGTATCAAATGCGGTAAGAAAGTAGGCCGCGGCGATGCCCAGGGCATGGTGTCGCAGATCATGACACTGCCGCCCAAGTCGCGTATTCTCATCCTCGCGCCCATCATTGAAAACCGCAAAGGGGAGCACAAGGACCTGCTCAAATCGATCTCAGGTGAGGGCTTCGGGAGGGTTCGCGTCAATGGCGTGATCCAGGAGATCAGCGAGGTTCAGAGCCTGGCACGCCACAAAAAACATAACATCGAGGTAGTGGTGGACCGCCTGGTCATCAAAGATGACGCCGCGTTCCGGGGGCGTCTCACCGACTCGGTGGAAACCGCTTTGAAATTTGGAAAGGGAAACCTCATCGTCCACATCCTCGGCCGGGAAGATGTCAAGATGAGCGAAGCCCGCTCCTGCTGCGGCATCGCCTATCCGGAGCTTGAACCGCCCCTGTTTTCATTCAATTCGCCATTGGGCATGTGCCCCAAATGCAACGGCATCGGCTCCCGGCTAACCATGGACGTGGACAAAATCGTACCGGATCCCGCCCTGACCATCCGTGAAGGAGCCGTGATCCCCTGGCGCAACAATTTCCTCAAAAACGGCGACGAAAACAATTCATGGGGGGGACGCATATTAAAAGCCATGGAGGGTCAGTTGGGGATCGATTTCGACAAACCCTGGAAGAAGTTGCCCAAACGGCAAAAGGATCTCGTCCTGTACGGCTCAAACGGCCGGGAGATGGTGGTGCGATGGGACTCGGACAAGATCAAGGGGGATATCACCACCGACTGGGAGGGGTTGATCCATACCATGATGCGGCGTTATCGTCACACCCGGTCGGAAAGCCAGAAAAAATACTACTCGGGATTCATGTCTACAAGACCTTGTCACACCTGCAGAGGGCGGCGGTTGAAACCCGAAGTGCTCAACATCAAAATAAAGAAGCATTCCATCATCGATATCACGGCCATGACCATCGGGGAAGCGCATGATTTTTTAAAAAAGCTCAAACTGACCGGCAACCGGAAACTGATCGCAGAGGAGCTGCTCAAGGAGATCATCAGCCGCCTGACTTTCCTTATCAATGTGGGGCTGGATTATCTCTCTCTGGACCGGAAAGGACCGACCCTGTCCGGCGGGGAATCCCAGCGGATCCGGCTGGCGTCCCAGGTGGGTTCCGAGTTGACCGGCGTGCTGTACATTCTGGACGAACCCTCCATCGGCCTCCACCAGAGAGACAACATCAAGCTGCTCGAAACCCTTTGCCACTTGCGGGATATCGGCAACACCCTCATCGTGATCGAACACGACCAGGAGACCATGGAAACGGCCAACTGGATCGTGGATATCGGCCCGGGCGCCGGGCTTCTCGGCGGCCAGATCGTGGCCGAGGGAACACCGGCCCGGATCCGGAAAAACAAGGCGTCCGCCACCGGACGGTTTTTAAGCGGCAAGGAGAAGATCGACATCCCCCCCAAAAGAAAAACACCCAAGGCTGCCGGTAGCAAATGGGTCACCATCAAGAAAGCATCCGCCAACAATCTTGCCAATATCACCGCCAAGATCCCCCTGGGCCTGCTGGTGGCGGTCACCGGGGTTTCCGGTGCCGGCAAGTCGACCCTGGTCAGCCAGATCCTGTATCCCGCCCTGGCCAGGAAACTTCACAACTCCATGGCTGAAGTGGGTAAACACGGCGAAATCAACGGGCTGTCCCATCTCGACAAGGTGATCAACATCGACCAGAAGGCCATCGGACGGACCCCGCGCTCCAATCCCGCCACCTATACCAAAGTCCTGGATCCCATCCGCGACCTTTACGCCCTTTTGCCCGAATCGAGAATGCGCGGCTACAAAAAAGGGCGTTTTTCCTTCAATGTCAAGGGAGGCCGCTGCGAGGCCTGCAGTGGGGATGGATTTATAAAGGTAGAGATGCATTTCCTGGCGGATGTATACGTTCCCTGTGAAACCTGCCGGGGGCTCAGGTTCAACGACGCCACCCTGGAAGTCAAGTACAAGGGACATTCCATCGCAGACATTCTCTCCCTTTCCGTGCGCCAGGCCCTCGAGCTATTTACCAACCATCGCCGCATCAGGACGATATTGCAAACCCTGATGGATGTCGGCCTCGGGTACATCAAGCTGGGCCAGGCCGCCACCACTCTCTCCGGGGGCGAGGCCCAGCGCATCAAGCTGGCCCGGGAACTGGCCAAAAAAGATACGGGCCGCACCCTGTATATCCTTGATGAACCCACCACCGGCCTGCACTTCCAGGATATCCGCATGCTGCTGGCCGTCCTCCAGCGGCTGGTGGCAGCCGGCAATACGGTGGTGGTGATCGAGCACAACCTGGATGTGATCAAGACCGCCGACTGGATCATCGATCTGGGCCCTGAAGGGGGCAAGGCGGGGGGGCGAATCGTGGCCAAGGGCTCGCCGGAAAAGGTGGCGGCCTCTCCAAAAAGCTACACCGGTGTTTTTCTCCATGAAATCCTCAACGGAGGCCCGCCCGCCAGGTAACCGGAAAACCGGCACAGGCGTAAACAATCCTGGCCCAAAGGACAAGGCTTTGGGTTGCCCCGAAAAGGTGTATGATTACCGGTACCGGTAAGTGTCGAGTGACTAACGTGAACTAAAATACTTAAAGTTTATCCGTATTTTAATGCCAATTTTTGATATTTACAATTCCGCGAATTTATGCTTGAATCCCTCCGATATAGCACCATTTAAGTCGATTTGAACCGGTTCCGATTGTTTTTTTTGAACTGCGGTATAAAAATCGGCATGCTACACCTTTCTTGAAACATCAGACCCAAAACACTTTATCGCGAATTGCCCAATCCGGAAATCCCTGATTTCCGGACAGAATATAGTTTACTTTGGACACCTGCATATCGCTTTCCCGGCGTAGCCAGTATTCCCTGACCACGCCCGGAGAGCGTGGATTCCAGCTACGTATCGAAACCGGTAAGCCCTTACGCCTATTTGACTCTGAGCAAAATGCGAGACCCTATTCTAAAAGCGATCTCCCCAGCGGTCCTATTCACTATCACCGCCGGCGTGCTGTTCCTCTTTGCCGGGTGCAGCACCGTGCAAAATCCGCCCCCCACGGTAGAGGGCGTTCTCGACCTTTCCAACTGGGATTTCAAAACCCAGGGGATCGCAAAGCTGGACGGGAAATGGGAGTTCTATTGGGAAAAGCTGCTGGAACCGGATGACTTCACAGCTGAATCCCTCCCGGAAATGACCGGACTTTTCCACATTCCCGGCAACTGGAACGGATACCGGATCAACGGCAAACCGCTCAAGGGAGAGGGCTACGCGACCTTCCGATTGAAGGTGCGAATAAAACCGGGGCAGGAACAGCTGGCCGTTCGAATCAACAACCAGACCACATCCTACCGTCTCTGGGTCGACGGCAGACCGATACTGGAAAACGGTGTGGTGGGAACCAGTCGGCACACCGCCGTCCCCCAATATCGGGTCCGCATATCGGACGATATTGATAGGGAAAGCCAGCATCTGGATTTCATTCTCCAGGTATCCAATTTTTCGCTGCGTACGGGTGGGCCGAAACAGCCGATCCGCCTGGGCCTGGAGCATCAGATCAGAAAACACCAGACGATTCTGTGGGCCGTCGACCTGACCCAATTGGGCGTATTTGCCATGGTGGGCCTCTTTCACATCGTATTCTACATCCTACGGCGGCAGGAGGCATCTTTTCTCTACTTCGGGTGTATCTGCCTCCTGCAGGCCGGCAGGATTCCGTTCTGGCGATCCGGTAGCAAATTCATCACCGTGCTGTTCCCGGACTTTCCCTGGGAAATCGCCCACAAGATCGACCAACTAAGCTGGTATCTCATCGCGCCTCTCTCCATCATGTTTTTTTCCGACCTGTACCCCTGGAAGGGGGCCGGGAAAATCCTTCGCTTCGCCAAGATCACCTCGATCCTCTTCTGCGGTATCGTCCTGTTTTTCCCCGCCCGGATTTCCAACGTTTCCTTCGTCCCCTACCAGATTTTCGCCACAGTGATCCTGGTGTTCAACGGTTGGATTCTGGGCCGGGCCGCCAAACAAAACAAGGAAGGGGCGAGGCTCCTGATCTTCTGCTATTTTCTCGTATTCTGCACCGCCATGATTGAATTGCTTAAACACCATTTCATCATGCTGCCGGGTAATCTGATACATGCGGCGTTGATGGCATTTACCCTGGCCCAGGCCTTCGTGCTATCAAGGCAATATGCCCGGGCCCTCGGGACGGCCGAGGCCTTATCCGAAGAACTGGAGCATAAAAACGTTGCCCTTTCCCGGCTGGACAAGCTCAAGGACGAGTTTCTGGCCAACACCAGCCATGAACTGCGCACCCCCCTGAACGGCATCATCGGCATCACGGAATCCCTCATAGAGGGTGTGGCGGGAAAGGTATCGGACGGGATCCGTTCCAATTTGTCCATGGTCGTGCACAGCGGCCGGCGGCTGGCCCGGCTGGTGAACGATATCCTCGATTTCACCCGGCTCAAGAACCGGGATGTCACGTTGCGGAAACAGGCGGTGGATATCCGTGCACTGACGGAGATCGTGGTGGAACCGTTCAAATGGACCCTGAAGGACAGGGACATTTCTCTGAAAACCCGTTTCCCCGGGGAGATCCCCCATGTGGCGGGAGACGAGGACAGGATTCAGCAGATCCTCTACAACCTTTTAGGAAATGCCGTCAAATTTACCGAAAAGGGCGCCGTCACCGTTTCGGCCCGGGTCGCTGACGCCATGGTGGAACTGACGGTGGCCGATACGGGCAGGGGGATACCCGAGGAGAGGCTGGAGCAGATATTCGAACCGTTCGAGCAGGCGGATGCCTCCGATTCCGGTTCCATGGAGGGCGCCGGGCTGGGGCTTTCCATTACCAAAAACCTGGTGGAACTCCACGGCGGCCGCATCCGGGTGGCATCCACCCTGGGCAATGGAACCACCTTTTCCTTCACCCTTCCCGTCAGTGAAAGAGATCCGGACCCAGACGGCACCGCAGCGCCTGGCGAACTGCTGGAAAGCAAATGGACTCAAACGGAAATGGCGGAAGTCCCTCCATTGGACGATGTCCCTGCCCTGACCGCGGATAGCGAAGCGCCGGGACCGTCGGTTCTCGTGGTGGAGGATGATCCGGTCAACCTCAGGGTTGTGACCAACCATCTCTCCATGGAGGGCATTTCTTCTATCACGGCAAATAATGGTTATGAAGCTCTGTCCCTGCTGGATGAGGGGAAAAAAGCGGACCTGATCCTGCTGGACATCATGATGCCCGGAATAACGGGGATCGAGGTATGCAAAAGGCTGCGGGAAACGTACCAGCCGGCGGAACTCCCCATTATTATGCTGACCGCCAAAAGCCGGGCCACCGATCTTGTCCGAAGCTTTCAATACGGCGCCAGCGACTATCTCACCAAACCCTTTTCCAGGGAAGAACTCATGGTCCGGGTCCGGTTTCACCTGAAAATGAAAGCGGGCCATGACTCGCTCCGTGAGAACCTTCACCTGAAGACGGAGCTGGTGGAACAAAAGGCAAAACAGGAAAAATCCCTGATTCTGGCGGAAAAGGCAACCCTGGAAAAACTGCGCTACCAGCTCAATCCGCACTTTCTCTTCAATGCCCTCTCCTCCATCCGCGGGGCCATCGGCGGGGACGGCGGTCCTGCCCGGGACATGATCGCCAGGCTGGCCGGATTCTGCCGCCTGACGCTGGATCAGGGGAAAAGGGAAACGGTTCCCTTGGAGGAGGCCATCCGGCTAAACCGCCTGTATCTGGAGATGGAGCAGATCCGGATGGGAGACTATCTCACCGTGGCCGTGGAGATGGATCCGGATGCCGGAAACGTCCGGATTCCCGCCCTTCTGATCCAGCCTCTGGTGGAAAATGCCATCAAATACGGCCGGCTCACCTCCCCTGAGGGGCTTGAGATCCGGATCACCGTCAACCGGCGACAGAACCAGCATCTTTTCCTGGAAGTGGCCAATACCGGAACCTGGGTGGAAACCGGATCCGAAAAGACTCCCGCATCCACCGGAACCGGGCTTAAAAATCTCAGGCAGCAGTTGGACCGGATCTACCCGGGTTTCTACGCGTTTCACACGGAGGCCGATAGCAGGTGGGTACGGGTGCAGGTGGAGATACCTTTGGGGAGTGAAGTAAAAGGATTCAAGGGGCCGAGGGGTCGGGGGTTCAAGTGAGATGCTGAAGAGCTACAAAAAGTTGAAAGTTTGGCAGAAATCATACGACCTCTGTTTGATGCTCTATAGGGTAACAAAAACATTTCCGAGATTGAAAGGATGCTAAAAGCGTTAATAAGGTCTTTGAAAATTAGTCCTTGAACCCTTGAATCCTCGAATCCTCGGATCCTTATCTCAAGGCAAACTG
>CAZWAE010000111.1:0-13068 GCA_964631805.1 uncultured Desulfobacteraceae bacterium | reverse complement strand
CATGGGTGAGCGGCTGGCTTTTGGATGTCCTGGACGGCAATTTCAACGGTGTATTCCTATACCTGGGCGCGCTTTATTTGGCTGCGGCCCTGCTCATCATGAAAACAACCCCCAGGACCGAGTGCGCCTATCCCGGGGGGTGAATCGGGACAAACACTACTTAGTGTCCGTCCAGAAATGGCCCTTTTTTCGCTGAGCGGCGTCCTCCGCGGGTTATCCGGCTGCGACGTACAGTAGTACGTCTCGCCGGAAACCCTTGTCGATCCTTGCTCAACGAAAAAATTGCTCATTTCTGAATCGGACACTTTCTTTATCAAAAAATTAATCGTGGATGGCCACTACTTAATCGTTAACGATTGGTTCCGGATTGTCCAGCGCGGTCCGAATCGCATGGGCAATTTCCCGTTTTAAGATCGGTTTGAAAATGAAGGCCCGTATACCCATGGCCGTTGCCTTGTCTTCATCGATCATGGCGCTGAAGCCGGAGCAGAGGATAATCGGGATGTCCGGTTTTATTCGTAGGAATTCCTCGGCCAGTTCATCCCCTGTCATTTTGGGCATCGTCATATCGGTGATGACCAGATCGAAAGCGTCCGGAGTGGCGCCGAACAGCTCCAGCGCCCTGAGACTGCTTGTCACCGTAACAACGTCATACCCCATTGATTCGATCAGTTTTTTACCCAATCTTGCCAATGGCTCTTCATCGTCAACGAACAGGATACGTTCCGTGCCACGGGGGAGTGGTTTTTCCATCGCTTTTTTCGAACCGGCCATCTTATCAATAGAGGGCAAAAAAACTTCAAAAACGGAGCCTTTCCCCTGTTCGCTGAAAACGGTCACCGTGCCGCCGTAACTTTTGACAATGCCATGAACCACCGAAAGCCCCAGTCCGGTCCCCTCATTTTTGCCTTTTGTCGTGAAAAAGGGGTCAAATATCCGGGTTTGCACATGAGACGGCATGCCGTGCCCGGTATCGGTGACCGTCAATTTCAGGTAGGGCCCGGGTTGCAGGTCCGGGTATTTTTCCGTGTCGTCGGATCGCAACACCACATCGACCAGTTCCAGGGACAATATCCCGCCCTTGGGCATTGCGTGACCCGCATTGGTGCATAGATTCATTAGCAGCTGATGTATCTGGATCGGATCCGCCCTTACGGCATCCTCACTTTTAAGGTCCTGGCGGATCTCGATGGTGGCGGGCAATGATGCCCGGAGCAGCTTTATGATCTCAGTGGCAGCCAGCTTTATCTGTACCGGCCTCAGTTCCCGATCGGCCTGGCGGCTGAAGGCGAGAATCTGCTGAACCAGGTCCCTGGCACGCTGCCCTGCGGTCATGACCTCGTGAAGGTAGTCACGAAGCAACGTTTTGTTATCGACCTCTCCTAATGCCAATTCCGTATAACCGATCATTGAAAACAGAATATTATTGAAATCATGGGCAATACCCCCTGCAAGAGTCCCGATGGATTCCATCTTTTGAGCCCGCCGGAGTAGGGATTCCATCTTGATCCTGTTTTCTTCCGCGTTTCTGCGCTCTGAAATATCGCGCACAAATGCGCAGTTGAATTCCCTGTCATCGAATTCCAGGTAATTGGCCGAAATTTCAACCGGGCAGATTGCACCATCTTTGGCGTGGTGATGGCTTTCCTTTATTAGCGTGCCCTGCTGCTTGAGTTCTATCCAATGGGCCGACCATGATTCTGGTGTAAAATTGTGATCGATATCAGAAACCGAAAGGGTCAAAAGTTCCTCCTGCGAGTACCCAAGCCTCCGGCATGCCGCATCGTTTACATAGATGAACCCGCCGGCCGGCTCGATGAAAAAGACCGCATCCGAGTTCCGATCGACGGCAAATTGTGTGAACCAGAGTTTTTCCTCCAGCCTTTTGCGCTCAGAGATATCCCGAAAGGCCATCACCGCACCTGAGATCCCATCGTCGTCCTGAATGGGTGACAGGGTGTCTTCAATGTCGATTTCCACCTCATTCTTGTTGAGTATGGTTCCGCTGACCTCTAATTTCTTACCGTCCCTGGCCAATATAAAATAATCGAAGATACCTGGCGTGCTTCTTTTTTCCAGGCTCACATGTACGGGTTCATGGTCCTCTCCAATGGCCCTGGATTTGAAGATGTTAAAGATCGTTTCGATGGGTTTTCCGATGGCCACCTCCTCCTGCCACCCGGTCAGGGTCTGGGCGGCGAGATTCATGAACTGCACGTTGCCTTTTTCATCCGTAGCAATCACCGAATCGCCGATACTGCGGAGGGTTGCGGCAAACCACCGTTGGCTCTCGCTCAATTTTTGTTCCATTCGGTGCTTGTAGAGCGCCATTTCGATGGTGGCATGGAGGGCTCTATCTTCAAACGGCTTTACCAGATATCCCAACGGTTCCGTAATTTTTGCCCGATTTAAAAAGGTTTCATCAGCATATGCGGTGAGGTATACGACCGGAATGCCGTATCGGCGCCGGATAATTCCGGCGGCCTCGATTCCATCCATCTCCCCCTTGATAACAATATCCATCAACACCAGATCGGATTTGCCCTCCCCGGCAGCCCGGATCGCTTTTTGACCGGTGGCAACCATTGCCGCAACTGAATATCCCAGATTGTTAAGCCTTTTCCGCAGGTCTTCGGCAATGATGATCTCATCTTCCACTATCAAAATTCGAGGCTTTTCCATTTCGGACACTTCCTTTGCCTATCAGCTTTTATGGGCGGGTACGAACCCGAATTTTACCGGTTGAACCTGATATGAAAGCTGGCGCCGCATCTCCGGTCGAGTTCAATCTCACCGTCAAGCTGGCCTTCCACCAAAATGGTGACCAGATGCAACCCAAGCGATTCGGTCTCTTTGAAATCCAGTGTTTCGGGAAGACCAATGCCATTATCTGTGACGGTGAGTTCCATTCCATTATCACTGGTTGTTTGCAGGGAGATCCTGATTTCACCCTCTCTACCGTCGGGGAAAGCATATTTCAGGGCATTGGAAACGAGTTCATTGACAATCAGGCCGCATGGAATGGCAAGTTCAATGCCAAGGGTGATGTCGTCCATCTCCACCACAAGTTTTGTCCTGGCCGGGTCGATCCCATAGGAGCTGAACAGGCCGTAGACAAAGGTTTTGACATATTCACCGAAACGGATATCCCCTATGTTTTCCGACCGGTACAGTTTTTCATGGATACTGGCCATGGCGTTTATCCGATCCCGGCTCTCCCGGAACACCGATAGATCCGTATCGTTTTTGACATAATCGGCCTGCAGGCTCAGCAGGCTGGAAATAATCTGCATATTATTTTTGACGCGATGGTGGACCTCCCTGAGCAGCACCTCTTTTTCTCTGAGGCTGGCTGCAATCTGCTTTTCACTCTCCCGGAGGCCCTGGGTGGTCCGGACATTGTTGACCACCAGGCCGCAGACACTGATGATGGAAAGGGCAAGGTTCAGGTATTGTTTCAGAAAGGCTGGAAAGGCGATCCGGTCTATTTTCAGTATGCCCAGGGGGACACGCTGAGTATGGAATAAGAGCCAGAAACCGTTGCCGTTTTCGGTTACTGCATAGCCGTTTTTTTTGAGCTGTTTCCACGAAGGGACAGGAAAATCATCTGCGGGATCTTTCCCGGGCCTGTCGCCGGAAAGCGGTAGAAAGCGGATATCCCCGGGCGCGAAGATCATGGTGAACAGCTCGATGACGCCGTCAATTGCCTGATTTTCCGTTGACGATTGGCTCAATTGGCCGAGAAGATCCAGCGCCATGGCCAGGTCGGCTGACTGCTGGCGGCACTTTCGTAAATCAGCCGTCAGTGCCTGGCGGTGGAGATCATGGCGCCACTCGCAAATGAGATTTTTTATAAATAACCTGAAAAAATCCAGACCGGCCCGGAATGTTTCCGTTGGCAGATCCACAAAGGTGGCGAATTCATGCAAGCGCTCTCTGCTTTTTTGATCAACCCATGTGTCCAATAGAACGAGTTTTCCGGCCGACTCCCTGAAAAAACTTCTGGCCGTTTGTCGATCGAAGCGCCAGATATCCATTAAATCACGCCACTGTTTAAGCCAGCCGGAGGTTAAAAGATAGGCCCCCTCTTTGATGAATTCATCAATGACTTTTCGATCGGCAAACAGGTAAAAACATTGTTCAACATAATGTATGCGGCAATGTTTATTCTTTTCGGTTAACTCTTTTATTTCAGCCAGGCAACAGCCCCCGATAATAAGGAGATGCTCATCTTCGGAAAAACGGATATGCCGGGAAGAGATTTCCCGCCAGGTGATGGGCGGCCGTCCGCAGCGGGATTCAAAAAAGGAAATGGAAACGCCATCGGCGGTTTTGCCGGTAAGGACCGTTTCCGCTTCCCGTCTGAAATGACCGCAACATAGAAGCTTCAATTTGTCAGCCATGGGTTCCCGTCCAGTCCAAAGGATAACGGCCCCACTGGTGAACCGCATCTGAAATGGCCAGCAGGACCTCCTCCGGAACCTGCCAGGGGATCTCGCCATGATTGTCAGCCAGGATAAAGCCGCCGCCGCTGCCGGCTTTAGCCAGCGCTTCCTTGACCACCGTTTCCGCTTCCACCTGCGACCAGCGCCGCATTTCAATGCCGTTCAGATTGCCGAGCACTGACAGTTTTTCCCTGCAGGCCTCTTTGACGGCGGCCAAATCCTCCATGACGCTGGTCGCGATGGCCGCCGTACCGGTTCGGGAGATGAGATCGACCACCGGCAGGCAGCGGCCGGAGGCCATATGAGTGGCCGTGGGGCCGTTGATTCGGCTGAGAGTTCGCTTAGCCGTCCTAAAGCCTGTTTGCTCGTACATCTCGCGGGTGCTGACCGTTGCAGAGGCAACCGGATCGAAATAACAGATCGCCGTAGCCCCTGCCGCCAATTGGGCATTGGCCCAATCGATGCAGAATTTCTCATTCACCTGCATCAGGCGGTTGAAAAGATCCGGCTGTTCGACCATCAGGTCGATGTATTTATCAAAGCCCATCTGCATGACCGGCAGGGAATAGGGCGACATGACAACGCCGATGATGGGCGCCTCGTCCCCGGTTCTGTCTTTCAGCAGCCGGATGGCTTTCAGTACCTTGCCAAGGCAGGGTGTTTCGCCCACTTTCGGGGGCACAAGCCCTGGGATATCTTCA
Organism: uncultured Desulfobacteraceae bacterium; assembly: GCA_964631805.1. GTDB lineage: Bacteria > Desulfobacterota > Desulfobacteria > Desulfobacterales > CAZWAE01 > CAZWAE01. The sequence continues at coordinate 7,922 of CAZWAE010000111.1, read as the reverse complement.
TCACGACGAATAATCGGCGTTCCTGAATTGGGAGGACCGTCATCGCAGAAGAGCACCTCACCGCCAAAGGCCTCCACTTCGATGGGAGCATAAAAGAAGGGATACAGACAATCATGCCGGTATTTGGTCCGAAGACGGAGCTGGCCTTCCACGACGTTTTCAGCTTTGGCGAAATAGGATTTGATGGACAGGCCCAACTCCCTGGCGCCATGCATGGTCAGCAGCAGAAAAAACGGAACCCGGTCCGGTTCCTCGTGACCCAGTGTGGTCAAAACACGCTGCAAGGATGTCATCTTTGCTCTGGTCATGACAGCTCCTTTATCATACGGGTGACGATCTCAACAGCCTCTGACGTGTTTTCTCCGGTTTCATCGGCCCCGACCTCTTTCAACAGTTGAGGGCCAAAACGGAAGGTGCCCCGCCGACAATTATCCTGGTTTTGGCTTTTTTCTGTTGTAATCGTTCCCTGACGGTTTTTATTCGTAAGGCGGAAGGCAGCATGAGAACGGAAATCAGCAGGATTTGAATGTCGTCATCAATAACCTTTGCGACAAGTTCATCTGCCTCTATCCGCCCCCAGTCGGCCAAGTCCAGACCGTTTGCCCTAAGTGCCGAATAGATGATCCGTTTGCCCAAAGAGTGATAATCCTCCAGCAGGGCGATTGCCATTGCCGGCTGACCGGTCTTTCCTGATGCGGCCGGCGGCATGATCGCATCGACCAAATCCTCACAGATTCTGCCACTCATATAGACCTGCGATAATGCCACGGATTCATTCTCCCACCCTTCTCCGATCCGTATCAGGGTAGGGACGATAATTTTTTCAATACAGTTGGTTGACCCTCCAGCTTTTTTCGCCTGATGGATCACCTCTTCTGCGGTAATGCGATCAAAAGATAGAAGTGCCTGCTCAAACCTGTCCACAAGATCATCCATGATTTCTCTCCCGATCTTCCTGAAACAAAGGATTGCTGTGCAAATTCAGGCTCCTGGCAATAACAAAATCACAAAATGTTTAATGTTTTTCCAAAGGGCTCCATGAACTTTTTACATGATACAATCATTCCTCTTAAGTTCAATCATATTTTTAAATTTTGGGGTCGTTTCATTGATCCCGGTTCAAGGCCTGTTTCTGAATAAGGAAAAATGCCGTATGCGGATAGGATTTGATAAGCGTTTAAAGGCTTGTTACTGTGAGATATCTAATCATTTTGAGGCATAAAAGGCACTGTCGTAGACTGGGAGAGGAGACGCTATGTCATGTATTGTAAGAAATTTTGTAACGGTCTCAATTGTTTTTGCATTATCAATATATTGAGTGTTATTCAATTGGAAATCCACACGGCTTAGCAGGTTCTGTTTTTCAAATCATAGGAGAAGGAGCAACATTATCAAAATGGAAAAAGAGGTGCTTTCAGAAAAAATCAGAAACCTTGCGAATTCCATCGGAATCGATGCATTTGGGTTCGTAGGGGCAACCAAATTTACAGACTATGCAATACACAGATCCCGAAGGCGGGATCCGAAGCTCTCCTTGCCGGACGCAAAAACCCTTATTGTCGCCGGTGTCTATATCGGAGGCGTCACACTTCCGGCATGGTCAAACCGATGGTATGGCCGAACGAGCCGACTTTATCTTTCTGAGTTTTTCCACGATGTCGTGAAACCGCTTGAACCCATTGTTAATTTATTAAGAGACGAGGGCTATGAAGCTGTTGTGTGCGACGGTTCCGATGAAAAGGGGTCTGTTCTTCCGCTAAAACTCGCAGCGGTAAGAGCGGGTTTGGGGTGGCAGGGTAAGCATACCCTTGTCATATCAAAAAAGTATGGCACGTTTCTGGCCCTCGGCGGGGTGATCACCAATGCCGATCTCGATCATAGTACCCACGAGGAACCCAACCGATGCCGCAAATGCGACAAATGCCAACAAGCCTGCCCTGTGGGCGCTTTGGAACAATCGTATGTCCTGGATAGAAAAAGATGCCTTTCATATGCGTTGCAGAGTGATGATCTACCCAAAGCAGCGCAAGCCATTATGGAAAACAGGGTGGGAGATTGTGAGATCTGCCAGCACGCCTGCCCGTGGAATCGAAAACATGTCGATCAACCCTTGGAAACAAGCATGACCGGATCTTTTCTCAAAAAAGTCGAAAGCTGGGAGTCTTTTTTTTACCTGCCGAATTTGGTCGAACTGTCAAAAAATGAACACGAAGAAAAATTGGGTCATCTCAACACGGATATTCCCTATCGCCTGTTCCGTCGGAATGTCTTGATTGCAATAGAAAACGCCGGAAGGGTTGAAGCGACGGCCAACAAATGAATCAGATGGAAGGGGTCTCTATTCCATACAACCCATGATAAACGGTGATGGAAAGAGACCCGGGTGTTGCTGGTTGGCTGGTGTCAGATCTTGAACGCGGCCACCATGGCGTTTAGTTGTTCCGAGAGTTCGGAAAGTTGACAGGCGCTCAGGTTGACCTGGGAGCTGCTGCTGGCTATTTGCCCGGCCGTTTGATTGACATCCGTAATATCCCTGGCGATTTCGCCGGCCACCGTCGAGCTCTGGCTGACATTTTGATTCACCTCCTGGATGCCGACGGATGCCTGGGAAACGTTTCCGGCGATCTCACGGGTGGTGGCGGATTGCTCCTCAACGGCGGTGGCGATGGTGTTGACGATCTCGTTTACATCGTTGACCACCTTGGAGATCTGACCGATTTCGGTCACCGTGTCGGTTGTGGACCTTTGAATACCCTCTATTTTGGATTTAATCTCATGGGTGGCCTGGGCTGTCTGACCGGCTAGGTCCTTGATCTCGTTGGCCACCACGGCAAATCCTTTCCCGGCCTCTCCGGCCCTGGCCGCCTCGATGGTGGCATTCAGCGCCAAAAGATTGGTTTGCTCGCTGATCTCCGTGATCACTTCAGTGACCTTGCTGATTTCCCTGGCAGCCGACCCCAGTTCATCCACCCTTTCCGATGCACTGTGGGCATTTGTAACCGCGTCACTTGTAACGGAGCGCGCCTTCTCAGAATTTTGTGCGATTTCGTTCACCGTCGCGCTCATCTCCTCCGCACTGGCGGCCACGATATTGACATTGGACGCCGCCTGTTCGCTGGCCGAGGCCACCGCGTGCATATTGGTGCTCATCTCCTCAGAAGCTGCGGCCACGGTATCGGCCCTGCGGGAGGTCTGTTCAGCCCCCTGGGTCATCTCATCTGAAATAGCAGTCAACTCCGTGGCTGAAGCGGTCAGGGTGTCCACACCGCTGACCAGGTCGCCGATCATTTTTTTAAGCCGGGCCCCCATACCGTTGAGGGCATCCACCAGTGTGCCGATTTCATCCTGCCGGTCGATCTCAAGTTGCCGGGTAAAGTCGCCGGATGCAATCTGTTCGGCGAACCGCACAGATTCCGTTATGGGCTTTGTGATCATTCGGGAAATAGTGATCCCTATAGCGGTACTGGCGATGATACCGGCGATGAGAAAAAGGACAATGAGTTTCGTGGCCTTGCTTCCCGATTCGTCGACTTGGGCGGCAACCTGTGAGAACATCTCTGCCGAATTTTCCACGATGACCTCTATGGCGGACTCAAATTTATAGATATTGTCCTTGAAGGGCTTCATCATTTTGTTGGCTTTTTGCGGAGTGATCTTGTCATCCTTCAGTACCTGCTCCGTCAATGCCAGAAAACCTTCGAAATATGAGAGGTATGCTTTTTGGGCCTGTCCGATAGACTGTTTAACCTCTGTGGACAGGTGCGGATCTTCGGCGATCAGTTTTACCAGCCCATCCATATTCTGTTGGGCCTTGCCCGAAGCCACCTTGAATTTACTGATATATTTTTTCTGTTTTTCACTGTTTCCGATATTCAGGAAAAAATCCTTCTCAAACCGGCGGTGCTGAAGGGCCAGTACTTTCAGCTCAAGGGCCTGTTGCAGGAGAACCACATCCTGTGTGGTCACCTCATTGATCTTCGCCACACTTCTGTTGATACCGAAATATCCGATACCGCCAACGATGGCGGTGATCATGGTTGCCAGCATAAAGCCGCCGATCAGTTTTTTCCCCATAGACAATTTTTTAAACACCCGAAATCTTGACATTGTTAAATTCCTCCCCAGGACTGGTAAAGATTTTGACGATAACTGCTATCTTGTGGTAGTTATCGTCATAAGGACAAAAAACTTTATTTATAATTGGAGCCGTTTTCGATAATGTGGGGATAGGAACCCTGTATAGCGCACAGGCTGAAAGAATGGTCAATGGCAACCACTGAAATTTTAGAAGACCTGTTTTTCATCGAAAGAGGGTATCTCAGCGGGAATCATTTTGTTTACAGATCTGAAGCCCCGATCCTCATCGATACGGGATACATCTCCTGTTTCAGCGAAACGAAAAGCCTGATAACCGCACTGGGCGTGGAACTGTCGGATGTTTCTCTGATCGTCAACACCCATACCCACTGTGACCATATCGGTGGCAACCACATCATTCAGCAAAAATCAGGTTGCGACATCACCCTTCATAAAATCGGGAAACACTTCATCGACACACGGGACGATTGGTCGACGTGGTGGCGGTATTATCACCAGGAGGCCGATTTTTTTACCTGTACCCAAAGCCTTGAGGATGGACAAACCATCAACGTCGGACCCCACCAGTTTGAGGTCATCCACACCCCTGGGCATGCCGCGGACGGCATTGTCCTCTATCATCGCCGGGACAAGATTTTGATCTCGTCCGATACGCTGTGGGAAAAAGACAATGCGGTCATGACCCTTCGTATCGAAGGGAGTGCGGCCTTGTTTCAGATGCTGGAATCCCTTCGAAAGATTGAATCCCTCGATGTGAGAAAAATTTATCCCGGTCACGGGCCCTCCTTCAGTGATATGGGAACCTCCCTGAGCAAGCGAAAAGAAAAAATGGAACGCTATCTCCTTGACCGGGACCTTGTCGGCAACGACCTGCTCAAAAAGATCTTTGTCTACACTCTTTTGATGAAAAGGAGGCTTCGGGAAGATCGGTTTTTTGATTATTTGATGGGCACCTATTGGTTCAAAGAGACGGTCGATCTTTATTTTAGCGGTGAATACGAAGCAAAGTATCATGAGGTGATACAGTATCTGTTTGATAGAGGTGCGATCCGGCAGGAACAAGAGAACCTATACACGACGGTAAAACCGTGAGCAACCTGGGCATCCGTCGCGTTATTTCCGGAAATAGCATTGAACCAAGGCTTTGATCCTTTTAGAAAAAAACGTGATGCTGATTGTTGCCGACAATCTGAATATTCTCGATCCTGAAATCGCCCGGGCGGTTGATACTGAAAATCCCGAACCGATCCAGCGTTGTGTGCGCCGATGCATCGATTCCGGCGCACGGGCCATCGACATCAACTCCGGGCCGTTGCTCCGCCGGCCGGAACAGGATTTTACCTTCTTGGTGGAGGCCGTCCAGGCGGTGACAACCCTGCCGTTGTTTCTGGATACGGCCAACCCGGGAGCTATAGAAGCGGGGCTTGCCGTGTGCCGGAACCCGGCGGTGATCAACGGGTTTTCCCTGGAACCGGCAAAACTGGAGGAGATACTGCCCCTGTCTGTCGCTTACGATACTGATATTATTGGTTATTTGCTGGATGTCAGAAGCCGTGTTCCCATGGAACGGGATGAGATGATGGCCACAGCGGTGGCTCTGTTCGGGGCGTACAGAGAATCCGGTGGCGATCCGTCCCGGCTGATCATCGATCCGGTTATCACCCCGCTGTCCTGGGAGGATGGCATCCGCCGCAACCGGAGTGTCATCCATCTGATTCGAAGCCTTTCGGATCTGCTGGGTGAGTCGGTCAGAACCGTTGCCGGTCTTTCCAATCTGGCCACGGGCTCCATTCCCAATGAAAAAAAGGCTGCTGTCGAAACCGCCTTTCTTCCCATGCTGGCGGCTGCGGGCTTGGACATGGTGCTGATGAATGTGCATCGTCGGAACACCGTCCAGACGGCCAAAGCCGTAAACGCAATGATGGGTGACGGCGTGTTCTCCTGGGCGGAGCTTTAAAATCCCAAAAGGTTTTGTGTTTAATGGGTCAAGTTGATAGAATCGACTCGGATGTTTAATTTTGGCCATGTGCAATATTTAAATTTTCGGCCGGTCTTCAGTCTCGAGACCCCGTGGGAACACGGGCAAAGGAAAATGCATGATGCGACCATCTGAAGAACTTAGACAACTTCATTTATTTCAGGCCATGGACAGGGTGGACCGGGCCATCCGCGGAGCGGATGATCTTGACCAGATGATGAAAGATGCGCTTGAAGCCGTGCGTTCCATATTGCATTGCGATCGTGCCTGGCTCATGTACCCATGCGATCCCCAATCGGCATTTGTCGAGATCTCAAAGGTGTCCACAGGGCCTGAATATCGGAGGGAGCCCGCACCTGAAAGGGACATCCCGGTAACCCCGGAGATGGCCGGGAGCTTTAAGGCGATTTTAAACTCGGAAGGCCCCCGGGTATATCATCCCGGAGGAGACTCCCCCTTGTTCGGTGCCGCCACGGTTCCTTCGACCGATGCCTCGATCGCGGGCGCATTGTTTCCCAAAACGGGCAAACCCTGGATGTTTGGCGCGAGTCGAGGCGCCCATCGGTGGGATGCCTCTGAAATCGATATTTTCGCAGAAATAGGACAACGACTTGAATATGCCCTGGGTGGTCATCTGACGCTCCGCCGCCTGATGGAGAGAGAGCAAAGATACCGGACGATTGTGGAAACTACGCCCAATTTTATTTCCATCACCCGGGTGACAGACGGCTTGTTCTTGGAGGTAAACGAATATTTTCACCGCGTCATGGGGTATACAAAACAGGAAGCCGTAGGGAAAACGCCTTTTGAGCTGAAGCTGTTTCCCAACCCGGAAGACAGGGAGCGATTGATCCAAAAGCTTTTAACCGAGGGTGTCGTTCATGACCTGCCCATTCGATACCGCCGGAAGGATGGAACCATCATTGATGCGGAGGTATCCGCAAAGCCGGTGGCATACAAGGGGGAAGAGTGCCTGATCGCCATCGTCACCGATGTGACCCAACGCAAAAAAGCCGAGAAGGCGCTTCAGCAGAGTGAAGAAAGATATCGGAGCATGTGGGAGAACACGGGCACCGCAGCCGTCATCATCGAGGAGGATGCCACCATTTCCATGGCCAACGCCGAGTTCGAAAAATTATGCGGCCTGACCAAACAGGAGATAGAGGGTCGAAGAAAATGGACCGAGTTTGTCGTTCCGGAAGACCTTGAAAGAATGCGGCGCTATCATGCGGAAAGGAGAAGAGAAAGCGGCCGGGCGCCACGGCGGTATGCGTTCGATTTTATCGATAACGAGGGACGGACCAAACACGTGGTCAATACGGTGGCCGTCATTCCGGGGACTAAGAGAAGTATTGCCTCCCTGATCGATATCAGCGAACGCAGGAAGATGGAAGAGGAACTAAGGGATAGTGAGGAATTGTACACTACGTTGATCGCTGCGATACCGGACATTGTGGTGAGAACGGACATTCAGGGGAATATCCTTTTTATCAATGAGATCGCCCGACAGGTCAGCGGATATGAAAGAGAGGAACTTGAGGGCCAGAATATCCTAACGTTTGTCGCACCTGAAGATCATGGGCGGGTGAAAAAAAACAACCGGCGAATGCTCGAAGGCCGATTGGGCCCCAAAGCGTACCACCTGCAAATGAAAGACGGAAGCAAACGGCTATTTGAAGTCAACGGCGATGTGCTCCGTGATAAAGATGACCTGCCCTACAGTGTAGTAAACGTCTGCAGGGACATCACCGAACGCAAAAAGGGGGAGGTCGCGTTAAGGGAAAGTGAGGAACGGTATCGGGCGGTTTTGGAAACCTCCCCCGATCCGATTGTGGCCTATGACATC
>CAZWAE010000110.1:0-13117 GCA_964631805.1 uncultured Desulfobacteraceae bacterium | reverse complement strand
GCAAACCCGCCGTAGGCGCCGCCTTTTTCGCGGATCTCCCGATGGAGATACATGGACCGAAGCAGTTTACTGATCGTGGTCAGGGCCGGGGCGTCTTCGTGCGCCATCTTCACCGTCTCAAAAGCACTGGCCACAAAAGAGACCGAAGAACCGGTTTGCCACCCCTCATGGGGCAGAAAATCTTCCACGGTCACCGGGGGTGTTCCGTACCCCTTGTCTGACGATGCCGGACACCTCATTTTCGAAAGTGTATGCGTTGCCGAGATGAATGTGGCACCGCCGGATACGGCTTCACCCTCACCGATCAAAGCGATTTTTAAATTTTCCGGAACAAATATGGTATTACCGATGGCCGACAGCTCCTCGGAAAAACCCTCCAGTTTCTCCTCTGTCAAGTCGTCGGTGAGCCGTTTAATAAAGCGAAGTTGGTGAATGCCGTGCCAGGCTTCATTGAGAGATCCGGCCGGGTTAAAATTCCGGGAAGCCAGGGACATGGCCAGCCGGTGGCCGTTGTGAACGATGGAGGATTCCAATGCCGCCCGGTATTCCGACAACAGGTTTTTTAGGCGGACAGTGTCTGAAAAATCGTATTGGGACACCACCTCCTCAATGATGTCAAACATCTCGCCCTGATTGCGATTAAGGCATTTCCCGTTGAATGAAACGAATGGAATGCAATGGTCCGATCCGTCAAAAGCGATTCTGGCGTGGGGCGCAAGTCCCAACCCCCCTGTGGAGGCATCGATGCGTCTGGCCATTTCCGTATAATCATGGATCCTCGTGCCCATACGGGTAAGGGCATGACAGAAAAACGGCAGGGACAAAAAATGTTCGGCAGTCAATGATTCGAGACCGGCTGCTGCGGAAAAATAAAAAATCCCCGATGTGGGCCGGCTGTAACGAATCTCAGGTCCGGATGCCGTCTCCGGGGTGACCCGTTTGATCTCGGGAGGAATATCCTCCAGTTCCAAAGTGGGTAGACAGGTGACATCCTCCTGGGTTTCCTGAAGTTTCATCAGCGCCCCGGCATCCCTCTCAAGCGATGCAATTGTGTCCGGCGCCATTTGCCTGAATGTTTCATCCAATTCATCTGCAACCCGCCTGGTTTCATTACCCTCCATCTTCTGATCCGGTGCCAGGGTAAAAAGGACCCGGTGGGGATTTTCAAGAAATTGGGATCTCAGCCGGTTTTCCAGGAAATCCTCCTTAGCCAGTCTTTTGCGAAGTATTTCGAAATCCTGATCAAAGCTCAGGATATTCACCGGATCGCCACCGTGCATCCAACTGCTTGCAAAGGCCATCAATAGCTTAATACCGTACGGATAGGGCGTATTGGTCACCTCTTTGCGATGAAATTCAACCTGGTGTATGGCAGAATCGATGAGTTCCCGCTCGATGCCGTCGGTAACCAGTTGGTTCAGGCACTTGAGAATAACAACCTCAACCTGTTTCGCATCATCTTTGCGGATATCCTTGAGTCCGCAGACAAACATGGTATCCCGGTTATCGGAATCAAATCCGGTGCCGTCGCAAAGCGCCGTTCCCAGGTTTGAATCGATCAGGGCCTTTCGCAACGGCGAGGCGGCGTTGCCCAGCAATATCTGGCTGAGGATCGTCAGCACCAGCACCTCGAAACTGTCCGTGATATCCGCCATAAGCCAGGCCAGGCAGGCCTGATACTTTTTCTCAGCATCCTCTGTCAGGCTAAGGGGATAGGGATAAATGACGGTTTTCGGACGCTCCCACCTTGGCTGGGGAAAAACATCGGTACCCGGGTCGATCCGTCCAAAATGTTGAAGCACCTTTTCAGAAATAAACGCAAGGTGATCTTGAACCGGCATATTGCCATAGGTATAAAAATAGGCATTGCTGGGGTGGTAGTGTCCGCTGTGAAATGCCCTGAGCTGATCATGTGTCAAACCGGGTATGGCAGACGGGTCCCCCCCGGAATTGTGATGGTAGGTCGTGTCCGGATACAACGCGTTCATCAAAGACCTGACCATCACTTGATCGGGAGACGACATGGCGCCTTTCATCTCATTATAGACCACACCCTTGATGACAAGTTTTCTCTTTTCGGGGACATCGGAATCTGCTTCGATCTCCATACGATGCCCCTCCTGTTTGAAGCTCAGCGCTTCTATCTTAGGGAAAAAAGCGGCATCCAGATAAACCGCCATGAGGTTGTAATAATCTTTTCTGTTTTGCGTGGAAAAAGGATACATGGTCCAATCTGATGCCGTAAAGGCATTCATAAAGGTACTCAGACTTCTTTTAAGCATGGAAAAGAAAGGATCCCGCACCGGAAATTCTTTGGACCCGCAAAGCACGGTGTGTTCGAGAATATGGGCGACGCCGGTTGAATCATCGGGGACGGTCTTGAAGGCGACGCTGAAGGTGTTTTCCTTATCTTCGTTGCGGATATGGAAATGTCTGGCACCTGTCGCCAGGTGTTCGAATTCATAAAACCATGAATCCAGTTCTTCAATTCTTCCCACTCGGTTCAACAGATAACCGAAAATATTTTCTCCCTTTTTGATATCGCTGATATCCAGATCATGTGGTGTGGTCATGGAATCTCCTCGCCTTTTTGAACCTGTCTGAGTGTCATTCGGAATAGAAAAACCAGCGGCAAACCGTAGCCGCCGGGTCATACGGCAACGTAGGTTCCTCTGCTTTTCCGCTTAATTTTTTCTAGCTTGTGAAGCTGATAGAGAATATTACGGATTTTTTTCTCCTCAAAACCGGTTTTGGTCTTGATCTCTTTTAGGCCGGCACCGTTTTTCATCTTCTTAATTGCCGCAAGCACTTGATGTGTGGCCGTTGTCGCGGATTTATTCCGGGCTTTTCCCCTGCCGGTTTTACCTTCTGAAACAGCCCGCCTGTTTTTAACGGTAACACCGGATGCCTTGATCAACTTCTCCAGACGATCCAGCCTGTCAATGAGCTTTTCGATATCCGTTCTGGTGGGGATACCGTAATGCTGCATAAAAAACTTGACCATTGCATCGAAACTGACGGACTTCCCTTTCTTCCTTGTCATGGGGGCCTCCCTTTGTAAATGCCGCGTCCTGTTTGACAATCATATGCTTATTCTTTTCATAAAACCACTAAAAGTCAAGAGGAGCTGAAAACGGGAACCGGAGACGCAGCCGAATCGTTTTTTTGTTTTTATTGAAAAGCGACACCGGCCATGGTAGGTGTTCACCAAAGTCAATTATCCGAAACGGATCATCCGAAAATGACATCGCCCAAAGCGCTTCTCACCGGTTGGAACATCAACGCCAAAAAACAGTTGGGGCAAAACTTCCTATCCGATCCATCTACCGCGGAAATGATTGTCAATCGGGCGGGCATTGGACCCGAAGAGACGGTTCTTGAAATCGGGGCGGGTCTGGGAGCCATGACGGTCCCGGCGGCAATGGCGGCCAGAGCGGTCTACGCCGTGGAAACCGACCGCCGGCTCATCGACCTGTTGAAAACCGAATTGCTCTCCCGGAGAATCAACAATGTAGAGATCCTTCACCGGGATATATTGAAGCTGGAGATGGATGAACTCCCCTTAGGCAAAGAAGAAAAAATGGTGATCATCGGTAACCTGCCCTACAACATATCGTCCCAGATCCTCATCCGGCTTATTCAATGGCGGCATCGGGTCGGCCGTGCGATTCTGATGTTTCAGAAGGAGCTGGCCCAGCGTCTTGCTGCCGCACCGGGCGGGAAGGATTACGGGCGTATCTCCGTCATGATTCAATATTGTGCGGACATCCGGACCATAACGACCATCCCTTGTTCACGGTTTTTCCCAAAACCGAAAATCGATTCATCGGTTCTCTGCTTGACGTTCCATCACCCGCCCCGGCATTTGGTGAGAAATGAAACCTTTTTATTCCAACTGATCAAAGCGGCATTTTCAAAACGCCGGAAAACTCTCAGGAATGCACTCAAATCGAGCGACCTTCCATTTTCTCATGAGGATCTTGCCACCGGGTTTGGGCTGGCGGGTATCGACCCGGTGCGGCGGGCGGAAACCTTGTCCGTTGAGGAATTTGTCCGTTTGAGCGGCATCCTGTGGACCCCGTCGTCCGGGTGTATATAGAGACTGTTGGTAATGTAGCTCACATTATCCATATGTCAGAAGTCGTTATTCAATGCGCAGAGAGCATGGCGCATAGTACAATGAGTATGAAGCCGTAACCATGCGCCATGCGCTATGCTCCTTGCGGAAACAATATCAAATTCCCGTGATAATGAATGGTTGCCGTTAACCAACAGTAGTGATTTACACCCACGCGGCCCTTACATATCCTGCGCCATGGTGATCGTCCGGTCGCACAGCATATTGACGTAACTGCCCATCTCATTGTCATACCAGCCATAGATCACCGCCTGGGTCACCGGTGTCCGGATCAGCGGTGCTTTGAGGGATGAAACGATATTCTGGTCGAGTCCCGGCACCTTTTTCAGGTCCAGCGTCAATTCCGCCGTTCGGGTATGGGTTTCATGCCCTTCGATAATAGCCGCGGCCCGGGGCACACCGACAATATCGCCTGAGACGTTTTGTTTATCCGTGTAGTGAAGATACCCCCGATGGTCCAATTCGGCGGCTTGTCTGTAAACATCGTTCACCAATTCCCGTTTGATAAAATTGCCAGATGGATCTTCCTGAAGATTCAGCACCAGTATGATCAGCGATCCGGTGGCGGTGGGAATTCTGACGGATTCAGCGATAAACCCGATCTCCTCCATCTCGGGAATTACCAACCTTAAGGCTTTCGCGGCACCGGTGGTGGTCAGAATGATATTGTTCATGATGCTCCGGTTCTTTCGAAGGTCGCTCTTGCCGGTCTTGGGCAGGCGATCCAATACCTCCTGGGATCCTGTGGCGGCATGGATGGTGGACATGGAGGCAGACAGAATTTTTTGCGGACCGAAGGCGTCGAGCAACGGTTTCATCATATGTGCCAGACAGGTGGTGGTGCAGGAGGCATTGGATACAATTTTATGCCGCCGCGGATCATAGTCACTGTCGTTGATCCCCATAACGGTGGTGACCGCATCCCCGGAAATGGGCTGGCCCTCTTTGATCTTGAAGGGCGCCGAAACAATGACTTTTTCAGCACCACTCTTTAGATGCCCGCGGATTGAGCCTTGCGGATAATCTGACGGTAGCAGGGGATCCAGGAACCGGCCGGTGGTGTCCACAACGACTCGGACACCGAAGTCATCCCAACCGATCTCCGCAGGATTCCTGGCGGCTCTCAAGAAGCGCACCCTGACCCCGTCGACGCTCATAGAACCGCTGTCTTCATCTATCGCCGACACCACCGGTTCGGCCGCTTGGCCGTAGAGATAATTCTGCAGCAGGCCATAGGAAGAATCTCTTTCCACATAATGCGCAACATCCGCAAGGGATGTACCGGCAGGCCGGCCAATATTTATGACAATTTCATCAAAATGTTTTCGGGCCAAATTCGCCCATAGGGTAAGTTTGCCAATTCTGCCGAAACCGTTGATCCCCAGCTTTTCTCCGTTTCCACTCTTTTGCGACATTTGTCTGCTCCTTCAATATATGCGATTCAATAACCTTCGGCAAGGCAGGTGGCGCATATCGGAAAATAAGTTTTAACCGGCTTCCTTGATTTTCATATGCCCATCGTAGACAGACCCTTCCCGCCCGTCAATACTGATAAAATCACCGGTACTTAAACGCCGCCGGTTAAAATGACACGCTTTTCTCTTCTCGTCACAGATGAGGTTACCACAGCCGACAACACATGTCTTTTCCAGCCTATGGGCGACCACAGCGGCATGTGACGTCACACCACCCTTGGCGGTCAGGATCCCGTCAGCCGAAAAAATCTCCCGGATATCATCGGGAACAGTGTCCCCTCTCACCAGAATCAAGGAGGTCTCGGGTTCCTTTTGCCGCCATCGATCGATCTCCTCTAAGCTGAACACCAATCTGCCGCTCATCGCACCGCCGCTGACCCCGATGCCGCTCCCTAGAATTGCCCCACCGCTGGCTTCGTCAAGATCGAATGTATAGACCTTCTTGCTTTCCCGAATGGACATATCCCTGCTCTGAAGCAGAAATAGATCCTCTTTCCGGGGACCTTCAAAAGTGAATTCCACCTCCTGCGGCGGCCAGCCGTTTTTTTCCACTAGATCCATGGCCCACTCCTTCAACGCCAGATAGATTTCGGGGAAATGGGTTTCCATTGTGATATCGGTCTCCCGCTTTTCGATCTCTTGCTGGAACAGGGATATAGGCATTGTGTTGACCAGGCCCGACACCACATCTTCTCCCTGGTTTCCCAATGTAAAATCCCCCCAGAGCCGCAAGGTGTCCCCCGACCACCTGGGGTTGTGGGTAAAAATCACCCCGGAGCCCGAACGCCGGGACATATTTCCGAAAACCATGGATTGGATCGCCACCGCCGTTCCCCAGTCATCCGAAATCCCCATGATCTTACGGTAGGTTCGGGCTTTGGAAGAATTCCACGAAGCAAATATCAATTTGATGGTTAAAAACAGCTGCTCAAAGGGATCTTCCATCACTTCGATCCCGGAATCCTGGATCATATGCTTGTATGTAAGGGCCACCTTTTTCATATGGTCCCCGGTGAACTCCCTTTTATAGCTAATACTCCAACGGCGTTTGTATTCACTGATAATGGCATCGAAATCATCTCGCTCCAGACCGAAGGCCATACCCCAGCACTGCAGAAATCGCCGATAATTGTCCCAGGCAAACCAGGGATTGCCTGTTATACCCGCCAGGTTTGCGGTAATCTCCTCGTTGGCGCCCACGTCGAGGAACGTATCCATCATACCCGGTTGTGAAATCGTGGATCCGCTCCGGATGGAGAGCAGCAGCGGTTTTTTGGGATTTCCGAATTTTTTCCCGGTTTTATTCTCCAGCTCTTTTACTTCCCGCGTTACCTGCTCTCTGAAATTCTGCTGGGCGGGAAGATAACTGTTAATTAAAATCCGCCACCTGAACGCTTCGGTGGTAATGATAAACCCCGGCGGTACCGGCAGGCCTAATCCATCCAGCTTGGCAAGATTGTACCCTTTGTTTCCAAGGTCAATTAACCCCGAAAGTATTTTCCGCATATTATCGATGGGGGTCACGACCCGCTGAGGGTCGTAGAGAAGCAATTGGTGCAGCTTATCCTTGGGGAGTTTGTTTGCCTGGTGGAACAGTGTATTGAGAATCCGACTCAGGAAAAGATCGACCTGCTGTAATCCAAGCGAAAAGGTGATGCGGTCCCTGAAAAAAATCTCCGACACACGATACCTGAGCTTTTCCGCATCATCCAATCCTTCCAGGGGAAGAAATTTGGCCTGAATCTGATCCACGGGAATACTGGCCAGTGCCCGTGTCAGGTTCTGCCCGTGGATGTTGTTGAAATAGTCATTAATGATATTCTTCACGCACTGCACGAACCCCTTGAAGATATCCAGATACTGGGAAAAGGTAAATCCTTTGACTTCAAGGGAATAAGCTAATAATTCCACTTGTCGCTCCAGCTCCAGAGAAGAGATCCCTTCAAGTTTGAGGGCTTTACCAAAAAGATGCAGCCGGTCGTAGATCTGATAGAAGGTGGCTTTTGTGATCAGGCTCAGATCCATATCTTCGACGAGATCTTCAAACAGGACATTGACCAAAGATTCAATTCGAAATGTCAGCCCGAGAGCATCGAATTTCATTTCGTTGTAGCTGCCGTACATAGACGGGATATCAACTGTAAAATGCCTTTTTTTATAAATATCTTCACGAATTTCATAGGTACGGTCAGAAAGTATCAGCTGTTTCAGGTTTTCGAGGTAGTCAAGAAGTTTACCTAGCCGGACCTCCAGCTTTTTCTCCTCGAGGGCCGACTGCAGTTTATCAAGATCCGGGAACGCCTCTAATTTCAGTCGATCCAGGGAGTTGCCGATATCAACAAAATCGGTCTGGTACTTCTGATTGAGAAGTTTATAAAAGGTGGCAATGAGAAGCACCCGCTCCCGGTCCGTAGCCGTAACGTCCGGGACATCGTCAACCCTTTTTTTCAATTGATCCTCTCCAGTGGTCAAAAGTGCCCCGGGCAGTGCCAGGCCGGATGCTTTGAGATGGGTGAAAATGCTGGAAACATTATCGATAAAGGCCCCTTCGGAAGTGATCTGATCAAAAATATTGGGGGGTATGAAAGGCCTCAGATGCTCTTTGTCCCGGGTTTCCCAGAAATGAAGAACAGCCTCCATGAATCCGATGATCAGGTTGCTGCTTTCCACGTGGCTCTGTTTTCTTAAAAAATGGATGAGAATGTCCCGCCGATGGGTCAGTTCATCGATTCGTGTGGAGATCTCCCTGAGTTTACCCTCGGCTCCGATATCGTTAAAGTAGGAGGGGAACAACCGGGAGACCTGTTTTGCCAGGTTGTATGCGGGAGCGATATCGCTGTTAAGAAACCGCGTGATATCCCGCGGAAAGAGGTCGGTATCCTTGATAAACACGCCGCACAGGGCCAGATGGATAATCAGGTGAGACAACAGCCGGATCGATCTTTTGGGATTCAGTTCGATCAGTTCCATCCAGGTCCGGATATTCTGGATGTGGGCAGGGTTGACCCTTATCTGCCAGTCGTTTCCCACCCCGTCTACCCGGGGCAATTCAAACCCCAGCCCGATCACCTGATCGATAAAAAAATTTATGAACTCGATATCATCGGTGTTGTAAACCCCTTTTCCCATGTTCAGCACACAGTTCAGAGCCGTTACGGGAAACTGGTGTCTCCGGGTTTTTAAGATGGAAAAGGTCTTTTCGATCAGCCTTGTGGCGTTGGACAGGCTTTCATTGGCAATGAGCCATGTCAATGTCCGATTAATGTTCCTTAAGGTTTCCTCGTGGATCACTGACAGACCGGAAATGTTCATGATATGGAAAAGGAAAATGACCTTCCAGTAATTACTTCTCCCGGTCTCGGAACCAGCGTCAAAAAGCTTCTGGGGAATCGAGCGATATTTCCCGACGATTTCGTTGTATCCTGGCAACGCCATCAACGCCTGTGTATTATCCGCTGAGTCCAGGGTCTCCGGCCCGGATAATTCATCCAGCCGGGAGAGATGACCCCTTATAGACTGGTGCGAGATCATTGTAAAAAAACCGTTTGACTGGCTGAACGTTTCCCGATTCCCCAGTTCTTTCTCAAACCAGGCCCTGGGATCCTCCTCTTTAAGCCAGTATCGATAGGAATGATTAAAGTATTTGACAAGCAACTGATTTATCGATCTGCAATCGGATCCGTTGGGCGAACGGGTTTTGAGAAACACCTCCCCCAATCTCTTAATTTGATAGTAGCTTTTAACAAAAAGGAAGAAACGTTCGCTTTCAAAGTTTCTGATACGGTCAAATGCGTCCTGGATGACCGGCATGAATTTTTCGATGTCGGCCCCGGATTCACTCAACACTTTCTGAAGGAAAAGCAAAAGATTATCCGCCGCCTCCATCTGGACTGTCGAAGTAGTGCCGGAGTCGATGGCATCGGTGAAGATGGCAACAAAAAGACCCGCGGCGTCACCACCTTCGGGATGCCCCTTCAGGAGGTGAAAATAATCCAGGGAATACCCCCTGGCTTCCTGGACAATAAAATCCCAGTTTCTCAAGGGATGGGAAAGTTCCCTCAAGAAAATATTAACACCCTCGATAAGCCCATAGTACTTTGAAAATATTTCCTGTAATATCAAATATTTTTCATCGACCTCAACATCGACTTTCGTATCGGCGAGGTTGACTTCAAGGGCTCTGGATTTGATGGTCAAAATGGTCTCCTTCAACACAATCGTCGGGTGTTATCCGTCGTACACGAATAGTTGGTGCCAAGGCCTGCAATACCCCTTTGAGAGGTTCATTCATGCGTTTCTCATGAAATCACAAAGTATCAAAGGCGATCCTCATTTTCAAGGATGATTGACGGCGACAGGAATGCAACGGGTCCTTTTTGTGTGGCGTCCTCCAAGGCCAAAAATTCTCTTGGAAACCGTTCAAGTGGTGGGAAAGTGCTGCTTACAGCAGCTTGATCGCCAGATCGGAGAGCCCGGATCGTTCCCCTTTGATCAGATTGACATGGGCATACAGGTGCTGCCCCTTCATTTTCTCAATCAGATAACTGAGCCCGTTGGACTGGGCATCCAGGTAGGGGTGGTCTATTTGGAAAATATCACCGGTGAAAACCATTTTTGTGCCTTCTCCGGCCCGCGTGAGAATCGTCTTGATTTCATGGGGTGTCAGGTTTTGGGCTTCATCGACGATAAAAAAAATGTTAACGAGACTCCGGCCGCGGATGTAGGAAAGCGGCGTCACTACGATTTTCTCCTCATCCAGCATCTCCTTGATTTTCCGATGGCCGGGGTTCGATCGTCGGTGCCGGTTTTCGATGACGGCAAGGTTATCGAACAGGGGCTGCATGTAAGGATCCAGCTTGGATTGGATATCCCCCGGAAGATACCCGGTGTCCTTATTGCTCAATGGCACGGTGGGCCTGGCAATATAGATCTGACGGTACTGCTTCCGGGTTTCAAGGGCCGCTGCCAGCGCCAGCAAAGTTTTGCCGGTTCCCGCCTTTCCGCTAATGCTCACCAGGGGAATCTCCGGATTGGCCATTGCGTCAAAGGCAAAGGTCTGCTCGGCATTTCGGGTGGTAATCCCATAACAGGTATTTTTATCAACACGCCGGATGGTGCGGTTGCCGCCATTGTACCGTCCAAGGGCGCTTTTACTGCCGTTTCGCAGGACCAGGTATTGATTGGGTAGCAGTCCTTCAGAGATATCGTTGCCCAATGCGAGAATTTCATAAGGGGGCTGGTACAACTGATCGATAACAGATTCGCTGATGTTCTCGACCACCTGGCTTCCCTGATAGATGCCTGAAAGGTCTTTGACATGATCGGATGTATAATCTTCTGCCATTAATCCCACGGCTTTGGCCTTCATGCGTAGATTGACATCCTTGGTGACGAGGATGACGTTCCGATTCGGATAATCGCGGGAGATGAGATATGCCGTATTCAGGATACGATGGTCCGGCTTGCCGCTTGAAAAATTGTCAGCCAGTTTTTCATGAAAAGGGCGCTCGAGCTGAATGCTGATCCGGCCGCTGTCCGGACCGATTCGAATACCGCCGTTGAAAAGTCTTTCCGTGCTGATGCCGTCTATGGAACGAAGGAATTCACGGGCTTGAATGTTTAACGTTTCATTTCCTCTTTTAAACTGGTCCAGCTCTTCAATGACGGTGATGGGGATGACCACATCGTTTTCTTCAAACTGGTAGATGCAGGAACTGTCGTGAAGGATGACGTTGGTGTCGAGAATAAAATTTTTTTTATTCGCCATGGCAGAAAGAGGCATTTACCCGGCCCAAAGTGCAAAGTTGGTTTGGACCACAACATGTGCTTTGATTTCCTGCTACTTATACCATATTTAGCGAGATGTCAACCAGGTCCGGTTTTGAAAAAACAGTCAGGATGGCGAAGCCTCGCCCTTTGGCAATTTTTGCGCTTCACCGCCTCCGGTAGGTTTTTTCCTTCTGCGGCGTGAACGCCTTCTTTTTTGCCGGGCATCCGGTTTCGGATCGCCGCTCTTTGTACCGGACTTGTTGGAACCTACAGGTCGCTTGAAACCAAAAAAAGTCCCGGGAAAATAATCGGGGTCTCGTTGGGCAAATATTTTTGGAATATTCCGAAACCCGTTTTTTCTATCAGGGGTGCGGGGTTTCCCATGGGGCGGTTTTTTTCGATGCGGTTTCCTGGCGATTGTGACAGGGCCGGCCTGATCTTTCACAAACCAGTCCTCTTCCGCCCACACCACCGGAATACTATCCTTTAACATCTCTTCAAGGGGTTCGAGGTGATAGACATACTCCTCGCAGGCAAGGGATATGGCACGGCCCGACTTTCCGGCCCTTGCCGTGCGACCGATGCGATGAATATAATTTTCCGCATCCTGAGGCAGATCGTAATTAATGACGTGGCTGACATCCTCGACATGAATCCCCCTGGACGCCACATCCGTAGCCAATAGTATCTTGACGCGCCCGCTTTTGAACTCCTCCATCAATTTGAAGCGTTTTTTCTGGGGGAGATCTCCGGTAATCCCCTCAGCCGGCCAATTGTTCCCTTTGAGTTTCTGGGTTAACCATTCCACGCCGGCTTTCGTGTTAACGAAAATCAGGCACCTATGGGGATTTTCTCTGGCCAGGATGCCCAGGAGAAGCGGAAGTTTTTTGCCTTTTCCGACATGGTACAGGGTCTGCTCGATTCCCTCCACAGCGACCTCTTTGGGCGTCACGGCGATAAACTCGGGCAGGTTCATGTACTCATAGGTCAGTTCCATTACCCGATAGGACAATGTCGCGGAAAAAAGCATGGACTGCCGTTTTTCGTAGTGGGGAAGGTTGCGGAGGATATATCGCATATCCTTCTCAAACCCAAGGTCCAAAAGGCGATCCGCTTCATCGATGACAACCGCCTGGATTCCGTCCGTTTTGAAGATGCCCTGTTTGTAATAGTCAATGATTCTTCCGGGAGTACAGATCACCACGTCAGCGCCCTGACGCAGTTGATCCGCCTGCTTTGTATAATCGACGCCACCGACGACCTGCACCATCTTGAACTCGGTGCCGCTGCCCAACACCTTGGCTTCCTCGTATATCTGCCGTGCCAGTTCACGCGTAGGGGCGATAATCAATGCGGAGGGCATTCCTTTTTCAGGTTTGGGCAAAGACAACATCCGGGAAAAAATGGTGACCAGAAAAGCAGCGGTTTTTCCGGTTCCCGTCTGGGCCTGTCCCGCAATATCTTTTCCGGTCAAAGATACCGGCAGGGTTTTGGACTGGATCGGTGTACAATGTGTAAAACCGGAGGCTTCGAGCCCCTGGCATACCGCCGGAGGCAGATTTAAATCGTCAAAACGGGTATCGGTCAAAAAATCGGGGTCCTCCGCCCGTTCCACGGGTTCCGGTGTTTCAGGATCTTCAGTCATGGTGCTCCTTTGAGCGTCGGTCTTCAACGCCTCATCCGCGTCCTCATCAGATGAAAATACGTTTAATATCCAACTTTTTATGTTCAATTT
>CAZWAE010000109.1:0-13386 GCA_964631805.1 uncultured Desulfobacteraceae bacterium | reverse complement strand
TGTCAATCCCGCCATCGATGGCCGTCAGACAGGTGTTATAAACCTTTTCGGGGGGATCCATAAACAGGGTGGTGGCCGTGTCGCACCCTCCCATAAGAATCATCTCCTGGCCGCATTCTTTCCGGGCGACACCGGTATCCGTTTTGGGTTCCAGGCTGATGGCATCGGCGCCGGTTCGGGCCATATACCGGATGATCGGGGTGACATCTCCGCAGATGTGCAGGATCTTGGGAACGGACAATGCCTCAAACTGACGTTTCTGGTATTCGATCTCAAAGTCCCGATAGGTATGGGGGGCGATAAGAGCCGGGGAGGCACTCATATCCTCGCAGCAGATGATATCGGCACCGGCATCGATGAGTGCGTGTCCCAACCTGGTGCCGGCCTGTTCGGCTATACCCAGAAACGGGCGCAGCTTTTCGGGGGTTTTCAACGTGGCTTTGAGCAGCACCATAATGTCCAGCATGGCCGCGGCAATGGTCATGGGTCCGATGATGCCCCCTACAATCGGCACGCGGTTTCCCAACGCCTTTTTTAAAATGCGGACCGCTTCCAGCAACTCGGGAATACGACCGCGGGATAAAAAGTCGTCCGGGAGCAACGGCGTGTCGCCCAATCGGTAAGGGGCGGGGTGGTCAATTCCCGGAATGCCTTCCTCATCCCGAATTTTCCCTGGCTTGACTTTGCATCCCAGGGCTTCCGCTTCCATGGTTTGGCAGAATGGTACCCGGACCGCATCAAAACCCGCCACGGTGTGAGCCGCCATTGCAAGGGCCTCCATGGGTTCGGCCCCGTTGTGTCCCTCCGGCCAGAAATGGCCCACAGCATCCATCTGGTCGTAGGTGACGGTGGAATTGGCGCCCATACAGGGCGTTCGATCCGGCTTTTTGTGATTAAAGACGCGCATCACGCGTGTATAGGCATCCATCTGCTTCTACCTTAAAAAAACATCTCGAAAAGTGTGGGTCGATAGATAAGAGCCCAAGGGTTCGATTGGAGGCGTCGAATGAGAAATACAGAAAAGACGACGTGTCTATTCATTTATGCCAAGCCGTTTATTTTTACTCGAATCCTTGGCCCCTTGAATCCTGGACCCCTATTCTCCTGTTATTGGGGAAAACATCTCCTTGAGCTGGCTGACTGTGCTGCCGGCGGATTCACCGTACAGATCCGCTCCGATCCGTTTGGCCCATCGGGTGGTAACGACGGCACCCCCCACCATGGTTTTGACTTTGTTTCGCAGCCCCGCTTCTTTCAGGGCTTTTTCGATGAGTTTCTGACCTTCCATGGTGGTGGTCATCAGCGCGGAAGAACCCACCACATCGGCGTTCAACTCCCGCGCCTTATCGACAAATACTTCGATGGGGACATCCCTGCCCAGGTCATGGACCGTAAATCCGTTGACCCTCAGCATGGTGATCAATATGCCCTTTCCGATGTCATGGATGTCGCCTTCCACCGTTCCCACAACGATCGTTGCGATCTTTTGATCCTGGCGATCCTCGGGCAGCGAGGCCTCCAGCACCTTGACCGCCGCCATCATGGCATCGGATGAAACGATCAGATTGGGAAGAAAAACTTTTCCGTGCTCGAACCGTTCGCCCATTTCACGAATGCCCCGAGAATATCCCCTGTCAATCATCTCCACCGGGTCCAGACCGGCCTTTAAGGCGTTCTGGGCGACATCGGCGGCAGCTTCCTCATCGCCGTCGATGATGGTCTGGGCCGCCTTTTCCAGCCACTGCTTTTTCTCCATGTTTTTCTCCTGTCCTGCAATTCTCTCTCCGAATCGCCCTATCTCTCCCATTGGGATTTGAAAAGATTGACCGAGCGGATATCGATACCCAGCACGCGGGCGGCATTGTGTTTGGCCCGGATCCCTTTGGGTCCGCCGGCAATGGAGGTCACCGTTCCCAACTCCAGGTCCTGCCGGACCTCCCGCATGATGTCCTCGTCTGTTAAATCGAGGCGGTCCACCCCCAGTTTTTCCGCCACATCGCTTTTGGCTTCGTCTATTTTCATTTTGCGCGTGAGTTGCATCCAGGCCACCAGATCTCCGGCGGTGCGGATGCCCCCCATACACGAGGCCAGGATGTGGGGAATGTGCATCCCCATGGGATCACCGACGCCAATCTACAACCCGTCCGCTTTTCCGATCTGGACCAGTGACTTTGAAACCCGCGTGACCGCATCGATGGGGGGCTCCTCCATCATGGGGATGCCGCAGACCCCCATGCCGACATTGGCATGCACCGGTATGGTGGCAACATCGGTGGTCGCTTTCATAAAGGTGACCGCTCTTGCAAGGTTCCACGGCAGGCTCTTTGTGGTGGCGGTGTTGACCGCCATGCCGTAAATGCTGGCCCCTGCATCGGCCACCAGTTTCACCTGGTCGTGGGGATACAACCCGGCGAGGCGGGTGTCGTCAAATGTTACTCCCCCATGCATACCCAATATGAATTCGCTTGAACTCCCCATGACCACGGGAAGATCCGGTATGGTTTTTTTCAAGCGCCGCACCGCCTTTAAGGCGGCAAGATAGTCGGCGTCGCCGGCGGATCCGCAGGTGTCGAAATTGATCCCCTCCAGTCCCACATCCGCCAGTTTCCGGCCAACATACACCAGATCCTCTTCCAGAAGTGCCGAGGCCTCCTCCTGGGCTTCCAGAGCCTCTTTAATCTTGCCCATGGGCATCAGTTCCGTGGCGTTGGGGCAGGGGCCGTCCGGCCGGTAGTAAAGGCCCATATTGGGCTGGGCGCCGTATAGAAAAGGCGCGGTGGTGTTCATGGAGATGTTGTAGTAGTCGTTGGCTTCAAAATTGATGATCGGCTTTACCGGTTTGTAGCTGTAATCGCTGTGTCCCAGGGAGGTGGTATCCGCCCCGCATGCGCGCTCGTAGGTCAGGACCGCCTGGGTCCGGTTCATGGGAGTGCCGACCCCTCCGCCGTCCTGGCCCGAGTAAAAGCTCATGGAGGCCCCGTCGTCCGTGACCACGACCTCCTCGCCCGGCTCAACGCTGACCATGCGCCCCGGTTCCGCCAGGATGGCCAGCAGTTTTTCCTGATCCTCGGGGGTTAATTCAGAAACGCCTCCCCACTCGGCCGCATCGGCCGTACCGGCAAGGATATCGGCTTTTACCGCCGCCGTTTCCATCCTGACCCGTTCTCCATCACCCATTCTAACGAAGATTTTCTTTTCCACAGGCTTATCTCTCCTATGCTGTCATGCGAACTTTTTTGCAGGCTTATGCATTGTCGATGCCAATCTCTTTTTCGGTCTCCACCACGATGGTGCGGACCCTTTTCAGCACGTGGTCGGGCAGGGGTTCCGGATGATGGTTTTCCAGTATCCATCGAACCTTTTCAACGGCGCGTTGGTAGGCGTCCTTTGAGCCGCCGGCTTCCCACCTGCTGCGCATGCTTCGGTCGATGAGTTCGGTACGTGACTGATTGCGCATCCGTTCGAAGGTGTGGTCTTCCATGAGATAATCCCCGCCGGGCCCCACCGCCTTGGTTACATCCAGCGCGAGGGTGTCGTCGGTGACCTCGATCCCCTGCACCGTAAACTTGATCATCCGTGCAAATTCACAATCCAGTACCAACTGCGCGTAATCGAAAGTAATACCGCTTTCGAGCATCCCCAGACCGTATATCATATTGGCACCTGCCAATGCTGGTATCAGGCCGGTCAGGGTTTTCTCGTGGCCGGTTTGACAGTCGGCGATTTTGCTGTCGCCCTATCCGCCGGCGACGTAGCTGGGCAGCGCATAGTAGCGGGCCAGCCGCGCCACCGCACCGCTGATGAGCGCACATTCCGGCGTACCCACGGCGGCGGACGCCATTTTCAGGTCCATGGCGGTGGTGGAGCTGCCGTAGATGACCGGCGCCCCTTTGCGTGCCGCCTGGGACAGGGTGATGCCTGCCAGGATCTCGGCGTTGTGGTTGACCAGGGTTCCGGCCAGGGTCACCGGTGCGGTGCCGCCGGACATGGCCATGGACAGAATGTTGCAGACCACGTTGTTGCGCGCCGATTCAACGATGATCTCACAGCAGTCCCGGATCAGTTTGAACGGGCTGACCGGACAGGTGGTGAAGGAGACGATGGGGCGTCGTGCGAGTTCCCTGGCGCCCCCGACAATTGCCGCCGCCATCTCCAGGATCTTGTTCAGCAGTTTGCCGTTGCCGGGGCCGAAGGCGCAGTGCTTCGTCGTGTGGGTCAAAAACGCCTCGGCATTGTGCAGCGGTACCGAATCCTGGTTGACGTCATGGGCGCCCAGTGCTTTTTCGCAGAAATCGACCTCCTCCAGATAGTCGATGACACGGGCCGCCCGCACCAGATCCGCCTTCAAGGGAGGGCGGTTCTCGCCGGTATACGGATCGTTGATCATCACCCCCTCGCTGAAGTTGGTGAAATGGATCCGTGTGCTCTCCAGCACCAGGTCGTTTTTGGGGTCGCGACCGGCAAGGATCACTTTCGAGGGTGAAGTTCGAATGGCTTCCTCCACCACATGGGGAGGAATCCTGACCCTTTTTGTTTCCCGGTCCACCTGTGCCCCGGCCCGGGCCATCAGGTCCAGCGCCTCGTCGTCTTCCATCCAGACACCCGTCTGCGCGAGCAGTTCAAGAGTGCCGAGGTGAATCTCTTCCAACTCGTCATCCGTGAGGATATTCAGGCTCAACCCTCTGCTGATGCTGCGTCCGGCATGTAGATTTCTTCCCATTTTATTTTCCCTGTCCGCTTTTTACCCGGTTGAAATAAAGTTGTCCTGACAAGGACAACCGGTTATCCGACACGGGTGTATTTGTCAATGATTTTCCTTTGTTCAGGTTGTTTTTCGGTGACCTTTTTGGGGTCATAGCTCCGTAAGGAAAAGCGCCTCACGCGTCTCTTCGGATCAATTCATAAAGCGATTTTTCATCAGGCGTCAACTTTTCGTTCGACGCGTAGATTTTGTGCAGGAAATAGTGAAAAAAATCATGCCGGATGCTGTCTCTGCCCGTGACCACAAACCATCGGTTTTTGCCCCAATTGATAGCGGATTGGTTCTCCTGGCCGGAAACAAACAGACCGCCCAGAATCTCAGAGTTGTCGACAACCAGATCAAAGCTCCGACCGCCCAGTTTTGCCTCGATGGTTTCATGCTCGGGATGGATGACCTGATGTGTGAATTTTTCCGAAGACGGCCGCATGGCAATGTACTTGACCTGAACGCCCCCTATCTCCGCCCGCCTGAGCAGCGGATCGAGCAGTCGGCCCTCCTCGGGGTACATCCGCACATAGATTTCATCAACCGCCCCGTCGATCATTTCCCGTGCTTTGTCCATTGCGCCTGAATGTCCCTGTATCGTCCAGATATAATCGTAGCTGGCCTGGGTCTGGGTTCCGTTGAGAAGCGCCTGCAGGGTTGACAGGTCCTTTTCATATCCCTTGCGGAGCCTTTTGATGAGTTCTTTGGGGGGCAGGGGGATATACATCCCCTCGCTGGATTCGGCCACGACCCCTCTCTGTTTGAGGGTGCGCAGCACCTCGTAGGCCCTGGCTCTGGGGATACCCGATAGGCGGCTGACCTGGGAGCCGTTGAGCGGATGCTTGTTAAGCAGCGTCATATAGGCGGTAATGGCGTAATCGGATAGCCCGATATTCAAACTGAAGTGTTTCGGGGGCATCATATCTCCTGTCGTCAAACTGTTATTGTGTGTGCATACTGCAGATCAAAAAACAAGGTTTTTGAAACAATTTTAAGGATGCCGCCCATATGGGGGATGTTTTACCTTTTTTGAAATGCTATGGGGTGAATTAATCGTCAACCTATCGATACCACAAGGAGACCTCATGACCGACGCCATAGATGCCATCCATTTCAGCCAGCTGGCCGCGATAAATCCCCAGGAAGTCTGCAGAAACGCTTTGTGCGGATATGATGCAACCGACAAGTGCTTTACCCTCTCTGTCTGGAACCTGGACTACCGGGTGTATCCGGAAGAGGCCAGAATCATAAGAGAATATGACGGTCGGCCCGTTGCCAATATCTATGTAGGCCTGTTTGCCATCCACTACCTTTTGACCGCAAAGGAGATCCCGGTTTCAAACGAGTGGATATCGGAAAAGGATATTCCCGGCGGTGTGACCTTTTTCCGCGGTCCCCACGCCATTCCGACCGATCTGATCGGAAAGCGATATCAGGGAGATGTTTCCGGATTTTCCGAAGCTTGCCGCCGACTGGGTGGCGTACCCCTGGAGATGGCGGATGCCGCTTACCATTTCAAAATCGCCCCCCGCATTCCCATTGCGGTGTTATTCTGGGACGCAGATGATGAATTCCCGGCGGAATCGAGAATTTTATTTGATAAAACCATCATCGATCATCTGGCATTGGATATTGTTTTTGCCCTGGCAGTCGAGGTCTGCACCCGGATAGCGAAACGATAACCCAAAAGAGGGCAGAGTCGTTGCCGCCCTCTTTTTTCGGGCTATAGTCCCGATAGGAAAAGCAGGGAAACCCTCCGATTTTTCCCTCGGTTTGCCATGGCGTCGTTCGAGAGGAGGGAAAACCGCAACCCCGAACTGCCGGTCTTAACCCCCCACCCCCCCATCATCGTTAAATCAATGGGCAAACAGTTACCGATTCGTCAAGATCCGGCATCTTGTATTTTGGTGCCGCTTCAGGCTATACTAACCCAAGCCCCCCCAAAAGGACGATCACTCTATCTAATCGGATTGGAGAAAACAGAATGAGACATAGAACCTGGATCATTTTATTCGGTTTGCTGATGGTTTTTAATGTCCCACTCGTCCATGCAGAAAGTGTTCCGATGGCAACCGGGGAGTGGATTCCATTTACATCATCGAACATGAAAGATTATGGAAAATTTACGAAGATTGTAAACAGTGTGTTCGAAGAGATGGATATGGAGCCGGATTACCGGTTTTATCCTTGGGCAAGATGTTATGATTCAGTGATCAAGGGCCGGGTGTGGGCCGCATTTCCATACTCATATACCGAAGAGAGGGCAAAGAGGGTGATGTACACAGAACCATTGTCCTGTTCAAAAACGCTTTTTTTCTACTATGAAACCGACGATACGGCGAAACAATATCAATTCAGTAAGATAGAAGATTTGAAAAAGTATAAAATCGGTGGTGTCTCCGGATACTTTTATGAAGAAGCATTTCAAAAAGCCAACGTGGCGGTTGATTATGCAAACAAGGAGATCAGTGGTTTGGAAAAGCTGAAGCTCGGCAGGATTGATTTGATGCCACTAAATGAATTGGTGGGATGGCACTTGGTTCACACCCATTTCCCCGAGGATGTTGACAAGTTCAAAACCCTTTCAAAATCATTGAGTATCGATTCATTGCACCTGATTGTCTCCAAAGAGTATCCACATTCAAAAGAAATGCTTGAACGCTTCAACGCGGCATTAAAGCGATGCATTGAAAAAGGGCGGGTGCTGATTCCGGAGTGTCGTTAAAACCATGCATGCTTTCCACCTGTAGGATCTTGTTGAAATGGGTCATCCTAAAACACGATCGATATCAAAGAATCTAACGGTCAGTCTCGTTGCGACGATCGTTATCATATCGATGGCCTTTATTTTTCTGAGCTATTATCTAATATCTGAAAGGGAGAAGAGGTGGATAAAAAACAAGGCTGATGAAAACATCGATACCATTGCCAGGACGCTTAGAGTCTCTTTGTGGGATATCGACCGGGAAAACATCAGGGTCATCTGTTCATATTATTTCCAAAACGAATTGATCATAATGGTAAGATTGACAGATGTGTCAGGAAATAAACTATACGAGAAAATTAAAAACGTGGAGATGAATGAAGAATATTTGGTCCATCGCTCACGGGATATATTCTATAATGATGAGTTGATCGGAAGTGTCCAGATAACGATGACACCGAAACGATCCCAAGAGTTCAATAGACAGCTTCTGATCGCATCTGTTATCGGTTTGCTCATAACGGTCGCAGGGCTGATCGTGTCTACCGGGTTTTTGCTGAAAAAATTTTTAAAACAGCCAATGGATTATTTAAGCACAATCGTAAATTCATATTCCAAGGGTGATTACCATCCGCCATTGCAAGAGATGCCATATTCCGAATTTAAGCCGCTTGTATCGGTTTTCTTCGAAATGGGAAAAAAGATTGAATCCCAAATGGTTGAACTTCGCCGTGCCGAAGAATTTCTAAAAAGTTACAGCGATCAACTTGAAAAAAAGGTTGCCCAGCGAACCACGGAGCTTGAAACCACCAACAAGAGCTTGAAAGAGGAGATAAATGAGCGCAAGCTGACCGAAGAGGCCCTGAGAGAACGGGAAGAACGGTTGCATGCAATACTGGCAGCCAGCCCTGACCCGATGGTGATGTACGACACCGAAGGTACCCCCAAGTATCTGAACCCCGCCTTTTCCGAAGTTTTTGGATGGACGCTTGGTGAACTGAAAGGCCGACATATCCCCTTTGTCCCTGAAGATCAACAGGTGATTACCCGGGAGGCCATACGCGACATCTATCGGGCCGGCGACACCAAAAGGTTTGAGACACAGCGCTACACCAAACACCACCGGAAGTTGGATGTAATGGTAAGTGCGGCAGTGATAAAGGGGCGGGACGGGGCTCCGACCGGTATGATCGTTAATTTGACCGACATCAGCCAAAGAAAAGCATTGCAGGCCCAGTACGAGAAGGCCCAAAGCATGAAAGCGCTCGGGACGCTTGCCGGGGGTATTGCTCACGATTTCAACAACCTGTTGATGGGCATCCAGGGGCGGGCGTCGCTAATGGCGGTTGATTTAAAGAACTCCGCTTTCCATACGGAACATATCGGGGCGATTGAGGATTACATTCAAAGTGCAGCGAATCTGACCAAGCAACTGCTGGGTTTTGCCCGCGGGGGTAAATACGAAGTCAAACCGGTTGACCTCAATGAACTGGTTTTAGTCAATGCGGAGATGTTCGGGCGGACCCGAAAGGAAGTCCGGGTTCACACCAAGACGCATTCCGAGCCATTGGTTGTAGACGTCGATAGACGGCAGATTGAACAGGTGCTCCTGAACCTCTTTGTCAATGCATGGCAGGCGATGCCAGGAGGAGGTGAGCTGTTTTTGGAAACATCCATCGATAATCCGGATGGAACCCTGCGCGGACCCCACCCGATCCAACCGGGGCATTTTGCCAAGGTTTCAGTAACCGATACGGGTATTGGTATGGACAAGGTTACCCGGAAACGGATTTTCGACCCATTTTTCACCACCAAGGAGAAAATCAGAGGTACGGGGTTAGGCCTCGCCTCGGCATATGGGATCATCAAGAACCACGGTGGTATGATCACTGTACATAGTGAGATCGGCCAGGGGGCCACGTTCGACATCTTCCTGCCCCTGTCAGACAAAAAAGCCCAACGGGAAGAAACGATCGAAAAAACGATAGTCAAAGGTTCCGAGACCGTTCTGCTTGTCGACGACGAAGAGATGATCCAGGAGGTTGCCAGTGCCATGCTGGAAAAAATGGGCTACCGGGTGATTATTGCTGCAAGCGGCGAGAAGGCCATTGCTGCGGTGGCCGAATCGGGCGGGAATTTCGATATCGTCATTTTGGACCTGATCATGCCGGGTATGGACGGTGGAAAGGTGTTCGATCAGATACGAAAGATGCAACCACGGATACCGGTTCTACTGTCAAGCGGCTATGCCATCAACGGTCTGGCAACGGAAATTTTGAACAGGGGGTGTAACGGTTTCATTCAAAAGCCGTTTAATATCTCCGAACTCTCAAAAAAAGTCCACGAAGTTTTGGATGAGGCAAAAGCCAGTCCAGAATGATTTTTTAGGTATTTTTCGAATGCGGCCGTTTTTTCCCGAGAGTGGAACGCCATGGGCGTTTCAATTTACCAAGGACGGTTTTTGGAAATATGGGGGTTGTTTCATTGGTTTTGAGAGCCCTTTTTCACTTAAATTGAGCGATTTTCGAGTTACCGCAGGTACAATGGGAAAATTCATTCTATGGGAGTTTAGTATATGATTTTTGGGGGCATATTCGAGGGAGGCCCCGGTGGTGGTTTACTCGGGTCTCAGCCATATAGTCATGCAGCCGTATCTCTGGCATTTGACACGCAAGATGTCGCTAATTCATACATTACCGCAGATGATAGCGGGCAGGCCAATATCGGTTCTATTTTGACAGGCATCAATGTGATTGGGACTTGGCGAAGCGCAGAATTAATATCTCCCACCGTACCCGAACCCACAACCCTGATTTTGCTCGGAACTGGTCTGATCGGTCTTGCCGGTGCAAGACGGAAAGTGAAGAAATAGACAGCCGGTAAAAATAATAAAGATGACGGCGGGGTCAGTTGGCTCCGCCTTCTTTGTTTCAGGTTTACCAAACTCCCGAAACAAGTCAGATAAAATTCCAAAGTGAAGACTCCGATGACGATATCGTCACATCTCATAATGCAAATAATCGCCTTTTTACCAATCTTGTTAATTCTTGACATTTAAAAAATATATCTATAAAATTCTTGTAATTATGATAGGTTGTATGGCTGGCAAGCTATTGTCAGGTTCAGTAACCATGTGATAGATAAATGCGTGGTATTCTATCCTTCACCCGGTTTGAGAGAATCAAGAATTTATAATCCCACAATTTGTGAAATTACATCCCATATGCTATAATAATACACTATCAAATTGGCTTAAGCTCCATCTGGTCTGATTGTTGTAACTATCCGATATTTCAAACCAAATTTTCTGCTGAACAATTACGGATACCTCTCACAAACAGAATTATTAGCAAATTTGCCTTAATGCGAGCATTGGTGACCAAAAACATTGCCCAATGGTGATCATTATGTGGTGTCGTTTCGAGTTTAACAGAATCCACAAAAAATGGAGGAAGGACTTATGGAAGGGAGACATTATCAATTACATGATGTTCCCCCAGATTATTTGAAAAAATGGCAAAACTCCATCAATCTTGTTGCCGAGGTATTCGAGGTCCCAGCGGCATTGATCATGCGCGTTTGGCCCGAGCAGATTGAAGTGCTGGTATCGAGCATAAGCGCAGGGAATCCTTACGAGGAGTATGAAAAAGCCGATCTGGGTAGCGGTCTGTACTGCGAAACCGTCATGGCGACATGCGACCAACTGCTTGTACCCAACGCTCTTGAGGATCCCGCCTGGAAACATAACCCTGATGTCAAGCTAAATATGATCAACTACCTGGGTATTCCGCTGATTTGGTGCGACAACACGGTTTTCGGGACCATATGTGTTCTTGACAATAAAACCCGGCATTACTCCAGCACGTATCAGAAACTATTGTGGGAATTTAAAAAGATCATCGAAGGCGATTTCCGGATCCTTTACTACTCACGGAAGCTTGAAAAACGCAAAACAGAACTCGAAAATCTGGTCTTGGCGCGCACCGCCGCTCTGAGCCGCAGCAACGAGCAGTTGCAGCACGAACTGATCGTGCGGAAACAGGTGGAGGAGGCACTACAGAAATCAGAAGCCAAATATAAAGATCTTTATGACAACTCCCCGGACATGTATGTTTCAGTGGATCCCCAAACGGCTCTCGTTAAACAATGCAACCGGACGCTATCCGACAATTTGGGTTATTCCAAAAAAGAGATTATAGACCGTCCTATTTTTGAAATATATCATCCGGATTGTATGGGAGAAGTAAAAAAGACTTTCAAGCGATTCGTCGACACTGGCTGGATTCAAGATCAAGAGCTCCAATTACGAAGGAAAGACGGATCAAAGCTGGATGTCAGTTTGAATGTATCAGCCGCGCGTGATGAAAATGGCAATATTCTATATAGCCGGTCAACCTGGCGTGACATCACTAAAAGCAAACAGGCAGAGAAGGAACGTAAGAGTCTTCGTGAACAGCTTGCTCAAGCTCAAAAAATGGAAGCCATTGGCAATCTTGCCGGTGGTATCGCACATGATTTCAACAATATCCTATCATCTGTTATTGGGTTTACAGAACTGGCGCTTGATGATGTTGAAAAGGGCACGAATGTAGAGGATAGCTTACAGGAGTTATATGCAGCAGGAAAACGTGCTAAAGACCTTGTCAAACAGATTCTTACCTTTGCCCGACAGTCCGATGAACAACTCAAACCCCTTGAAGTGGATAAAATCACCAAAGAAGTCCTAAAATTTATTAGATCTTCTATTCCAAGCTCAATCGAAATCAAATATAACATTAAAAGCGATTCCTTGATCATGGGTAATCCAACCCAGTTTCATCAAATGCTAATGAATCTTTGCACCAATGCAGCTTACGCCATGGAGGATAAAGGCGGCACTTTGGAGATACACCTAAAAGACATTTCCATCGCTCGCAGTACCTCAAATACTATGGATTTAAAGCCGGGAGATTATATCGAAATTAAAGTATCGGATACTGGTCCTGGCATCTCTCCTGACCTTATTGAATCAATTTTCGAGCCTTATTTCACCACGAAAGCCCCGGGAGAAGGAACCGGCATGGGGTTAGCCATGGTACAAGGTATAGTTGAGAGCTACGGTGGTAAGGTAACCGTTGACAGTATGTTGGGCGAGGGAACCATCTTTAAAATCTACCTGCCTATAACCAGAAAACGGAAAATTTATCGTCCATATGAAGCCGAGGAATTACCAAAAGGCACTGAATGCATTTTATTTGTAGATGATGAAGCTCCTATCGTCAAAATGGGCAGTCAGATCCTTGAAAGTCTGGGATATAAAGTAACAACCAGAACAAGCAGCGTAGAGGCACTGGAGCTATTTCGTTCAAAACCCAACGACTTTGATCTGGTTGTTACGGATATGACAATGCCGAATATGACTGGTGATCAGCTGTCAATTGAATTAATGAAAATACGATCCGATATACCGGTTATCCTGTGTACGGGTTACAGCAAGAAAATATCAGATGAGCTAGTAACAGACTTCGGCATCAAGGCATTTGCATACAAACCAATTGTAAAAGCTGACTTGGCTAATACGGTCCGAAAAGTGCTGGATGAGGCTCAGCAAAATCATTGCGAATAATTATCCCATGCGTGACACGCTGCTAAAAATATCAATAATACCGTTTCTATTATTGAAACCGAATATCCCAGTTTATTGACCCCCAACATTTAGGATGTTGCCTGATCTGCATAGGATGTCGCTGTTATTGAGATAGAGCAGCCATACATGTGCTGAAAATGAAACCTCACGACGGACGATTGCTGCAATACACAAACGCCCCACCATGGCAGTTATAAGTTTCGATTTACGTTTCAACCAGAAACCTTAACAGCCCATCACCGAGGTTACAACTTCGATGACGGGATCAATACCTGATTCCCAGGCGCTTTTTTTTTACAAATTTTTTAT
>CAZWAE010000108.1:0-13422 GCA_964631805.1 uncultured Desulfobacteraceae bacterium | reverse complement strand
AACACCAAAGGACTTGGCGGCCATACGGGCGGGGCTTATGATATCGTTCCGGAGGTGCTGATTATCGATGGGTTCATGAAAGGGTCCGATACGGTTTATCCCGTTTTTTTTGATGAAGCCGGCCACCGGGTCGCCATCCAGTATCAAATGGCGGTACTTAATGGATACAAGGATACCGAATCCTTATTCCACTACCGGGAGTTCAAAAGCGGTCTTTACGGGCATCCCGAACGGGACGATGCAGAGGGGATTTTCTTCAGTTCCGGACGCCTTGGTCATTTGTGGAGTTATGTCAACGGGATCGCTACTGCCAACCCGAAAAAGACCGTGGTGATGTTCGGCAGCGACGGCTCCCAGCAGGAGGGGGGAGATGCGGAAGCCGCGAGATATGCCGTTGCCCGCAACTTAAATGTCAAACTGCTCATCGATGACAACGACGTGACGATTGCCGGGCATCCCAGCGATTACCTCAAGGGATACACTGTTGAGGGGACGCTGAAGGGCCATGGACTCCCGGTAGATGTTTGCGACGGGGAAGACCTGCCCGAACTGTTCAAACGCATTCGGTCCCTGATGAATGCCGAGGGCCCGGCGGCATTGATCAACAAGCGGAAGATGGCCATCGGCGTCCCCGGGATCGAAGGGCTTCCCAAGGGCCATGACGTGATCCCCGTTGATCTGGCCATCGGCTATCTCAAAGCCAAGGGGTGCGATGCGGCAGCCGGCCTCCTGGAATCGTCCCCGAAGGCAGCGGTCAAAACGGAATATCTGGGGAGCACGGCCGAGAAGGCCAAAAACCGGGATAATTTCGGTAGGATCGTCTGTGACATCATAGGGGAGATGCCGGACCGGAAAGAGCGGGTCCTGGTGGTGGATTCAGATCTGGAGGGGTCATGCGGACTGCACCATATCCGGAAAACCTTTCCCGAGGTTTATGTCAACGGCGGCATTATGGAGCGGAACAATTTTTCCGTGGCTGCCGGTTTCGGGGCGGAAGCGGGAAAACAGGGAATATTCGGCACCTTCTCCGCATTTCTGGAGATGGTAGTCTCTGAAATCACCATGGCACGGTTGAACAGGGCCAATGTCCTGGCCCATTTCTCCCACGCCGGCGTCGACGACATGGCCGACAACACCTGCCATTTCGGCATCAACAATTTTTTTGCCGATAACGGACTGCCGGAAAAGGATGGGACCCGGCTCTACTATCCGGCCGATTCCCACCAATTGCGGGCAATCCTGGAGACGGTGTTCCAGGATGAAGGCCTGCGGTTTCTGTTTTCCACCCGTTCGGCGACGCCCTATATTCTGGATGAAGACGGCAATCCCTATTACGCCGGCGATTACCGGTTTGCGCCCGGAAAGGATGAATGGATCCGCCGGGGGGATGCAGGCACCATCGTTACCTACGGTGAGATGCTCTACCGGTCACTGGATGTGGTGGACCGCCTGAAATATGAAGGCATCCGTGTGGGACTGGTCAACAAACCCACCTTGAACGTCGTAGATGAAGAGATGCTGACGCAGCTCAGCGGCGGATTTGTCCTTGTGGTGGAAAGCCAGAGTGAGAAAACGGGTTTGGGGTCCAAATTGGGAACCTGGCTCCTGCAGCGGGGAATACAGACGAAATACGCACAGATGGGAACCTATCGGGAGGGACACGGTGGATTGGCCGAGCAGATCCCGTTCCAGGGGCTCAGTCCTGACA
The DNA here is from genome assembly GCA_964631805.1 of uncultured Desulfobacteraceae bacterium. Taxonomy (GTDB): domain Bacteria; phylum Desulfobacterota; class Desulfobacteria; order Desulfobacterales; family CAZWAE01; genus CAZWAE01. The sequence continues at coordinate 11,714 of CAZWAE010000108.1, read as the reverse complement.
ACATTCGGGAAAAAGTAATGCTTTTGGCAAATATCGGTTAGTACCGATCTATTCAATCCCATCATGAACGCTGAACCGCTCAACTCAGGTCATAGCAGACCGAAGAGGTGACTTTGAAAATCGTAGATCCCGACAATCCGATCCCCAAATATCTCCAGATCAGTTCCTGGCTGCGAGAATCCATTGAAGTGGGAAGGTACCGGGTTGGTGAAAAACTGCCGTCCGAAATCGAACTTTCCCAGATGTGTAGGGTCAACCGGAACACCCTTAGACAGGCCATCGGGGAGTTGACCGCCCAGGGGCTGCTTCGAAAAGAAAAGGGGATGGGGACCTTTGTGTCATCCGCAGAGCCTGTGTCGCTGCAGCATAAGCTCAACCGGATCTCCAGCTTTGGCCATGAACTTTTCGAAGCCGGAGTGAAAGAGAGCACCCGGCTTTTGGAAAAGGGATATCAATCCCCTCCGAAAAATGTGGCGAGCAGCCTGACACTGGCTCCCGGCAGCCGGGTTATTGCCATTCGGAGGTTAAGGTCGGGTGATGAGGTTCCGCTGATTTATGAGGAAACCTATCTTCCCGTGGACCTGTTCGAAGGGATTCTGGAGATGGATCTCACCGGGTCCATGTACCAGATTTTTACCAAAACCTTTAACACCGTCCTCGACCGTTGCGAACAAACCATCAGCGCCGTCAACTTGAACCGGGAAATTGCACCGCTTCTTGGGTTGAAGGAAAACGATGCCGCCCTTTACATGGAAAGCGTTACCTACAATGACCGTAACATGCCGGTAGAATTTCTCAGCGGTTATTTCAGGGGGGATAAATACAAATTTGCCGTGGAACTCGGTCAGTACCATTTTACTCAATAATTGGAAAGGCCTGATCAATTCTGAACTTTCAGATCCTACGATGAGGTTTTTAACGGTATAAACATCTACAAAGTCAGATCGCATGTCTAAATTCACTTCTAAGGAGGAAAAGATGGAAGAGAGAAACCTGTTTGAGAAATTGGTTGACGTCAGCCCCGGAATGGAGATCTGGTGGGATTCGTCCCCTGTGATTTTCAACAACTGGTGCCGCAAAATGCTGGACAAGGCAGCACCGGAAGACCGGGACACTCTGCAAGGCCAATTTGACCGGATGTACAATGAGAGTGATCCCGAAGGCCAACTGTTTCGGGGTGTGACCACCAACCCCCCGTTGTCTCTCCAGGCGATCCAGGATGATCCTCCCTACTGGCGGAACGCCGCCAAAGAGGTGATCGCCGATAATCCCGGGATCGACACAGAAACCCTTTTCTGGACCCTGTACAAGCAGGTGGTCAAACGGGGGTCGGACATGTACCTGCCGCTGTTTGAAAAAACAGGCTACAAAGAGGGGTACCTTTCGGGCCAGACCGATCCCCGGAGCGCTTTTGATAAGGACGCCATGATGGAGCAAGCCCTTTCCATCGCCGAACTCAACCCCAATGTCATGATCAAGGTACCCGGCACCAAGGAGGGGTATGAAGTAATCGAGGAGCTGACGGCCCGGGGCATTGCCACCAACAATACCCTGACCTTTGTTCTGCCACAGTTGGTGGACTGTGCCGAATCGGTCAAACGAGGACTTGAAAAAGCAAAGGCCAACAACGTGGATCTTACCCAGTGGCGGTCCGTTATTACCCACATGGAATCCCGCTACGGGGACCTCGGCGGGCTGCGGGATTTTGCCGCGGAAAAGGGGATCGAGCTGACTGAAGGAGACGTGCGGTACGCGGAACTGGCCATCTTCAAAAAAGCTTACAAATATCTCGAGGACAACAACCTGCCCAGCAAGATGCTCTCCTGTTCCCTGCGGCTCGGTCCCACGGTGAACGGTAAAACCCGGCTATGGCACCTTGAAGAGAAAACAGGGGCCGGCGTCGTGGTCACCTGTCCTCCGGGCTACATCGATCAGATCATCAACTTCGCGGAAGAAAAAGAGATTGAATTTGAAGCAGACCGCATCCATGCGGATATCCCCAAAGATGTTATGGATAAGCTGATGCGGATTCCCTATTTTGAGAAAGCTTATGCCGTGGACGGGTACAGCCGGGATGAATACAACAGCCATCCGGCCCTTGTAAAGACTGCGGAGCAATTTTCAAAGGCCACCGACGAGATGGTGAAATTTGCCGCCGACTGTATTTCAGGTGCATGATCCCGCTGACGGGTCATCCATAAAACAAGCATACCACTTTCAACCCTATTATTTGAAAGGATCGAAAAATGAAGGAACTCAAAGACTGGATCGTCCCCTGGTTGTACACTGCCAGAGAATACAATGTCGGCATTTTGGACAAGGCGATGGACAACCCTGAAAATGCCCGTCTGATGCTCAATGAAAACCCCATTCCCCCATCGGAAAAGGTTATTGAAAGAGTTGCACAATCCCTTCGGGAGGGGAATTGGTATCCGGACAGCTTCTTAAGGCTGCGAACCAAAATCGGTAAGATGTATGGCCTGGGTCCCGATAATGTGGCCCTGTGCAATGGCTCTTCGGATACCATCGACGCCATGATGCGCCTGTTTCTGCACCCCGGAGACGAGTTCATCCTGTCCGACCCGACCTTCGAGCTGTTCCTGACCCGGGCGGAACTGTGCAATGCCAAGGTGGTGCAGATCCCGGTTCTCGAAGACTCCCTTCAGTACGACGTGGAGGGTATGCTGGGCGCCATCAATGACCGAACCAAGCTGATGTTGATCATCAATCCCAACAATCCCACCGGCGTCTTTATCGAAGATGAGGATCTCATTCGATTCTGTGAAACGGGGGTTCCCCTTTGCGTGGATGAAGCCTATCTGGATTACAACCCGGACCGACCCTCAAAAGCAGACCTGATCGAAAAATATCCCCACGTATTTTTGTCGGTGACGTTTTCCAAGGCATATGGGTTCGCAGGGATCCGTTTCGGGTTCGTGCTGGGTTCCGAGGAGATGATCGCCGCTTTCAATAAGATGTTTCTGCCGTGGAACGTGAGCCGAATGTCCGCCGCCGCGGCCGAGGCGATCATCGACAACCCCGATGAGGTCAAAAACAAGGTCAAGCACAACAACCGCTGGATGGACACCTTCACGGAGGAGCTCAAGAAGGTGGGTCTGAAACCCTATCCGGCCAACGGCAATTACATGCTCATCGACGGTACCATGACAGGAAAAACCACCGCTGAGATTCTCGCAGCGGCCCTTGAGGAAAAGATCTACCTGAAAAAGATCGGAGAGATACACGGCAAGACCGGGTTTTTCAGGGTCACACCGGGCACAGACGAAGAGAACGAAAAATTTGTTGCCTTTGTCCGTTCCTATTTCGGATAAAATCGTATGACGGCATGCTTCAACACAGCAGCCCCACACCGGGGCTGCTGTGTTGTTTACGGGGGCAGCGGGAATTGATTCCCGAATTTAGAAACGGTGGTTTAAGAATCGTGGGTGGGAATTTGTTGGTGTCCGCCTGCGACAACCTAGTGGAGGTGCAATGGACACATATTACATCGATGGGGAATTTGTAACGGAAGACAAGGCGTTCGTATCGGTAAAAGATATCATCGTATTAAGGGGTTTTGGGGTTTTCGATTTTTTGATCACTTACAACCGGCGACCATTTTACCTGAAGGAGCATATACAGCGGCTGGAAAATTCGGCCAAAAAGATCGGGCTGAAACTCAACCATACCAACGAGGAGATCTGCGAGATCGTGGAGGAAACGATTCGGAGAAATCCCGCTCACAAAGACTCCAACGTTCGAATCGTTTACTCCGGCGGTATCAGCCCGGACAGTGTGACACCCCAGGGGAACGGCATCCTGATGGTGATGGTGGTTCCCGTACTGGAACTGCCCGACTGGTGGTATACCGACGGGGCCAAGATTATCACTGCGGAGATCGAACGCTTCATCCCCGGTTCAAAAAGCACCAACTATCTCACCGCCGTATGGGCAGTGGAGCAGGCCCATGCCGCCGGTGCCATCGAATCGATCTACGTGGACCGAAACAACCGTCTGCTTGAAGGCACTACAACCAACTTTTTTTGTTTTAAAGACGGCAAGATTATCACACCGGATACCGGCATATTACCCGGCATTACGAGAAGCGTTCTGATGGATTTGCTCAAAGGGCATTTCGAGATCGAAACCCGTGACATCCACAGGGATGAGCTGGAATCCATGGATGAAGTGTTTATCACCGCCTCAAACAAAGAGGTCGTGCCGATTATCCAGGTCGATGAGGTCACCATCGGTAACGGCAAACCAGGGCCCAACACCCAAAAGGTGATGAAGCTTTTCAAGGATTACACCACCGCATACGGAGAGGGAAAGGTTTGATATGGATCCGGCTGCCGAGAACATGATGGATTTCCCACCGGCGCTGACCCGTGCCGAGATCGATCTTGCTGCCCTGGCACATAACTACCGGGAACTGATGCGGGTCACCGCACCGGACACCCATCTCATGGCGGTGGTCAAAGCCGACGGTTACGGCCATGGTGCGGCACAGGTTGCACGGATCGCGTTGGAATGTGGTGCAAAGTTTCTGGCGGTTGCCCGTTTTGACGAAGCGGTCCGGCTTCGCAAGGCAGGTATTGCGGCGCCGATCCTTCTGTTTGGCTACAGCCTGCCTTCCTATGTCCCCTTCATGGCGGACAATGATATCCGGGCTGCCGTCAACGCGCTGGCCTCGGCCAGAAAGCTTTCGGTGGAAGCGGTCCGGACCGGTAAAATACTCAAAATCCACATCAAGATTGATACGGGAATGGGGCGTCTGGGCCTGCTGGCAGACGGTTTGACCGTTGACCCATCCACCGGGGAGGGCGTTTCAGGCGTGGTCAAGGATGTGCTGACCATCGCTTCTCTGCCCCATGTCGAAGTGGAAGGCATTTTTACCCATTTTGCCAATGCCGACGCCAAAGACAAAACCCATACCCGGGAACAGTACAAGCGGTTTGCCGGATTGCTGGAAGCGCTTGCAAAAGAGGGGTTCGCCCCCAGGTTGCGCCATGCGGCCAACAGCGCGGCCACCATCGAAATGCCCGAGACCCATCTGGACCTCGTTCGTCCGGGGGTATCCCAATACGGGCTGTGGCCGTCTGACGAGGTGGATAAAAACCGAATCGATCTCAAACCCGTCATGACCCTCAAATCGACGGTCATCCACCTCAAATCGGTGGGCCCCGACTTTGCCGTCAGTTACGGCAGCACCCATCACACCCCCCAGCCCACCCGGATCGCCACCATCCCCATCGGGTATGCCGACGGATTTGACCGGGTGCTGTCATCCACCGGCGATATGCTGGTCAGGGGAGTGCGCGCGCCCATCATCGGGAGGGTTTGCATGGACCTTACCATGATCGATGTGGGTCATATTCCCAAGGTGGAGGTGGAGGATGAGGTGGTGATCCTCGGTCGGCAGGGGGATGAAGAGATAACCGCCGATGAGATCGCTGCCCATGTGGGGACCATTAATTACGAGATCGTGTCTTCACTGACATCGCGGGTTGCGAAAGTGTATGTGGAGTAAAGATAGGGTCCAAGGGTTCAAGGGGTCCAGGGTTCGATTGAAGAACCAAGAAAAAGGATAGAGCGAAGCGGTGCCACGAATCTTCAATCCTCAATCTTCAATTAAAATTCAGCCAAGGGTTACATGGGTGGCCATAAAAACTTAGAGGATTCGGATAAAGCAACGATGAATCATCAAAACGACATTAATTGGAAGACTGGTACGTGGGAACGGGCCGCGGGTGAAAAGGTGGCAGCGGACATCGTCATCGCTGGGGACTGGGCGCCGATAAGGGGTTTTTCCGATATGATTTTGGAACAGCCGGAGGCGGTTTACGGGGACCTGCTCCCGGTGATCCGGGAGAGCGATATAAGAATCGCGAACCTGGAATGCCCACTGGCGGACGGCGGTAACGGCGTCCACAAAAGCGGTGCCGTATTCAAAGGGGTTTCAAAACATGTGGCGGGTCTTACCAAGGTTCCCTTCGAGGCGGTCACCCTCGCAAACAACCATGTGTTCGACTACGGGACCGATGCCTTTGTCGAAACTCGGGATTTGCTCAATCAACACAATATTGGATACACCGGCGCCGGCCTATCCCTGTCCGAAGCGGAAAAACCGCTTCTGGTGACGGTTAAGGGTGTCGACATCGGCATCATCAGCTTCAGCGAAGGCGAGGACCTTACGGCCGCCGGCCCCGAAAAACCGGGTGTCATGGGCTGGGAGGTGGAGAGAGTCATCGATCTTGTCAAAGGTCTTCGGCAAAAAGTCGATGTGATCATCGTTATCTGCCACGGAGGCGTGGAGTACATTCCCTTTCCGCCGCCCTATCTGGCAGATGCCCTGCGGCGCGTTGCAGAGTCCGGAGCGGATCTTGTCATCGGGCACCACCCCCATGTGCCCCAGGGGATGGAAATTCACAATGGCGTGCCCATCTGCTACAGCCTTGGCAATTTTGTTTTTTATCAACCCGTGGAATTCCTCTATCGAAAGATCGGCTACATGGTCAAAGCCGGGGTCGGAAAACGCGGTGTGGAGCGATTGCAGCTCATCCCTTATTGGATAGGAGATGAGGGACTGAGCCGGCTCACGGATGAAAAACTGACAAGATGTTTGCGAAAGCTCAAAGCCCTGTCCGAACCCTTCTCCCGCGAGGGCGGCGTTGCGTATGCCTGGCACGGATTCCTGAAATATTACGGCGTTTCCGGGTTTAAAAATGAGATCGGCAATATTATGAACCGGTTCGACAAAGAGCGTGAAAAGGGTGCGGCCATGTTTCGGAACCGTTTGACCACCCTTCAGCACCGCCATCACCTGGCGGATCTGATGACCCGAATCATGGACGGCACCCTGGATACGGCACCGGATTGGGCCGTGGAATTTGTTGAGGAATTTCTTACCCGGAAGATCAGCGATGGACTGCCGGAGTAGCTCGAAAAACGAGAATTAACAATTAGCAATTATCAATTGGTAGTTAACCATTCACAATAAATGTCGGTAAAGCCTGCCGATTTTGGATCGTTAACCAATTTATGAATATGCCTCTAAACAAAGATAATCCGCTTACCCCACTGTTTAAAAAACAGAAAGCCACCATCGTCATCACCGATTCAGGTCTTGGTGGTCTGTCCATCTGTGCCGGGATAGCAGATCGTTTGAAAATAGATCCCATTTTTCAAGATGCCACCATCATCTACTACAATGCCTGGCCCGAACAGGACCGGGGGTACAACCGCCTCAAGGACGACGCCGAAAGGATCCGGGTATTTGATCGGGCCATGACAGGGATGGAACGATTCGATCCCGATTTCATCATGATTGCCTGCAATACCCTGTCGGTACTGTATGACCGTACCGAGTTCAGCCGCCGTACCCGGATTCCCGTGATCGATATCGTTCGTTTCGGTGTCGACATGATCCATGAACGGCTGTCCGGGGATGCCAGCGGCCAAGCCGTGATCATGGGGACGCTGACCACAATAGCATCACGGGTCCACAGCGATTTGCTCGTTAAGGAGGGGGTCGCCCCGGACAGAATCGTCAGCCAGCCATGCGATCAACTGGCCACCGAGATCGAAAAGGATTCTCATGGCGATGCTGTGGTGACATTGGTGGAGCGGTTCATGAAGGAAGCGTCGGAAGCCGTTGACCCGAAAATCAAAACCATATATGCATCCCTCTGCTGCACCCATTTCGGGTACTGCGCCGCCATGATCAGAGAAAAATTAGGGGAGTGCACGGGTAAGGATGTGGTGATCCTCAATCCCAACCGGCAGATGGCCGCTTATCTTTTCGCGTTGGCAGGTGGCACCCGCTATAAAAAAACAAGTGTCGCGTTGAGGGTGGTCTCAAGAATCGTCTGGGAGGATCGCAAGATAGGGTCCATCTCCCGTTTGATTGGACCTATCTCAGAAGAAACAAAGGATGCCCTGGTAAATTACGAATGGATACCGGAATTGTTTACATTCTGACGAATATAGAAGGAGGAATTGATGAAAAAAGTGTTGATTATTACTGGCCCAGGCGGAGATGCCCAGGGCTGGGGAGATTTGGAGGTCACCAAAACCCTCTGCGAAGCGATAAATACCAACGGCAAGTCCGCCGAGATCGCCTATGTCGAGACCATGGACGATTTTATTAAAGCAATCGATGAGAAAAGCTATGATATTGTCTGGAGTGCACTTTACTACATCACGGAAAAAGAGGATATCATCGGGCTGAACGTCGATGATGATGCCTGGCTGGCGGATATTTTCGACAAACGCCAAATCCCCTACATCGGTCCCAGTGCCCAGACCATGAAAGACCTGATCAACAAAACCGCCACCCACCGTATTCTCAGCTCGCAGAATATCGCCGTTCCGCATCATTACCAGGTCGATATCGGGAAAACCGCACCAGCGCTTCAGTTTCCGGCTTTTGTCAAACCGAGCTGTGAATCACGATCGGTGGGGATCAGTGACGAAAGCGTGGCCAACAATCTGGATGAACTCAAGAACCGGGTGAATCATATCCACACCAAGTATGAACAACCGGCCCTGGTGGAAGATTATCTTCCCGGGGGGGAATACACGGTCCTCATGATCGGAAATGGCGAAAAGCAGGAATTTCTGCCGGGAATCGTCACCGTAAAAGGTGGCAACAATGGTAAATACCCGATCCTTCGCAGCGACATGCGGGGCGTGGGCATTACCAAAATCGGCATCCCTGAAGATTTTGTCGAAGAGGCCAATCAACTCTGCAAAGAGTCGGTCGAAGCACTCAACTGCCTGGACCATGTCCGCGTGGATATGCGTGTCGATGCCAACGATCGCCTTCGGATTATCGAGGTCAACGGCATCCCGGGGCTGAAGCCCATCAAGAGTTGGAGCCCCCAGATGTATACGCTTTATCACGGCTCCGAAGAAGGGCCGCTGGAGGATTACCGGCAACTGATCCATTGTATCGTGGATTCGGGGCTTGCGAGGTATCAATTGATCTAATTTGTAGAGTAAACCACGATCTTTGGCCGTGAGACTTGAAAAGGCTTTGCCATTACGAAGTGATGGATCGCAAAAATACGGATTTCGTGCTTCGATATTCGAAATTTAAAAGGTGAAAGCACTTTCCAGCCCCTTTAAGGGGCTACCCTCATACCAGGTCCTCTGGGCGTGTCATTGATTCCACTCGAGCGATTGGCCATTGGCTGTTAGTTTACAACTATATGCGGATCGCTAATCGCTCATTCTATGTATAATCTAATAGTTAGAAAAGCTCATTGTTCCATAGCATTTCAGCGAAAGCTGCTGATGGAACAATCTCGATCCCGTCATCGGTGATCCTTGGTTTATCCTCGCAGCAGACGACCAACCGGCGTTTGAGCTCGGGATGATCAATCTTCAGGCTTCGCAGGCCTTTAAGGTGTTTTGCAGTTATGTTTTGGGTGGCCTTGGACTCGATGGCGATCTCCATATCGTTAACGATAAAATCGACTTCCGTCCCTCCGGCAAGACGCCAATAGTAAAACGCTGCAAACGTTTCATTATACATGTTGTAGGCATTCAGTTCATGAAAACACCAGTTTTCAAACGCTTTGCCATACAACTCGCCCCCCTGCTCAATAGATCCCCGCTTTGCCAGAAAATTTACGATTCCCACATCTGAGAAATAAAATTTTGCCGAAGCCGCTACCCGCCTTTTGGGGCGTTTTCGAAAACTGGGCAACCATCTGCCCAGCAAGGTGTCTTCCAGTATCTGGAAATATTCCTTGATCGTCTGACTGGAAACGCCGCAATCTCGGGCAATGGTGGAAAAGTTCACCGGCTCGGTGTCTGAAAGTGACGCGATATTGAGGAATTCGGAAAAAACAGGCAAATTACGGACGAGTCCTTCAGCTGCGATCTCTTCTTTTAAATAATTGGCCACATAGGCATTCATAAGGCGGCGGGGCTGTTTTGCGAGATATATTCTGGGAAGGTAGCCATGGTTCAGAATCCTGGTAAGATCAAAGTCAGGGATAAGCTCCTCGGCAATAAGACCAAACATCTCATAGCGTATGGCCCTGCCACCCAATAAATTCGCGTGCCCGCGCTTGACCTTCCTGGCGCTCGATCCGCAAAGGGCAAAATGAATATGCCGGTTTTCATAAAGCCAGTGGACCTCATCGAGCAGGGTCGGCAGCTTCTGCACTTCGTCAATGACAACAAACGGCATGACCCCATCGCGTGGCAGCTCCTGCCGAAGCAACTCGGGATGATTGAGATAGCGGCGAAACACCTCGGCCTTCAATAAATCGATCCAGACCGCATCAGGATAGGCAGCCTTTAGCAGTGTCGATTTTCCTGTTTGGCGCGGCCCCCACAGAAAAAATGTTTCCTCACCGGGTGGCGGCAAATTCAATCTTCTCTGAATCAATGTAGAAAGCCTTTAATTATTAATGTTTAACATTAAATTATCATGAAAATTTCAAGTGTCAACATAAATTTAACGGTAAATTTGACTTTATTTGGTTTTAAATCAACCGCACAATTTTCTATAAATTGGAGCCTTCCCATTATTTTCTTTACACCATTCGGATGATAGGCAGAAGGTTGCACGACGGGCTCCTGTCAGAGAAACGTCACCGTGGATGGCGGGAACAACGGAAAGTAATCCCTTTTACGTAGCGACCTGAGTGCATATTCCAGGAAGACAAAGAAGGGAACTCCCATTGGCGAAGATACCATTCAAAAAGAACGCGGCAGGGATTTCAAACTGAGCCGGGGCGATAGATTCGCCGACCGCACCCGCTATTTTTCAGATTCCGGCATTATCGGGACCAATTTTTAAATTGTACTGGATTCGCAGCAACACGTTATGCAGCTTCATTCAGCTATGCGACACTCCTCCCTCGCTTGTTCATTCTTGACAATATGGCCCGGCGGGTTATTATAAAATTATAAAATTAAGAATTTAATAATTTCCTCAATATCGCAACTATCCCAATAGAGGAGAGGATAATGGAACTGATCAAGGTTCGACGGCATCACCAGATAACCCTACCGGCTCATCTAAGAAAAAAATTCAACATCTCTGAAGGTGATTATATGGAAATCGCGGACAGAGACGGAGGCATTCTCATTAAACCGGTTAAGGTGATTTCTCCCGACCAGGCGTATTTTTATACCAAAGAGTGGCAAGAAGGCGAGGCGGAGGCTGACAAGGACATTGCCGAGGGAAGTACGGAAGGTCCGTTTGAAAAGATCGGGGACGCACTGGGCGCTCTGAAAACGGCTAAGATATGAGGCTGCTTTTCACCAAAAGGTTCATCCGGGACTACAGAAAGCTGCCTCAACAAATCCAACAGACAGCAGATAAACAATTGGGCCTATTATTATCGGACGCCAAGCATTTGTCGCTGAAAACAAAGAAAATGACGGATCCTCGCGATATCTGGGAAGGCCGGATTACGAGATCCTATCGATTCACCTTTCAAATAGACAACGATGTCTATGTACTTCGAAAAATCGGGACGCACGACGTTTTAAATCATCCTGAATTTAAATAGCGCCGTTTTTCCTCCAGCCAACTCCCGAAGGCATATAGCGGAATGGACTGAATGTCGTTCCGTTTTCGAAATTATCCTTTTAAGATTTATGCGAATGTGAAATAATGTGCAATTAAAAATTGACTCCTCTTATACGGAAACGTTGTGCTCCTTTCCGATAAACCCGAGGTTTCCCAAAGC
>CAZWAE010000107.1:3336-13461 GCA_964631805.1 uncultured Desulfobacteraceae bacterium | reverse complement strand
AATGGAAAAGGATATCATATTGCCTCCAATTTGTACAGAAACCGGCATTCCGATCCGATAATACCGGACTATTTTCCTGAAAAACAGGACAGCGTCCGAAATGGCCGGAATTTCTTCCGGCAGGTGTAATGGTAAAAATCCCGGGGTGAACATATCGATGCCGGCCCTTGACGAACCACCCATCAAGGGAAAAATTCCTAACCATTCGGTATATATCGGGTCAAATCGTCAAATTGCCCGCAATGATTTGTCAAATTGATGGCGATATGCCCCGTTATGCAAAGAATCCATAGGAACTTTTTCAACTCCATATAATCTTCTTTGGACATGACGGGGCGGCCATTTTATGCCTGATCGATTTTCAACCCCCTCATAACAGCTACAACTCGCTGGATTTATTCATATTACGTTTTGAGCTGCTCTTTTCTCAGCTGTGTATGTCCCATTTTTCGATAGCCTGGCATGGTTTTTGAATGATTATGGCAATGAATTGTGGACGGTTAAATATCCTAAACTTTTTCCGAAAGATGCTCATAAAACAATACAATGAGATAAACCGAAACGAACACACTACAGGAGCTGCACATTATGGAAAACCGATGGTTATCTGTTGACGACATTTGCAAATATCTCGGCATCAGCCGGGATACGGCCTATAAATATATCGAGACCCGGGGGTTGCCCGCCTACAGGATAGGCCGTTTGTGGAAATTCAAACAACAGGAAGTGGATGAATGGGTGAGAAATACCGGCACCCGGAAATCCCTTGCGTAAAACGCGCCGTCATACGCGAAACATGCTGATTATTTACATTCGCCCTTTGCCGATGGCAATTGCGGCAGTGTGTCAACCCTAGGACGAAAAGGGGATATCCCATGCCGAAGAAAAAAAAGAAAACCGCCGAAAAGGCGGTCCGGCCCGGAAAGGGCATTACTGCAGGGGAGCTGGAAAATCTTATCCCGCGGCTGCACAAGGCGATTGAACAGAACTCCGGGAATCTTACCATTGACTGCTCCCGGGTCACCCGGGTCGATCCACCCGGATTGGCCGTTGTGGTCGGTGCGAACAACTCCTGTCTGGATCTGGGAGGCAAGGTGGTTCTGACCAATGTCGGTGAGAAAATCGCGGATATGTTTCACCTGTTGGGGTTGGAGCAGCAGATCGAAATCCACTCGAAGATCCCCCCGAAATCCAAAGGAGCGACATCATGAGTATTGAGATTGACGAAACCCTGCAGGTTTTTATCGATGAATCCATCGATCACCTGGCCGATATCGAAAGCGACTTGCTTTCCATCGAAGAGGCGGGAGCGAATCTTGACGAGGATCTGGTGAACAAAGTTTATCGGGCCGCCCACTCCATTAAAGGCGGAGCGGGTTTCATGGGGCTTACCGTCATCCAGAAACTGACGCATGAAATGGAAAATATTCTGGGCCTGATCCGCAGCCGGGAACTGGTACCCACCCCGGAAATTGTCAACATTCTGCTGTCGGCGTCCGACACCTTAAAAGATATGGTCAACGACATCACCGCCAGCAATGAGGTCGATATCTCCCGCCATTTGGAGCTTTTGGTCGCTATCACCGAGGAGAGCTATCAAGGGGAAACCGCTGTCACCGGCGACGAGGCGGACAGTGCAGCCGACCCGGTTGAGCCGGAAGCCAAGGAGGCTGAAAAACCTTTGAATGCAGCAGAATTCGCCGGGTTTGCCCTCCCGGCAATGGAAATTATCGATGCTCTGGACAATGGCCGCCATGTGTATCTTATCGATATCGATCTGATCCCGGACATCTACGAAAAGGATCGTAGCCTCCAGGAACTGTTCGATGATATGAAGGATACCGGTACCCTTCTGATGGGTCGTGTCGACATGGAAGCTGTCGGCTCCCTTCCCGAAGATCTACCCCCATGCGTCCTTCCCTACAAAGCCGTATATGCCACCATTCTAAACCCGGGGGATATTAATATCCTCTTCCGGTTGCCGGAAAACTGCATTTTTCAAATAACCGAAGACCTGCACCTGCTGCCCATCGACACCGGTATCGGTGTAGCGGCTACGCCTAAACCCGCTCCGACGGCGGAACCGAAATTAGACCCGGTCGTGCCGGCTCAAAAGGAGGAGAGTCCTGTGGAAGAATTTTCAGTCGTCGAAGATCATGCCCTGCACTCCGTTGAAAATGAAATTGAAACCGCTGCAAAAGTATCGTCGGCTTCCGCCCCCCCGTCTCAAAATGTATGCGGAGCGCCCAAATCGATGACAGCAAGTTCTGAAACCAGCCTCAGGGTTCATGTCAGTCTATTGGATTCATTAATGACCCTGGCCGGAGAGTTGGTGTTGAGCCGTAACCAACTACTTCAATCCCTCGCATCGGATGACCGGCGGCTATCCGAAATGTCGGGACAACGCATTGACCTGATCACCTCCGAACTCCAGGAAGCGATCATGCTGACCCGAATGCAGCCCATTGGTGTGGTGTTCAACAAATTCCCGCGGGTGGTCAGGGATCTTTCGCAAAAACTGGGGAAAGAGGTCGAGTTGGTCATCGAGGGTAAAACGGTGGAACTGGATAAAACCATCATCGAAGCGATCAATGACCCGCTTACCCACCTGGTCAGAAACTCTGTAGACCACGGGATCGAAGCGCCGGCAGAAAGGAGAAAAATCGGAAAACAAAGGGTCGGCCGCGTCTTGCTGAAAGCCTTCCACGCAGCAGGTCAGGTCAATATCCAGATCTCCGATGACGGCAGGGGCCTCAACGGCGACAAGCTGGCGGCGGCAGCCGTAAAAAAGGGGCTTTTGACCGAAGAGCAAAGCCGGACCATGTCTGAAAAAGAAAAAGTCAGCTTGATTTTTCTACCCGGTTTTTCGACCGCTGAAAACATTTCCGATGTCTCGGGCCGAGGCGTTGGCATGGACGTGGTCAAAACCAACCTTGAAAAACTGGGCGGCCAGACGGAGATCGACTCCGAACCGGGGAAGGGAACCAGCATCGGGATCAAACTCCCCCTGACCCTGGCAATCATCCCAAGCCAGATCGTCGTCACCGAAGGGGAACGATATGCCATCCCCCAGGTGAGCCTTGTCGAACTGCTCAGAATTCCCGCAGATAAGGTAAAAGAACGGATCGAAAAAGTGGGGGATGCCGAAGTGGTGCGCCTGCGGGGCAACCTGCTCCCCCTGGTGAGGTTGGCGGATGTCATCGGCCTGGAAAGAACTTTCTTCGACCCGGACAACCATGAGGAAAGGCCTGATCGGCGACAGGACATCGCTGACCGCCGTTCGAAAGAAAGCCCTCTCACGCCCGAGAACTTTCAGGATCCGGATCAAAGTGAAAAAGATGAACCGGAGGCGGAAGTTCGGACGGGGGGAGACCGCAGGTACCACGCCCGCAGTGCCCTGAATATCGCAGTGGTATCAACCGGCGCCATGAAATACGGCGTGATCGTCGACCGTTTGTACGATGCTGAAGAGATAGTGGTCAAACCGCTGGGCCGTCATCTCAAGAATTGCAAGGGTTACGCCGGGGCGACCATTATGGGTGATGGCCGGGTCTCTCTTATCCTCGATGTGGGCAACCTTGCCCATATGGCCGGGCTGACCTCGGTAGAGGGCGCGTCCCGGGCAAAAGATGTGGCCCAGGAAGCCCGAGAGAAAAATATGGCCGGCAATGAGAAACAATCCCTTCTGACTTTCAGGGGAGATGTAACGGAGCAGTTTGCCGTACCATTGAACCTGGTTGAACGCATCGAAAAAATAGAAAAAAAGCAGATTGAAACCGTCGGCGGGACTCAAGTGATGCAGTATAGGGGCAGCAGTCTTCCGCTGTTCACCGTAGATCAGGTGGCACAGGTAAAAACGTTGGTCGACACGGCGAACCTGCTGGTGATCGTTTTCACCATAGCCGGCAGGGAGGTGGGATTGATGGCCACAGGCCCCGTGGATGCCATTGATGTCGCCCTCAGCATCGACGGCATGACGCTCAAGCAGACCGGCATCATGGGATCGGCGATCATCGATGGGCATACCACCCTGCTGGTGGATATGTATGAACTGGTGAGGCATTTAAATCCGGAGTGGTTTGAAATGCAGGAGACCGTCACCACTTCCGAAGGGGAAACACCCACCATTCTCTATGCGGAAGACTCCAATTTTTTCCGATCACAGGTCAAAGGCTTTATGGAAGATGCCGGGTACCGGGTTCTGGAAGCTGAAGACGGCCTTGAAGCCTGGGACTTGCTCCAGGAGCACGCAAACGAAATTTCCATGGTCGTCACGGATGTCGAGATGCCGAACCTCGACGGATTGGGGCTATCCAGAAAAATCAAAACCGATGAGCGGTTTTCGAGCATGAGTGTGATTGCCCTGACCACCCTGGCCGGTGAAGATGACATTGCCAGGGGCAGGGAAGCGGGCATCGACGACTACCAGATCAAACTGGACAGAGAAAAACTGATCGAATGCATTTCGGTGCACCTGAACCAATAAAGTTTGTGGAGGCAACTCATAATGGCGTATGACTCAAAAGACAAAACCAACAACTCGACAATGGAACTGGCGACCTTTTATCTGGGAAGCGCTCTTTGCGGCATGGATATTCTCAATATCCAGGAGATAAACAAGCTGACGGACATCACCAAAGTGCCCCAGGCCCCCGAATATGTGATGGGCATTCTGAATCTGAGGGGCCAGATTGTCACCATCATCGATCTTGGCCGCAAACTGGGATTGCCTATGGTGGACAGGGACGAGAAGAACCGCAATATCATCGTCCGGTCCAAAGATGAATCCATCGGGTTGTTCGTTTCCCGAATCAGCGACGTTGTGACAGCAAACCCGGATAAAATCGAACCGCCACCTGCGAACATCGGGAATATTCAGGGAGAATACTTTGGAGGGGTTTTCAAAACCGAGGACCGGCTCGTGGGTGTTCTGAACCTTGAAAAAATTGTTTCTGCGGACAGATAGCCTGACCTTTCACAGATTCAAAAGATGACGCAAACCGAGGCCTTCCATGAACATTGCAGATCCCATTAGAATTCTGGTGGTCGATGACACAGTGGTATATCGAAAGATCGTCAGTGATGTTATCGCCGGACTACCGGGTGCCGAAGTGGCGGGTACGGCCCACAACGGCAAAGCCGCATTAACCAAAATCCGTTCGCTGAAACCGGATCTCGTTACACTGGATATCGAGATGCCGGAGATGGATGGGATTGAAGTTTTGGAGAACCTCCAGGTTTCCGATATCGATATCGGCGTTATCATGCTCAGCACGCTAACGAGAGCCGGCGGTGATATGACCATGAGAGCCCTGGAACTGGGGGCCTTCGATTTTGTAACGAAGCCCGAATCAGGCGGCATGGCGGAAAATAAAAAAACCCTTGAAGGTGTCATTACACCGATGATCAGGGCTTTTGCCAGGAAAAGAGAGATCCGGCAGATATTACGGGGTACGGCCCGTCCGACCATACCGGCGAAGGTCCGGCCCACACCCATCCATCGCCCGGTGGGCATTAAGAGTAAACGTTCACGCAAATCTGAACTTGTGGCCATCGGCATTTCCACCGGCGGACCCAATGCGCTGGCACAAATGATGCCCAAACTGCCGGCCGACCTTAAGGTGCCGTTATTGATCGTCCAACATATGCCGCCTGTTTTTACGCAATCCCTGGCGAAAAGTCTTGATGGAAAATGCGCCATCCGTGTCAGAGAAGCCAGAGACGGCGAACCCCTCGAACCGGGTACCGCGCTTATAGCGCCCGGGGGACGACAGATGAAAATTGAAGCCGGCGCCGACGGCCTGACCCGTGTGGTAAAGATCACCGACGATCCGCCGGAAAACAACTGCAAGCCTTCCGCCGACTACCTTTTCAGATCTGTTGCCCGCCATTACGTCGGGAGGGCGACCGGTGTCATTATGACCGGAATGGGATCGGACGGCTTTTTAAGCCTCAAATTGATGAAACGAAACGGCGCGACGATACTTGCCCAGGATGAATCTTCCTGTGTTGTTTTCGGGATGCCCAAGGCACCGGTAGAAGCGGGAATCGTGGATGTCATCTCCCCTCTGGAAAATATTGCAGGCGAGATCCTGAAAACGATTAAACCGTAGATCCGGCGGTTTTTTATATGCAGACCCGACCGAAAGGTGGGGTAAAAAAGGAACCTGTCCTCTTCGTATGGCGTAAAACGGTTAGCCGGTTTTCGGACAGAAACGATTAAAGGCAGGGATAAGACATAACCCGGGATTCAAATGAAAAAAATAAATCCAGACGAGATCAAGCTGTTATCCAAGTACATTTATGATGTATCGGGCATTATGCTGGATGCCAGCAAGGCTTATCTGCTCGAAACAAGGTTGAACAGCCTCCTGGATAAAATGGGTCTTGCCTCCTACCGGGAGCTTTACAACAAAGCGGTTACCGATTCCCGCAGGCTCATCGAGGGTATGATTATCGATGCCATATCCACAAATGAAACACTTTTTTTCCGTGATACGGGTCCCTTTGAAGTTTTACGCTATAAAATCCTGCCGGACTTGATAGACGCCCGAACCAATGGATCGTCGGGGCTTTTGCCCGTACCGCTCCGCATCTGGAGCGCCGCCTGTTCGACTGGCCAGGAAGTGTATAGTATCGCCATTGTGCTCAAGGAGCTGTTGTTGAACCTGAGCAAATATAATATCAAGCTATTGGGGACCGACATCTCCGATGCGGCTGTGGCCAAGTCGAGCTACGGGGAGTATGGCCGGTTTGAGATCGAAAGGGGGCTTCCGTCCGACAAGCTGCAAAACTATTTCCGGCAGTCCGGAGAAAACTGGAAAATCAAGGATGAGATCCGGGCCATGGCACAGTTCAAGAAAATAAACCTTCTTCATCCGATAAATTCCCTAGGGCAATTCGACGTCATATTCTGCCGGAATGTTGCCATCTATTTCTCTCCGCAGGATCGAAAAAAATTGTTCGATAAATTGGCCGGCATGCTGGCCCCGGACGGATATCTGATCATCGGTTCCACCGAATCCTTAACCGGCGTATCCGACAAATACACCCCCCAGCGGCATCTTCGTTCCATCTACTATCAACTTCAATAGGGTTTCCTCCCCCTCCTTCAGTATTTGACATTTATCTTTCTCCTGTTATATCTATTTAAAAACGCAATATTTTTTTCGAAAACGGCAGACAATTAGGTTACATTCGGCAGGAAGAAAACAACAAAACACCAGTCATCCCTCCGGCAGACACAAGCGGGACCGAGGATGGTCATTCCAGGAAGACATTCGTCGATACTATATAAAAAATGAAGCCCATCGTAGCCATCGTGGGAAGGCCTAATGTAGGCAAGTCCACCTTTTTTAACCGGGTAACCCGGACACGGGACGCCATCGTAGACGACCTGCCCGGCGTCACCCGGGATCGCCATTACGGCAATGCAAACTGGAATGATATCGATTTCACGCTGGTGGACACCGGCGGTTTCTCAGACCGGGATACCGATGGCTTCGCCGCACCGATCCGCTTCCAGGTGCACCAGGCGATTTCGGATGCGGATATTATCGTCGTATTGATGGATGGTAAAAACGGTGTTTCCCCCTTTGATTCGGAAATACTAGAAATTCTGAGGAAAACGGATAAGCCCGTTTTCTATGCCGTCAACAAGATTGACGGCATAGAGCAGGAATCCGGCCTCTTCGATTTCCATGGTTTGGGCCTGGAGCGACTCTATCCCGTTTCAGCCGAACACCGCTACGGTATCAATGATCTCCTCGACGATCTCGTAATGGCTTTCCCCGATTCTGTCAGCGAAAAGGATCGGGAGATGATACATCTGGCCGTGGTCGGAAGACCCAACGTGGGCAAATCTTCCCTGGTCAACCGAATCCTGGGGGAACCCAGAATGCTGGTCAGCGACATTCCCGGAACGACCCGCGATGCCATCGACAGTGTCTGCCGGGCGGACGACATCTCCTACCTCCTGATCGATACGGCAGGTATCCGCCGCAAGGGCAAGGTGTCCCGCAAACTTGAGAAATTCTCCGTTATAAAAGCGTTAAGGAGTTTGGACCGGTGCGACGTCGCCCTGATCGTCATCGATGCCGACGAGGGAATTACCGAACAGGATATCAGTATCGCAGGGTATGCCCATGAACGGGGGTGCGGCTGCATATTTCTGCTCAACAAATGGGACCTGGTTGAAAAAGATACCCGGACGGCAAAGCGGTTTATCGAACGGTTGAAAACCGCTGCAAAGTTTTTGAATTTCGCGCCGGCCATGACCCTGTCAGCCAAAACCGGCCTTCGGGTACATCGCATTTTCGGCCATGTCAAAGAGGTGTACGACCAGTACAGCCGCCGGGTGAGTACCGGAAAAATCAACCGGATCATCGAAGGTGCCGCGGGCAAAAACGAGCCATCTCTCCACCGGGGAAAGCGGCTAAAGTTTTTCTACACAACCCAGATCTCAACCAAACCACCCACCTTTGTCCTGTTTGTCAATTATCCCGGCGCGGTCCATTTCTCTTACAAACGGTATCTGGCCAATCAGATCCGGGAAGGGACCGGACTGGATAAAACGCCACTGAAAATGATCTTTCGGGAAAAATCGGGCCGAATGGAATTTGACAGAAAAAAAGAGTCTCCCCATAAAAAAAAGCGTCGAAAAAAGAGATAATGCATCCAGATCTTTTCTCTTACAATTCAACACAAATCGATGGGCAAACAAGCCCTCTGGCAGATCGAATGCGCCCGGATACCCTGACGGATTTCGTGGGCCAGGGGCATGCCGTTGGAGAGGGATCCCTGCTCCGGAGTGCTGTTGAAAGCGACCGGCTTTTCTCGATGATTCTATGGGGCCCCCCGGGATGCGGGAAGACCACCCTGGCACGGATTGTTGCACGGGAGACAATATCTTGTTTTATGACCTTTTCGGCGGTGCTCTCAGGTGTCAAACAGATTCGGGAGGTGGTGAAAGAGGCCAAACACCAACGAACGTTTTCCAAAAAACGAACCCTGCTATTTGTCGATGAGATCCACCGGTTCAATAAAGCCCAACAGGATGCGTTTCTTCACCATGTGGAAAGCGGGCTCATCACTCTGATCGGGGCCACGACGGAAAACCCCTCTTTTGAGGTGATACCGGCGCTGATGTCGCGGTGCCGGGTCATCAAATTGACCCCCCTGGATCGTGAAGACATTGTCACGATCCTCAATCGGGCGCTCGGGGATAGGCGGCGTGGAGTGGGTAACCTCTCCGTCTCTGTTGATCCCGATGCGATATTTCACCTGTCCGAAATGGCGGATGGAGATGCGAGAACGGCTTTAAACGGTCTTGAAGCGGTCATGGACCTGGCTGACAATGCCGGCGGTGAACCTTCGGACAGGGAGGCCGTGACCGTTACCCTCGAAATGGTTGAACGGGCGATAGAGAGGAAATCGTTCCGGTACGACAAATCGGGAGACGCGCATTACAACCTGATATCAGCCCTCCATAAAAGCCTGCGCGGAAGCGATCCGGATGCGGCAATCTACTGGCTGACGCGCATGCTAGGTGCAGGAGAAGATCCCTTGTACATTCTGAGGCGAATGGTTCGATTCGCATCGGAAGACATAGGGAATGCCGACCCGAACGCCCTCTCCATAGCGGTGGCCGCAACCGATGCTTTCCGTTTACTCGGATCTCCCGAGGGAGATCTTGCCATCGTTCAAGCTGCCGTCTACCTCGCCACGGCGCCTAAAAGCAACCGAATTTACGTTGCCCATGGAGAGGCAAAGAGGGCAATTGCAAAGACCGGTACACTGCCCGTTCCCCTGCACATCCGGAATGCGCCGACAAAGCTGATGAGGGGACTCGGGTATGGAAAGGGGTACAAATACGCCCATCATTATCACGGTGCATTTGCCCCTCAGGATTACCTCCCGACACAACTGAAAGGGTGTCGTTTCTATTCGCCCACGGAAAACGGTTTTGAAAAAAGTGTCAAAGAGCGCCTGGATCGATGGAACCGATTGAAACTACGACAGAAAAGTGGTAATAGAACCCATAATGAGGATAAACCCCATTAAGTTGCGCGTGATGGAAAGGAGATTCAAATAATGGCCTCTGATGTTGGCGGACAAATTCACGGC
>CAZWAE010000107.1:0-3236 GCA_964631805.1 uncultured Desulfobacteraceae bacterium | reverse complement strand
TGATGGAAAGGAGATTCAAATAATGGCCTCTGATGTTGGCGGACAAATTCACGGCATTAGTCTTGACTCTTTCCTGCAGATGGCACAGATGGAAAAAACCACCTGTACGCTGACCGTCAGATCAGACAGCGACCTGGGCTTTATATACCTTCTAAAGGGAGAACTCATAGAAGCGGAAACCGGCGCGTTGGGCAGTACGGAAGCGGCCTATGAAATCATCAGCTGGGAGAATACCGTTATTGAGATTGAAAACAGTTGCAGCAAACAAACCAACAACATCAATATGCCGTTGATGAATATCCTGATGGAAGGTTTGAAAATCAAGGATGACAAAATAGCGGCAAGAAAGGCCTCCGGCGAACCGGCCAAGGCCCCTCCCCCTCCCCGCCCCGACGGAGCAACCCCACCGGGAAAATCCACAAATGATGATTTTAAAGACCTATCGAAACCGGCTGAAAAAATCGAAGGCAAGGCGTCGGCGGCACCTGCCGATCGGACACCGGGAGAAGAAATCCCCGCAAGTCTGCGACCTCCTGCCAAAAAGGGGTTTCCTGTAAAATTAGCGGCAGGCGTCGTGATCTCCCTGGTGGTGATTGCGGGCGCGCTGTTTGGGCTCGGTGTTTTCAAATCGGATGATTCCGAAAGCCAATATCAGGCGCTCATCTCCAGAGTGGAAAACGAGCCGAACCTTTCGGAACAGATCAGCCTTCTGAATCAGTTCGTTGCTTCTCACCCGGGAACCGAATTTGCGCAAAAGGCCGAAGATAAATCGAGGGTGATTCAATCCCTGTTGGCCGAAGAAAAGTTTGACGAAGTTCTGGAACAGGTCAAAGCGCTGCCGCTGGATGGAAGCTACGTAAAAGCCGCTACAGAACTGTACACCCGCTACATGACCGAATATCCAAAAAGCGATTTTTCGGAAGAGGCTAAAAGCCGGATAGCGGAGCTTAAGGATACCTTGGAAAACGCGGATTATCAAAAGGTCAAAGCCGCTGCAAAGTATCCGTTCGACAAGAAATTCGAAACCTACCAAAAATACCTTGAGAAACACCCGGAGGGAAAACAACACAAAACCGTCATGGCATTGTTGTCCAAGATGAGCGAAACCTATTATCAGAATCTGAAGACCGAGACGGAACGGTGCCATGAGAGTGGGGACTATGGAAAATGTCTCGAAATCAGCAATAATTTCATAGCGGCCTTTAAGGACAATCCCCATTTTGAAGAGGTGGTGGCCCTTAAGCTCACCTTCCAGGGAAAACGAGACCTCGTTGAATTGAACCAATTGGCAGAAGAGAAGGGCACGGACTATTTGGCGGCCAGAGAAGTGTACTTGTCCTATCTTTCCGAAAACCCCGACTCCTTGAACAAGGACGCGATTCAAAACGAAATCGCCCGGATAGACCAAAAAATCGAAAAGACCGCTCAGTGGAAGCAAATCGAAACCGACAGCCTGAATGGCAGTAAGGATATTTTTGAACGCCACCGGCGGCTGGAAACCTGGATTCGCGAAAACCCGAACACCCCATTTACTTCGGAAGCAACGCGTTTGATAAAAAAATTAACGGCAGAAAAACAAATCGCCGCGGAGCAAAAACGAAAAGCGGCGGAAGAAAACCGGAAGCTGGCTCTGCTCCAGTTGGAGAAAACGAAACGCCTGCAGCAAAAAGCCCGCAAAATGAAGATTGAACAGAACATGATTGCACGGATGGGGTCATCCGGCGGACGGTTTGTACCGAACCGCAACGGCACGGTAACCGATACGACCTCCGGTCTGACGTGGACCATCGTGGACTCCAGGGGAGACCTCGAAAGATGCTTGAACTACGATTCATCGGTAAATTACGTGAAGGGGCTCAAAACCGGCGGGTATAAGGATTGGCGGTTGCCCACTGCCGGGGAACTGGCCGGGATTTATAAAAATCCACCCTTCTTCCCCGCCGGTCAGGCGTCATGGTACTGGTCTTCCGAGGCGTATGTCAAAGGGTATCACGAAGTTGCCAATATCGTTACAACTAAGCAGGAAACCGCTTACAACATCAAACAGGAACGCCAGGATCGGTGTGGTACCATCCGCGCTGTAAGGCCCTGACGTGAAAAAACGATTGCCATAACTTTTTCCCATATGAACGACCCCGGAAGAATAATAGGCAGGGGCCGGAAATTTCCAGGGGTTCGCTTCAATGGGTTCTCCAAAGGAGTCTAAAGGTGGATGATACCTCAAAGGAATTGAAAAGGGTTAAAACGACATTGAAACAACGTACGCTTGAGTTGAAACTGCTCAACAAAGCGGTTCAGAAACTGAATTCCAGTCTTGAACTGGACCGTGTGCTTGTATCGATATTGACTCAAATCAGCAAGATGCTGGGGGTCGTCGGCGGCTCCGTCTGGCTGATCGATGAAAAATCCGGGGAATTGGTCTGCTTCCAGTCCGCCGGAGAGCAAAGCGAAATTGTACGGGGCTGGCGTTTGTCACCGGGTACCGGTATCGTCGGGTGGGTTGCCAAAAATGAAAAAAGCGTCATCGTCAAGGACACCCGAAAAGACAAACGCCACTTCAAGAAAATTGACAAAATCACCGGTCTTGAAATCAGGTCCATTCTCAGCGTACCCCTCAAGATCCGGGATTCGATTACCGGCGTCATCCAAGTGGTCGATTCTCATCCCAACCGCTTCCGGGTGGCCCACCGGAAACTGCTTGAAGGGTTGAGCGGACATGCGGCACTTTCCATCGAGAATGCAAGGCTTTTTGAGAAGGCGCAAAAGCAGATTTTGGTCCGGCGAAGAGCGGAAAAAAGATTGAAAAAAAGCGAAAGTGAACTCAAAATCAACTCGCTCAACCTGAAAGAGGCCAACACGGCCTTGAAGGTTCTCTTAAGAAGAAGAGATGAGGACAAGGTCGAATTTGAAGAAAGGATCCTTTTCAACGTCAAGGAATTGATCGAACCCTATTTCGATAAAATAAAGGGAACGAAGCTGAACAGCAGTCAAAAAGCCCTTCTGGAAATCCTGGAAAGCAATATGATGGATATCATCTCCCCCTTTGCGCGCAGGATGTCCTCAAAATTCTTAAGCCTCACACCCAAGGAGATCCAGATTGCCAATCTTGTCAAACAGGGTAAAACAACCAAAGACATCTCCGCTATCATGGGTGTTTCCAACAGAACCATCGACACCCACAGGAAAAATCTTCGCATCAAGATCGGGATCGGCAAGAAAAAAGCGAACCTGAGGAC
>CAZWAE010000106.1:4928-13497 GCA_964631805.1 uncultured Desulfobacteraceae bacterium | reverse complement strand
AGCACTTACCGGAGAGAGGATTCCAGCTCCATGTACCACCTCCCGTCCCGATGGTGATAATACAGGATCATCTCGGGATGCTCGATCCGTTCCTGATTGAGCAACTGTACTTTGGTGCTGAGTTTGACGCGCCCCCGGGTCCGGGATGAATCGAGGGAGGTCTCCAGAATCTCGTAATCCATGATATCGAGAAGTTCCGGTTTGATCTTGAAGAGGCGCTCGATGAGCCGGGGAATGTCCACCTTCTCCCGGTCCTTCGGGTGATGGTAGGACGCGGCTTTTTTAAAATCCTTGAATTTGATATCCTCCATGAAAGAGAGGGAGATCCGATTGATCCGCTCCCGGTCTTCAGAAAACAGATTGGAGATAAAAGTCCGGCCCTGCTCGGATGAAAGGAGAAAATAACCGCCCACAATGAGGATCACCACCGCATAGGCCATGTTCGATTTTTTCATCTATCGTCCCCTCCAAACCGGAGATGAAACAGTGTCGCGATGAGAAACAGCACACCCAGGCCGATCAAAAGGACCATTGCGGCCAGAAAATCCCCCACCGCCACTTCCCCTTTCCTGCTGTGGCCGATCGCCTCAAACCCCCACTTGACCACCATCAGCTTTTCTATGGTTTCCGCCGCTCCTTTCAGTGTGTTTTCCGGGAGGACAAACTTTGAAAAGACGATCTGGGGGATGATGACGATGGGAACCGCCACCACCGCACGCCCGGTGGTACCGCACCAACGGGACAGCATCAACCCGATGGCCATACCGGAAAAGTAAAGGCCGCACAAGGCGGCAAAAGCGGGCAGCATGGATAGGTCCATGGAAAGATACCGTTCCAGAAGGAAGTAAAAAATGAAGATTTCCGCCAAGCCGACAAGGCCCAGAATTTTGACCTTCGACGCAAGATAAGCGGCGGGGTCGATGCCGAAAATTCTTTCCCTTTTATATATCCGCGATTCCCTGGCAATTTCCCGGCACGCATTGATACACCCGAACCACACGGCACTCAAGGCGATGACAAAATAGAACGTATCGGTGGCCTGGATGGTTTTCCACCGCAGGATGATCAGTCCGGCAATCAGCGGTGCCTGTCCCACCATCCATCCAAGGGTGGCAAGATCGCCGAGCAGGGTCTCGAAATATCGCTCCGTCAGAATCGTGTATTGCCGCTTATCAAACATTGGCGCTCGCTTTGATCCGGGGGGACAGAAAATCCTGCCGGAGGGAGGAGGCGGCAAACCGATGGCCCAGTTCGGAGGGATCGGCCGGGATCACCCTGTCGAAAAGATCAATCATGTCCGATGCCCTGAAATAGGAGGTGATTTCGGAACTCGGTCCGAAATAGATCAAATGACCTCCGTGAATGAAGATCAGAATATCGAAGAGGTGGACATTCTGCATAAGATGGGTGGTCAGCAGTATTGACCGCTCCTGACCGGAGAGAGACCGCAGTAACTCCATAAGCCGCCTCTCCAGCCGCGGGTCGAGGCCGGCCGTGGGTTCGTCCAGAAAAAAGAGCGGCGGTGAATGAAGAAGTTCCACACCGATACTGACCCGTTTTCGCTGTCCCCCGGAAAGCGACCTGATCCGTTTGTTTTGATGCACCCGAAGATCGAGTTGGTACAATATCTTGTTGACCAGATAGTCGGTTTTATCCGCCGGTGTATGTTCATCCAGCCGTAAAAGACAGGCATAGTAAAGTGCCTTTTTAACGGTCAGGGTCGGATGGACGAGATCCTCCTGGGGAACGAAGCCCACGAGCCGGCGATGACCGCAAAATTCCTTTCGGGAGATTCCGTTGAGAATCACCTCTCCGGAGGAGGGCTCTCTGAAACCGTTCAGGCAGGTGAGCAGCGTCGTCTTTCCGGATCCGCTCCCCCCGATCAACCCGGCGAACTCATTTTTCTTCAATACCAGGGTCACATCGGTAATGATTTTTTTAAACCCGGCCTTGAAGGTCAGGTGCCTGGCGATGAGAGGATAATCTGTCAGCATGATCGCGCGTCCATTGGATCTACCGCTTTTAACAACAAACGTAAGCCCCGTCAACAGATGGCCCGCATTCACCCGGAAGGTTGACTTTTTCAACTACCGATGGTTGGAATGGACGGGAGTCAGGCTGCGAAACGGACAAATGACAATGGCAAATCCGGATCGACCGGTCTTTCGGCCAACCGGATCGCACCGGTTCAAAAAACGTAATGCCGTTTTCTGCAATGTACCAGACTTCCGCAGGGAGGCCGCATAAAGAAAAAGAAGGACCATGTCATACTGGACGCTGTTTTTTACCAGCATACCGATCATTTTCTTCTGGCACGCCCCTTTTGTATATCCCGTCAAGCTATTTGTCGTGCTGCTTCATGAAATCAGCCACGGCATCGCGGCCGTTATCACCGGCGGTAGCATCATCAGGATCGAGATCGATGCCAACCTGGGGGGGATCTGTTATGTAAAAGGGGGCATGCCATTTCTGGTTCTCACCGCCGGTTACCTGGGAAGCATGTGCTGGGGGGGACTGATTCTGGTGGCGGCATCACGGCTGAAAGCCGCCCGTTTCATCTCTTTTTTCATCGGTCTTGCCGTTTTGATCATTACCCTTTTGTACGTGCGCAACCACAGCGGTCTTCTGTTCGGTTTGCTTTTTGCCGCCGTGATGCTCTGGCTCGGCAGGTATGCGCCAGCGGGCATCAATACCATCGCCTTAAAGGCGATCGGATTGATCAGCGTTTTGTACCCGGTCATCGATATCAGGGATGACCTGATCACCCGGCAGGCGGCCCGTTCCGATGCGACCATGATGGCCGACCGGTATTTCGGCACATCGTTGATGTGGGGATTGATCTGGGGTATACTGGCGCTATTTCTGGCATTCACCTTTATCCGGATGAGCATCAAAAATGGGAAAACACCAGGAAGAAAAAATCCAAAAAGAGATTACCCGGCGCGCTTTCGAAAAAGCTGATCTAAAAGCGAAGCAGATGGAAACCCGTTTTACGCTGGAAGCGCTGGAGGAGATGACGGGTCTGTCCCATGCCGAACTTTCGTCCATCGAAAAAGAGGTGCGGGAAAGGCCTCCCCAGGATGCGGACACCTTTTTTTCGATCAAGCATCAGATCATCATTGCCGCCATTGTCTTATTGGTTCTCTGGATTCTGTTCCGGTAAAAAAAACTTGTGGGCGGGGGCTAATCGATTCCTTCCGGCTTCGACCCCGCAGGGCAAAATCGCCGGTGCAATGATAGGGCTGGCACTGTCCCCGGATCCTTTTGAATCGCAAAATCGAGCCATTGACATCCCTTTTCCGCATCGCCAGCCGCACATAAACTCCACCCCAGGTTGGTGGCTGTCATGGCATCAGGTTTCATGTGCATGGACCGCTCCAGCCATGGAATCGCGGATCGGTATCGTCCCGATATCGCCAGTTGATAGCCAACGTTGTTTGCAAAACCCGGATCTTCGGGATTCAGTTCAGCGGCCTTACGAAACGCCTCGAGGGCCGAATCGGATCTCCCCAACCTGGCCTGCGCAATTCCCAGGTTGTTGTATGCCTTGGCATTGGCGGGGTCTATCTTCAGGGCCAGCTGAAACTCTTCCATGGCTGCCATCGTCTGTCCCGCATCCAGCAAGGCAAGTCCCAGGTTCAGATGGGGCCGGATTTTAAACGGTGCCTGAATTGAAGCCTCGCGCCACAATGTCCGGTTGTTTCGCCACACCTCGTTTCTGTTGGTGGTGATGGCACCCAGGAGCAACACGATGGTCGAAAACAATCCGAAACACAGCAAAAAAGCCTGGCGGCTGTTTTTTCGGGCCAGCAGGCGGTATCCGTAATAAAAAGCGGTGGCAAAAGCCCCGAAGACCCCGGCAGAGGGCAGATAGGCACTGTGTTCGCTGATCGCTTCCCCGGTGGGCAAAACGATGTTCGGCAACAGTGCGATAAAAAACCAGCTGCAAAGAAACACAAAACCCGGTGCTCCGGCCGCAAGACGCCGAAGGCACAGGGCGATAAGTAGTAACCCGCCTACAGCCGCCCACAGCGAAGGTTCCAGGGGATGCTTCACCCAATCAAGGGAATGATCCACCGTAAAACCGACCGGCACAACCATCAGGTTCAAATAGATATAGATCCCCTTGATCGATGTTCCCATATATATGAGCAACTGGTCCAGTTTTCCGGCCACCGCCGCCTTTCCCAGAAACAGGATCCTCATCCCCAGATATAGCGCCAGTATCCCCAAGTACAACGGAAGGATACGACGGCACAATGGCAGAATTGATCCGCCTCTGCAGGCAAGCCATATCAGGGATGCCGCCAGAAGCGGCGTAACGATGGCGATCTCCTTTGTCAGCAGCGCCAGTACAAAACAAAAAAGGCTGATAGCCGTCCAACCGGAAGAAGAGTCCTCCTTTTTCAGCCGGAAAGCCAGTGCCGTCAATGAAGAAAAAATGAACATCGAACTCAGCACCGAGGATCGACTGACGATATAGGCCACGGCTTCCGACTGGATGGGGTGGGCGGAAAAGATCGCCGCTGCCATGAGCGCCATTCCCCTGTGGGAGCCTGGAAAGGATGCCTGAAAAGAGCCTGAAAGTTCCGACACCAGCATCACGAGAACATAAACCAAACATCCGTTCAGAATATGAATGCCGATATTGGTAAAGTGGTAGGCCGACGGATTCAGTTTTGAGAAATGATAATTCGCGGCAAACGACGTCAGCAGGATGGGCCGGTACATCTGGCGCTGCGCCTCATGTGCGCTCCAGGTCTCGACCCTGCGGGGATCAAAAAAATCCGGAATATTGCTTATCTCCCGTATGTAGGGATTTCGAACGATGGTTTCATGATCATCATAAACGAACTCCCCATACACGCCGGGAAGATAGATGATCGTCGAAACAAGGGCCAGAAGAAAAAAATCCACCGCCATGGTTCTTCCCCGCATGGTCAACAAGGCTCCCCCTTTTCTTTGGCCGCCCA
This sequence comes from uncultured Desulfobacteraceae bacterium, assembly GCA_964631805.1. Lineage (GTDB taxonomy): Bacteria > Desulfobacterota > Desulfobacteria > Desulfobacterales > CAZWAE01 > CAZWAE01. Next base: position 8,524 of record CAZWAE010000106.1, on the reverse strand, counting down.
AACGGTGAGGGTACCGCCGCGGTGATCGATGGCTTCGAAACAGGACAAGAGCAGCGCTATGAATAAAACGGCGCCACCGAAAACGGAAAACCGGACAAAATCCAGAAGGCGCTCCGGAATGGAGCCTACAACGGGGAGTTCCCTCCTTTTTAATAGATTATAGGCGAAATTGTGAGAACCGCCCATACGGTTCATGATCGTCTGCCACCACCCGAAAACGTTGTATTCGAACGAGAAATGGGTGACCTCAATGGACCGAAGACCGGCACGTGCCAGCAGCTTTGAAAGGGTCCGGGGAGTAAAATGCGTCCGGTGGCGCGGGATATCCAAATGAAACCAACGATCACCTCCCAGTTGCGACTGCATGCTCTCGAAATTGGGTACGGAGATGATCAGGACGCCGTCGGGTTTGAGCATACGCCTCAGCCGCTTCATCAGCAATAACGGATCTTCAACGTGTTCCAGGACCTGCCACAGGGTGATGACATCAAAATAGGCGGCCGGCCCCTCATGGGCCTTTGAGGATACCCGTCTCAACCGGGATCCACCGCTGATGCGGCGCCCCAGATGCAGATAGAGTTCGGAGCGTTCCAGCCCGAAGGTCGCCCATCCGCGTTCCGACATGTATTTTAAAAAGGTGCCGTCGCCGAAGCCCACGTCCAGAAGGCGTCCCGACAATTTGTGGCTGTGTACGGAGTTTGATCTCAACCTTTGAAAAAAATTGATGATGGGATGGAACGGATGTGATGCCCGGTGGTGCCACCATCCGTGGTAGGTGCCGCGATACCAGGGTTTGAGATCATCGTCCAGGAGCCTTGGAAAACAGGTGGTCAGGCCGCAGCCATTGCAGATGAACAGGGAAAAGGGATGTGTTGACAACCCATCGGTATCCATTCGGGTCAGGCGATGGGTCTGGACCGTATGGTTTTCACACAAAGGACAGTGGGCTGAAATATGTTGGGGACACAGGTTCATATGGGCATTAAGGGGTCATTAACGTTTGGAATCGCCTGCGGATAATAAAACCGGCCATGGTCAACCCCAACCCGAACGCCACCCACTTGTTCCCCGTAACCGATGATGTTCCGACACGCGATTTGTAGTTAACGGGAATCTGAATGAAAGGAATCCGTTTTTCGACGGCCAGTAGCAGCATCTCAAGACCGAAATGGGACCCCCCCACACGGTAATGCCCCTTAAGGATATCAACGGCATCCCGCCGTATGAGCCGGTAGGTGCACCCCACGTCTGAAAGGGAGGTGGTGTTGAAGGTGACTTCGATGAGTTTGGCAACGGCATAATTCCCGTGCCTTAAAAAGGCGCCCATATTGGCGCCCTCCCAGATCATCGTATTCAATGTCCGGGTTCCGAATACAATGGGAAAATCGTCGGAGAACGCCAGGAATTTGATGATGTCTTCGGGAAGGAATGTTCCGTCCGGCTCAGAAACGACCAAAAGATCGCCATCAGCCGCTTTCAACCCCCTCCGGATGGCATATCCATATCCTTGCCTGGGTTCATGGACCAGTCTCGCCCTGGTTTCCGACACCGCATCGTCCGTCCCTTCAACGGCATTGTTGTTGACCACGACCACTTCATCCACATAAGTGGTATCGAAGAATCGATCGATGACCTCCCGAATGGAATCTTTTTCATTGTATGTCGGCAACACCACCGAGATCTTTTTGTTTTTCCACATGCCGTATGATCCGTATCTGAAAAGTTGTTCCCGTCCGGACGGACACAATCTATAGCCTTTTCACCAACTGGTTGGCTGCCGTCAGAAGTGGGTCCCATGTGGGGCCAAAGGGCGGCGCATAGGCCAGATCGCACTGGGCAAACTGCTCTACCGTCATCCGGTTGTGCAATGCAACGGCGGCCGCGTTGATCCGGTGGGCGCACCCGTCTTTTCCCACCATCTGAGCCCCCAGCAGACGGCCGGTCGCCTTATCGCCCACAAGATGCACGTGGATGGCGGAATTTCCCGGATGGGCATGGGCCCTTGAGCGTGTTTGGATGGTGACCGCCGCCGGGTCAAAACCCGCCGTCGCCGCCTCACCGCTGTTCAAACCGGTTTTGGCCACCTCGAGATCAAAAACCCGGAACACCGCAGTGCCGGCCACGCCGTCAAGCGCGACACTGCCGCCGCAGACGTTATCGGCCACCGCCCATCCCGCACGGTTGGCACGAAGGGCAAGGGGAATCCAGGTCTTCTCCCCGGTCACCACATGATAGGCATCGGCGCAATCCCCAGCGGCATAAACATTTTCAACAGAGGTTTCAAGGTTTCGATCCACGGCGATCGCCCCGCCCACACCCGTCTGAATTCCGGCTTTTTCCGCAAATCCGCTGTTGGGGTGAATCCCCACCGCGACCAGCACCATATCCGCCACAAGGGTTTTGTCCCCACATATGGTATGGAGGCACCCTTCCGATCTCTCGACCCGCTCCACCGGACATCCGGGATAGAGGGCGGCCCCTTTTTCGGTCACCTCTTTTTGGACAATTTCGGCCATGGACGGTTCCAACCAGGGCAGGACGGCGGCACGGGGTTTGACCATATCCACGGCAAACCCTAAGGCGCGAAGGCTCTCGCACATTTCAAAGGCGATGTACCCCATACCGATGATCACCACTTTTTTGACCGGATGAGTTGAAATAAATTGTTTGATCGCCCTGCCCTCCGCCAGGCTTTTGAGGGCAAATACACCGGGCAGGTCGAAGCCGGGCAGGTCCGGCATCACCGCCGATGCCCCTGTGGCGATGAGCAAGCGGTCGTAAGCGACTTGAAATTCGTTGCCGCCATGAACCCTGCCGGATACGGTTTGTTCCCCCACATCGATCCGGTCCACGCAATGCCCGGTCAGCAGGTTGATACCCTGTTTTTCCCTGAACACCTCGGCCCGCCTTACCACCAGGTCTTCGATATCCCTTTTGGGATCGGCGATATTGTAGGGCATGCCGCAGGCGCTGTAGGAGACATCCCCTGTTTTTTCGAGCACGGTGACATTCAGCTCCGCCATTTTTCTCTTGGCCCGGCTCGCGGCACTCAGCCCGGCGGCATCTCCGCCGACAATGACAAAATTCATGAGAGGCTCCTTTTTGTGTGGGATTGAATTTTATCCGGTAAACCGTCATAATATCCCTCGCTTCAATTATCAACCCATACATGAATCAAAAGGTGCCCTTTGTCCGATAACCGGAAGATCATTTCAGATATCAAATCGTCTTTACCCGGCACCATGGCATCCGACCGGTGGCGCCTGAGACGGGAGCTTTCCCGCCTTTCCCGAAAAGTGCCCGGAGAAAAGAGGGGAAAGACCTCGTCGATCCGGGATCAGCTCGCCCGTCTTGAAAAACGGGTGAACGTTTCGGTCCGGAAAAGAGAAAAGCGACGGCGGAACAGACCCCGGCCCGCATTTCCCCCGGATCTCCCTATCTCCGATAGGAAAATGGATATCATCGAAGCGATCCGGGATCATTCGGTGGTGATCATCGCAGGTGAGACCGGCTCTGGCAAAACCACGCAGATTCCCAAATTATGCATCTCGGCCGGAAGGGGCATCGAGGGAAAAATCGGGGTGACGCAACCCAGA
>CAZWAE010000106.1:0-4828 GCA_964631805.1 uncultured Desulfobacteraceae bacterium | reverse complement strand
CGCAAAAACCTGAAGGTGGTCATCACATCCGCCACCATCGACACGGAAAAATTCTCCAAAGCCTTCGGCGGCGCCCCGATTATCGAAGTGTCCGGGCGGATGTATCCCGTAAAAGTCCGATATCCGAAAACGGATGACACCAGCGATGCCACTTATGTGGAACAGGCCGTCCGCACCGTGGACCGGGTATTGGTTGACAGCAGGCAAGGTGACATCCTCGTTTTCATGCCCACGGAACAGGACATTCGTGAAACCTGCGAACTGCTCGAAGGCAGGGGCCACCATCGTGTAGCGATTTTTCCTCTTTTTGCCAGGTTGGCTGCTTCAGACCAGTCAAGGGTGTTTAAGCAAACACATCAAAGAAAAGTAGTGGTCGCCACCAATGTGGCGGAAACTTCCATCACCATACCGGGCATCAAATATGTCGTCGATACCGGACTGGCGCGCATCGCCGCCTATTCCCCGAGAACCCGGATCACCTCCCTGCCGGTAACGGGCATATCCAGAAGCAGCGCGGATCAGAGAAAAGGTCGATGCGGCCGTGTGGCCAGGGGGATTTGCATCCGCCTTTTCTCCGAAGAGGATTATGAGAACCGTCCCCGGTTCACACCGCCCGAAATCCTCAGGACCAATCTGGCCGAGGTCATCCTCCGGATGATCTCTCTGAAACTCGGGCCGATTTCTGAATTTCCCTTCATCGACAAACCCGCGGAAAAAAGTATCCAGGACGGTTATAAGCTCCTTAAGGAGTTAGGGGCCATTAAAAGTGCTTCGAGAAAAAAATCAAAAGGAGGAAGAAAAAAATCCCCGCCGGAGCCTGCGTATGCCTTGACCCAAAGGGGACGGCTGATGGCAAACCTGCCAATAGACCCTCGTCTCTCCCGCATGTTGATCGAATCCCGTACGCAGGGGTGTATGTCGGAAATTGCCGTGATCGCATCGGCGCTGAGCATCCGGGATCCGCGTGAACGTCCGTTGGAATTGGCGGAAAAGGCGGACCAGGCCCACCGGGAATTCGCAGATCCCGCTTCGGATTTTTCCAGCCTCCTCAACATCTGGAGGCGATACCGGGAAGTAATGAAAAAAGAGAAAACCGCAGGCCGTATCAAACGCTTCTGCAAAACCAGATTTTTATCCTACATCCGAATGCGGGAATGGCGGGATATCCATTTTCAAATCGTTAAAATGTTGCAGGACGCAGGGGTCTGGGAAAAAGAACCGGGCGCAGGTGGACGGCCCGGGAAGAGATTAAAACCAACCGATGAAAAATATAGTCCGCTTTACGTTTCCATACACAAGTCAATTCTCGCCGGGTTTCTCTCCCATATCGCCACTAAAAAGGATAAATTCCTCTACAGCGCAGCCAATGGAAAAGAGGTGATGCTGTTCCCGGGGTCAGCCATTTTCAAAACCGCCGGGCAGTGGGTGGTGGCCGCAGAGTTGGTGGAAACCTCCAGGCTGTTTGCCAGAACGGTGGCCACCATCGACAGCGACTGGCTCGAATCCCTGGCGGGAGAACTGTGCCGGTATACATGGATGGATCCGCACTGGGAAAGGAAAAGGGGCGAAGTGGTGGCCAAAGAACAGGTCACGCTATTCGGGCTTATCATTGTTGCCGGGCGTCCGGTCTCATACGGTAAAATAGATCCTTTAAAGGCCTCCGATATTTTTATTCAAAGTGCGCTCATCGATGGAGACGTGAGCAAACCCATGGGGTTTATGGCTCACAACCGGCGCCTGATCCAGGAGATAGAGGGGATGGAAAACAAGATCCGGAGACGAAATGTCCTGGTTGAGGAAGCGGATCTTCTTGATTTCTATCAGCGCCGGCTCGCCAAAGTGTACGACATTCGCACGCTCAAAAACAGGATCCGCAAAAAGGGAGGGGACCGTTTCCTGAGGATGACCCGGGAGGATGTGTTGCGATATCAGCCGGACCAGGCCACCCTGGACAGCTTTCCCGACCGGATCACCCTGGGCGATCAAACATTTTCCTGCACATACCGGTTCGAACCGGGGAAACCGACCGATGGCATCACCGTAAGGATTCCCCAGCATCATGCCGCCGCCGTTCCCCCGGAAGCCATGGATTGGCTGGTTCCCGGCCTTTACGGGGAAAAGATCACCGCCCTGATCAAGGGCCTCCCCAAATCCTACAGAAAAAAGCTGGTGCCGCTCTCGGATACCGTCCGCGTCGTAGTGGATGAGATGCAAAGGACGAAAGGATCATTGATCAACACCCTCGGCAAATTCATCAGCAACCGATTCGGCGTCGACATTCCGGCCACCGCATGGCCGGATGAGGTTATCCCGGACCACCTGAAAGCCAGGATCTCCATCACCGATCCGGCCGGAAAGGAGATCCGGTCCGGTCGGGACTGCATCATCCTTCGTCAGGAATCAGACCTTTCCATGGAGGACACGGAGATCGATCGGGCAAAAGATCGCTGGAAAAAAACCGGGTTAAAAGAATGGGACTTCGGAGACATTCCGGAAATCGTGGAGATCGCCCTCGAAAGCGGCAGGCGGATTCCCCTTTTTCCGGCGCTTGCCCCATCTTCCGAAAAGGATGGAACCGTCGACTTGAAATTGTTCGATGACAGAGGTGCCGCAGCAGCATCCCACCCCAAAGGTGTGGCAGTGCTTCTAACCCGCCGCTTTTCAGGAGAGATGAAATTCTTAAATAAAAGCCTCTCCTTGCCCCCTGCCCTGCAGAAATCGGTCGGGGATTTCGGAGGATATGGAAGTTTCAGGGAAAGCCTTTACCGAAAAATCATCGGAGACCTCTTTGAAAAGGAGGTCCGCTCCCGCGACGCATTTGAGGCTGTTGTTGCCGAAACCGGGCCGGTCCTCATCTCCGAAGGCCAAACGATGCTGTTAAGGGTGATTCCCGTCATCGAATCCTACCAACAAACCGGGAAAGCCCTGTTCCGCCTGGAGACCCGGTATCGATTCAACCGCGCCACCTGTGAAACCCTTTCCAATTTAAGGCGGTCCCTGGCCCTTCTGATACCCAAAAACTTTCTGGATCTATACGACGGCGACCGCCTGTTTCACCTGCCCCGCTATATCAAAGCCCTCGAAATCCGGGCGGAAAGGGCCGCTGTCGATGCTGAAAAAGACCGGGTCAAAGGAGCGGGGTTGGCCTTTTTTGAAAACCGGCTGAACGAGATGCTCGCGAGTCTCTCCCCCGTTTCATCCAGCGAAAAAAGGGATGCCGTCGAAACCTTTTTCTGGATGATCGAGGAGTTCAAGGTGTCGCTGTTTGCCCAGGAGTTGAAAACCGCCATCCGCATCTCCAAAAAACGCCTGGAGAAAAAGCTGTCCGAAATTGAACGGATGGTTTGAAGTAAAGTGATCAGAGAACTTGCTTTGGGAAAGGGTATCAAATGGATAAACACCCTCTACCTGTGAGAATTGAAAAGGTTCTACCGTTCCAAGCAAAACCAGAAACAACATATCTGACAGGATTTACAGGACATAAAGGATCCTTACCCCGTCTGGAGGCCGGGACAAATAAGGCGTCCGGTTCACGTAGGGAAACATGACCATCATCAGAGTAAAGAATCGATGACTTCGGAAATTACCTTTAAAGTAGAAGCCTAAATCTCTCAGCAGACGATGGCCCTTTGCCTTGGCGGCCTCCGGCAGTTGGGCAATTCATCCTGACAATCCTGTAAATCCTGTCAAAAGAATTAAAGCAGACTTATGGCCCCTTTTATGGGCCTCCCTCATACCACCAGTTCTACTGGTGGAGGTTGATTTTTCGTTGTAATAGAATGTTTCTGAAAATTATCAAAAAGTTTCTGACATAAAAGAAACTTCTTGAAAATCTGGTCTTTCTCGAACTGAAACGAAGGGGCTACCAGGTCTTTGTCGGAAAAGTCGACAACAGAGAGGTCGATTTCATCGCGGAAAAAGAACATCGGAAAATATATGTGCAGGTGGCTTATCTTCTAGCGACTCCTGAAACAGCGGAAAGAGAACTTTCTGTTCTGGCTGCGATCAAGGACAATTATCCCAAGTACGTCATCAGCATGGACAAAGCATTCGGAACGGATATTGAAGGAATCCGGAGGCTTAATCTCATCGATTTTCTTTTGGGTCGGGACATATGAGGCGGCCTCAACCCCAAATCTTCGGGGGAAAAAGGGAGGCGGTGGAATCTTTTTCCCGGATGATCGAGGAGTTCAAGGTGTCGCTGTTTGCCCAGGAATTGAAAACCGCCATCTGCATCTCCAAAAAACGCCTGGAGAAAAAGCTTTCCGAAATTGAACGGATGGTTTGAATTCCACCAAGAAGTGCTCACGACAAATCGGCACTCCGACCATACGATTATATTTTGCGAGTATCGGATTGCCATATGTTCATTTGTCGGTATCGATAATAGCGCCTTAATACCCGGTGAGTAATAACCGGTCGTTGCTTATTCCCGGGGATTGATAAATGTGCATGACATGCTGCTCTCAATGCCCGAGAAGGAAGGCATTCTCATTAGCTTTCCAGCCTTTTTCGGATCGTTTTGCCCCATATCACCGTAGCAACATTCTTTCCCCTCAACCACCAGGCCGCCGGTTGCTTCGAGTTGTGCCAGATCACCGAACCATGTGCGGTGTTGCGAGTGATCTACTTTGCCGGTGAAGACATCTACGCAAAGTTGTGTGGCCTTCAGCAGGGATTCTATTCTCTTATCAAAGGGATCGGAGATGCTAAGGTCGTTAGCAGATATCTGGATCGGTTTATTGCTGCCGTGAATGTTAAAAAGGAAGGATTTCGAGATCGGATTTGATGGCGATATACGGATTAAATCCTATAAAAATTGATTTGT
>CAZWAE010000105.1:0-13710 GCA_964631805.1 uncultured Desulfobacteraceae bacterium | reverse complement strand
TCCTAATTCTCTTTTACGGCACCGCGTTCGATAACATAAAGACGATCAACCAATTCAGCCGAATGGACATGGTCCGATTCCGACAGGAGAACGGATTGCCCATGCGTCTTGAGAGTGGCAATTACTTCTGCCAGTCGCTGGGCCAGCGCGGGAGCGACCCCCTCGAACGGTTCATCGAGCAGCAAAAGCCTTGTACCACAAAAAAGTGCCCGGGCCAACGCGACCAGTTTCTGCTGCCCCCCGCTTAGCTGCATCGCCTTCCGGCCGGAAAATTCCGTCACTTCGGGTATCAGTTCATAAACCCATGGAAGGCGTTCGGGTAACGCCCTATTCTTTGTTGCCCAGAATGAGAGGAGAATATTCTCTTCCACCGTTAACGAGGGAACAAGTTTTCGATCTTCCGGCATGTAGCCGATTCCCAGGTTGGCCCGGGTATAGGCCGCCATACGGGTAAGGGTTTTTTCCTGAAACCGGACCTCCCCATTATCAACGGGCAAAAACCCCATCACGGTCCGCATGAGGGTGGTTTTCCCAGCACCGTTTCTGCCGATCAATCCCACCACGTTCCCTTCCGGTACTTGCATCGCAATGTTTTGCAGGATTTTGGTTCGCTTTATCGAAACGCTTATGTCGCAAAGTTCCAGCATCAGTTATCTCCTTGGCGGGCCTCATCGCGGTGAAGCTCCTTTCCCACAACGAACTTTCGTACTTGCGGATCGGATAAGGTTTGCCGGGTCTCGGCATCGGCAATCACCTGGCCGTTGTAAAAGGCCATGACCCGATTCGCGTAACGCTCCACGAGTTCCATATCATGTTCAACAAACATGACGGTCACATCCTGCTGGGCAAACGCCTCCATCAGTATATCCATCACCTCGAATTTTTCTTCTGCACTGACGCCGCTGGTCGGTTCATCCAACATCACCAATTGGGGTCTCCCCACAGTGGCCATGGCAATATCGAGAATTTTACGCACGCCCTGGGGTAAATTGCTGACCTGAAGATCGGCATTGTCGGCGATACCAAAATGCGTCAGACGTTCCAGCGCTATTTCCGTGGTTGAAGGCCTCAGCAGTGGAATCCAAGAACTTCTGGGCACTTTGGGGGCAACGGATTGGGCCGTCAGCATGTTCTCGAAAGCGGTCATTTCGTCAAAGAGCTGGGGGATCTGGAAGGACCGCCGAATGCCCAGATCGGTGATCTCCCGCGGTGCCAGATGCGTCACCTCCTTACCCATGTAATGTATGGTTCCGGATGTGGGTTTCAGATAACCCGTTACCATATTGACAAAGGTCGTTTTCCCGGCCCCATTGGCTCCGATGACACCGATCACCTCTCCATGGTTGACGGTGACCGACACATCCTCGGCACCGACCACTCCACCGAAATTGATGCTCAGATTTTTAGTTTCCAGGATCGCTGTCATCTATTTTCTCCGTTCGTTTTTTTGAGAGGATGGACCATAAACCGCCGGGCAGGAACAAAATCGTCATCAGCATCGTCACGCCAAGGATCATCTGCCAGGTGTAGGGTGCGTATTCAAACGCATAGGTTCTCAACAATTCCAGCAGAAAAGCGCCCACCAGCGGTGCCATCACATTGGCCATCCCGCTGAGCAGTGCTACGAAAACAAACTCGCCGGAGGTCGTCCAAAAGGCCAGGTCCGGATCCACATGCCCCACGGCGACCGCTGTGAGAACTCCGCCGACACCGGATATGGCCGCCGCTATCACATATATCTTGTGCAGTACCCGTCGTACCGACGCTCCCAGATACTCGACGCGAATCTCATTCTGCCGAATCGCATCTCCCAGGTACCCGTAGGTGGAGTTGAGATAACGGTTCATGACCGCGGCCACGACGTAGACGACGAGACATGTCAAGATGAATATGAGCATATTGAGAGTATCACCCTTAGGCGCAAATCCCAGAAAAGTGGAGGGCGGAACGTTGAAACCATCGGTGCTGCCCAGAACCTCGGCCTTGACCAGCAGGCCATATAGGATCATGGATACGGCAAGGGTGAAATTGGCGTAGAAAATCTCACGGTATCGCACCAGCAGGAAACCGAGAACAACGGCCAAAAGGACAGAAGCGGCCGTACCAGCCACAAGCAGGATGAATACATCCGTCACTCCCCAAAAATACCCCGCCATGCCGGCCACATAGGCCCCCAGGCAGTAAAAAAGCCCCTGGCCGAAGGAGACCAGGCCCGCCCGCATCTGCAACATGACGCCGAGAACGACCAGGAAGGTTGCCATTGTCATCTGGGCCATGAATCGCAACCAATCAGCGGCCACAAATCCGAAAACCAGAACGACAACCAGGCCAATGGTCAAGGTGCGCAGGGTGTGATCCTTTTTAAGTTTCATATCTTACGCACCTCCGGTCCGGCGAAAAGCCCGTATGGTTTAAACGCCAGCACCAACGCCATGACGCCGTAAATGACAAAAAGTTCAAGCTCAGGGAAAAGATGAACTGCGGCGGCTCGCACCACGCCGACAATAGCCGCTCCAATCATCGCTCCCTCAATGCTTCCAAGACCTCCGATGACCACCACGGCGAATGCCAGGACGATGACCTCCACACCCAGGCCGGGGACCACGGACACTTTCGGCGCGGTAACGGCTCCCCCCAAAGCACCGAAGGCGGCACCGATAACAAAAGTCACTGTAAAAAACAGTTTCACATTGACGCCGAATGCCATGCTCATCTCCCGGTCATGGATGACGGCGATGAGCAGTTTTCCGACCCTGGTTCTGTTAAGCGCCCACCAGGTGAACACACCGCAGACCAGTGAGATGGCAATGAGCAGGAAATCGTAGACAGGGTAGATGAGTTCCGAAATCTCCACCGTTCCCAGGAGCCCGTAGGGCTGGTAGGCAAAATAGGGATCAACGCCCCAAATGAGCTTGGCCACGTCTTCAAGGATCAGAAAGATCGAGTAGGTGACCAGCAGCATGACCACTTCGTCACTGCCATACATGAACCGCAACACCCCTCGCTCGATGAGCAACCCGGCTATCAGGCCTATTGCCACGGCCGCCAGCGGCAGCATGGCGTAGCCCAGCAATGGGGGATAGGTGCCCGATGCGTAATAAAATCCGATCAGGGATACCGACATGTAGGCGCCCAGGGCATAGAGGCTCCCATGAGCGATATTCAGGATTTTCATGACACCGTAGATCAGTGTCATGCCAAGCCCCATTAAAAACACCCAGGATGCGTAAATGCCGCCATCAATCAAAATCGCTAATAATTTAGTCAATGGTGTGCCTCTCGATTACAGGAAAGCGTTGGTCAAATCATACATCCGCTTGTCTGCCGCCAATTCACCTTTGCGTGTGTCGCCTAAGCTGTGAATCAACGGATCAACTTTATAGGAATCAGCGAGCCCGGGTGGATGGCCCGGGCACGCGATCCTTCGTTCTCATGCAAGGTAAATGTTTTTTGTTATCGAAAATCACTTACACGTCGCCCCCTTGAATCCGGAGCGGATCCAGTCAAGGCTTTTTACCCCATTGGGGGGATTCACGCAGCCGGCGTCATACTTCACAACATCCGTCAGCGTCGCTTTGCCGGTGGACTTGTCATATTTGTAACGGCCGTAAGCGGTATCCATGATCGCCTGATGCCCGTTGGCCAGTGCCATCTGAACGGTGCCGCCCGGGCCTTCAAACTTTAAATTTTCCAGTGCTGCGATGACCTGATCGGTGCCCGGCAGAGCGCCCCCTGAAGCGGCTTTCTCATATGCCGCCTTTAAGGCCAGAAGCGCGGTAGCCGCCTTGTATGAGGGATAGGTCGGCCACGTATTGTACATGTTGAAATACTGTTCGCGGAACCAACGGTTTAGTTCCGAATCCGGGGCAAAATTACCGAAGGGACCACGGCCGCCGATGACCGTTCCATCTGGCATCTGGGTGCCCAGCCGATGCATGGCCGTTTCTCCGGTGGTCAGGACCACATCACTTTTTTTGAACACGCCTCGTACCGATCCCTGCAATGTAAACGCCTCCATATCTCCACCCCAGAAACTGGTGTGGATCACATCGGGGGCTGAAGTGAGAAGGGCTGAAATTTCAGCACCGTATTGGCCGGCATAGATTTTAGGAAATTGTTCAGTGGCGACTTTTATGTCCGTCTTGAGCTGTTTGACCGATTCGGAAAAGTCACGCCATGAATCCTGCCCCCAGGCGTAATTTTGATTGATTCCGGCGACTTTCTGGATGCCCGGGTTCTTTTCGACCATGTATCGGGCAGCCGCGACGCTGTCCATAGTTGCGGTCCCACCGGTACGGAAGAGGTATTTGGGTTTGGTGACGATATCTTCGAAGATCTGCGGCGTTCCGCAGTCGAAAAAGATGGTCAGTGTCCCCAATTCTTCCGCCACCGGTGCGATGGCCTTGCAATGCCCGCTGGAAATGTAACCGATCACCACATCCACGTTTTGCTTCTGGATGAGTTTACGATACTCGGTCACCTGCTTCTGTGAATTGCCCGCTTCGTCGATGAGAACCGTCTCCAGCATCGCGCCGGCGACCCCTTTGGTGTTATACGGCGCGGGGACCTTGCCGGAGTTGATGGCGGCAATCATCAACTCAGACCCGTTCCGTGCCGGAATACCGAACGGTCCGGCAGCCCCACCCGAGAGAAATGTGACCAGACCGACCTTGATCTTCGGCGGATCTGCGGCCAAGGCGGGTGCCGCGGCCAAAGCCAGTATGGCGACGAGACCGAGAATGATGCCGGTCCGACTGAGCAACGTATGCCTCTTTGTGTAAGTAAGTCTTGTCATTTGTGTTCCTCCTTTAGAATGATGGGGTAATTGGTACTTTCCTGAAAGCCGGTATCGGCCATTACAATGATTGCTCGCGCAATTGACGCCTTAAAAATTTCCCGGTGGGCGTTTTGGGAACCTCGTCGATGAATTCAAGCTTGCGAGGATATTTAAACGCCGCCATTTTTTCCTTGCAGAATGATATGAGTTCCCGGGGAGTGATGCTTCCCTTGTACTTCTCCCTCAGCGATACAAACGCCATCACCGTTTCACCCCTGTATTCATCAGGGACACCGATGACCGCAGCTTCTTTAACAGAGGGGTGCTGGTACAGGACATCCTCGACATCCCGGGGCCAAACCTTGTATCCTGAAACATTGATAAGGTCCTTTTTACGGTCTACGATATAACACCAGCCTTTTTTGTCGATGATGGCGACATCACCGGTAAAAAATCGATCTTCTTTGATTGCATGAGCCGTTTCGTCCGGCTTTTCCCAGTATCCCTTCACCATGCAAGGTCCTCGCAGAACCAGTTCCCCCGCCTCTCCGATTGGCAGGATTTCATCCGGTTTTTCAACGTTGACGATCCATGCCTCGAGGCCGGGAATGACGAGTCCGACGGAAAGGGCTCCGGATTCCGGATCCACAGGCCCGCATCTTTCCAGTGGCGTAATGGTTGCCGGCGAAGCGCTTTCGGTAAGCCCGTATACATTGTGGATGGTCAAGCCAAGCGTTTCTCTAAACCGATCTACAGTGCTCGGAGAAACAGGCGCCCCCCCCGCTGTAGGCCTTTTTAAAAGAGGTTATATCGTATTTTTTTACACCGGGGTCGTTGAGCAAAGCCGTATAAACAGTGATCGAGGCAACGGTGAACGTAACACGATATTTCTCGATCAGGCGCAGTACATCGGTTACATCAAACCGATGGAAAAGCACCAAAGGAATGGCCACATGAAACGAAACGGCAAGGTGGGCGACGATACCGGTAATGTGGAAGAGCGGCGCGACTCCCAGAACCACATCTCCTTTCCCCAACTGCGCAGCATTCCGGTAAACCGTGGCGTTGGTGACAATGTTGCTGTGGGTCAGCATGGCGCCCTTGGGTGGACCGGTGGTGCCGGAGGTATAAACAAGGTAAGCCAAATCCTGGGAGTCCGGCCTGTTCACATCTTTGGCCGCAGGCTTCTCATCTTTTATCAGACCCACGAAATCCAGCGTATTTTCCGTTGCATGACGGCGAATCGTTTTCATCTGTTGGGGAATCACCTGCTCCGGCGAGAGAAGATCGAGCGGAGAAGTCGTTATGACTGGAACAGGATGACCGCCTTTTATGGGATGCGCCAAAATCGAATCAAAAAGATCATCCTGGCAGATCACCAAAGAGGCACCGCAATCGGCGAGAAGACGGCTTTGCTCCTCTGCCGTATACATGGGATTGATGGGAACGACAACGGCTGCACGCATCCACACGGCCAAAGAAGAAATGGCCGCCTGGGGGATGTTTTGCATCACCAAGGCCACGCGGTCCCCCCTGCGTACGCCGAGTCTTTCCAGGGCCGGCGCAAGCGCATGGGCCATTTCGGCAATCTCTTTATAGCTGTAGGTCGTATCGAAGTAATGGAGGCAGGATGCATCAGGCCGGGCATGCAGGGAACGCTCGAATTCGTCCAAGATACTCAGGCCGGACGGATTCAACGATTCCGGAAACCCGTCAGGGTAGCTGTTCAGCCAGGGTTTTGACGCGTAATGATCGGTCATGTCATGCATCTGTGGGCTTACGCTTTCTTTGCCGCGGGATTCCGGCCAGTGCCTTGGCCAGTTCCACTTTGGTCTTCAGGTCACCCTCCCGAAAGATCATGACGCGTTGTGCCTGGGGGGATCCGGCTCCGTGCATGGACTCCACCAATGCCGTACCGCCAGTCATGGCCTCGATCAGCCGTCCGATTTTTATGCGGTCTTCCGTTGGGATGGTGGCGACACCCGAGAAGTACTTTTTGACCAGATGTCCGATATCATCGCTCTTGAGATCATGTTCGCTGGGCAGCGTGGCGATGAAGCCGCCGGCCAGGTCCAGGGCCAAACGAGCGACCTCGAAATGAAACCTTGTAACGTTTTGCTTGCACACGTTGGCCAGCATGGTATCGACCATGTACCCACCCGAAGGGGTTTGCCATCCCTCCGCCGATGTGGCGATTGCCGAACTGTAGAGGGTCTCGCTCAAGTGGATCATTTCGGTTACTTTGTCTCGAACGTGCGAGGCCTCGGCCGTTCCCTGTACCTGGGCCAGATAGGTGACCGCTCCGGTCAGGACGTCCATGAGGCCCGTCTTGCAGGCGCCGTAGTTGGCGCGGTGATGGGCGGCGAATCGATGGACGATCGTTCCGCAAAACGGTGTCTCTCCATCCAGAAACACCCTTTCATGGGGTACGAAGACGTCCTCGAACACGATGACGGCTTCACCCCCCACCGCGCCGAAACGGGGTTTTCCCACGTCGATTCTTTCCAGGTTGTCTCGCCGGTCATCGCCTGCCTGACGACCGAAAATCATGGTCAGGCCCTTTGCGTCGACAGGAATGGCACAGACGATGGCATACTCCTTTGAACTGTCGTCCAAGGCCGTTGTCGGCATCACGAGGATTTCATGGGAGTTTACCGCACCGGTCATATGGAGCTTGGCGCCCCGAATCACCACACCCTCTTTTGTGCGTTTGACCACATGAACGTACTGATCCGGGTCGGATTGTTGGGCCGGGCCCCTGGAGCGGTCCCCCTTGGGATCGGTCATGGCGCCCACCACCATTAGGTTTTCCTCCTGAATATGGGTCAGCCACTTTTTAAATCGCTCGAAATATTCCGTTCCGCATTTTTTGTCGACTTCGTAGCTCACCGTGTACACGGCGTTGATCCCGTCAAACCCGACGCAGCGCTGGAAACAGGTACCGGTTTTCCGGCCCAGGACACGCAGCAGTTTTATCTTCTTCACCAGATCCTCGATACTCTGGTGAACGTGGGTAAAACGGCTGATGACGTTTCCGGTTAGATGGGATGTGGCCGTGGCCAGATCACGATATGTTTCCCTGTTGGCAAGATGGTAGGTCATTGCCGCAGCCCGGACATGCGGCGCGGTTGCCGGATGCCGAGTGACGTCATCTATGCGTTTGCCCTTGTAAAAGATGACCGGTTTCAGCTTTCGAAGACTTGATAGGTAGTTGGCTGTCGTTTTTATTTTCATGTGGTCTCCATCGGGTCGGTGATCATGGACTCGGTTCCCCGTTCTCGTTCCAGCCTCTCACCTTATAGTATTCTTTCAACATCCGGTTCATCTGTTGTTCTGTGATCACATCACCGCTTTCGGGTAGTTTCTCTGCATGAAACCGCATGGGAAGTTTGTCATCCTCCGGGGTCAATCCTTCCTGGAGGTTGAACCGGCGTGTGTCGTCCGAGACATAAGAGGCGATTTTTTTCATGGCTTCGCGATCCAGATCCAGGCCGGTGGTGCTTTTCAGGATGATTGCCAATTGCTCCCATTGGTACAGGTCCCGATAGAAACGACAGAGCACCATGGTATCGAAAATGGTGAGTCGGTCCTCCCACTCGGAAAATATTTCGGCCTTGCCTTCGATTTTTTCCGGGTCGACAATACCGGATAGCTCCGGTTTGTAAAACGTGGCCCGCAGGTGACAGGCACCGCGGTCCGAGGTGCCGTAGGCCAGCCCCATGCCCTTGAGAACGCGTGGATCGTATCCCGCCGGTTCGAGCCCCTTGACATGAATCGCCTGTTCGCTCATCCCCCAGGCTTCGGCGGCAAATTTGATCCCCTTGGCCAGGGTGGCACCCACATTTCTGGAGGCGGATATATCCTTAAGAAGTCCGGCGATGGCATCCACGTCGCCGTAATCGATGGCATATTCGATTTTTCCCTGGCGGACCGCCTCGATAGTCAAAGCCGCCAGGTTGCCTGCGCTGATGGTGTCCAGCCCCAGGCGGTCGCAGATGTCGTTCAGGTAAAGAATCTCTTCAATGCTGCCGACTTCGCAGAGCCCGCCGAATGCGTAGATGGTTTCATATTCAGGGCCTTCCACCGTAAGCCCTTTGTGCCGTCCGTTTCGGACCGTTGAAAGACGCCCGCAGGCCATGAAGCATTTCAGACAGGCATGGGGTTTGACCTCACACCGCTGGTGCAACGCATCTGCATTTATCTCTCCGGCCTTTTCATATGTCCCCTTTTGCCAGTACCGGGTGGGGAAACCGCCGGCGTTGTTCATGATATCCACCAGCATAGGCGTACCTTTGGTCTTGTAGGCGATAACTCCCGGATTCTCCTTGGACTCCGCAGCTAATTTCTTTGAAAAGTCCCGAAGCAGTTTCTCGTCGGCAAAGGTTTTTTTCCGCTTTCCGTGAAAGGCGATGGCCTTGATATTTTTAGACCCCATCACCGCACCGACGCCGGTCCTTCCGGCACTGCGCCAGTAGTCGTTTTCAATGACCGCAAAGCTAACCATGTTCTCCCCTGCCGGACCGATACAGGTCACACCGCAATTTTTGACCCCCTGCACATGATCCGTGACCCACGCCTTGATTCGATCTTCGGTTTCGTATGTTTCGAGTCCCCACAGATCCTCCGCCGAGTGGAAGTGCACGATATTCTCTCCGATTTCCAGCCAAACCGGTTTTTCAGCCCGGCCGTGCACCATGATGGCGTCAAATCCGCACGCCGCCATATGCTCGGCCGCCTTTCCCCCGGCGTAGGACTCGGTATAAAAACCGGTCTGGGGGGATTTGGTAAAAACGCCATGACGGCATGAACCCCAGATCCGGCTGCCGGTGGTTGGACCCGTGGCAAAAATCAGATGGTTGTCCGGGCCCAGAGGATCGACCTGCGGCGGGTTGTGGCGTAACAGCAGATGTGTGGCCAAACCTTTCCCTCCCAGCGTCCGCTGGAGGAGTTCATCTGAAACCGGCTGCAACTCAAAGGATTGCTCGGCGACATTGACTCTTAGGATCATGTTGTAAAAACCATGCATGGCATCGCTCTCCTTGTCTTTAATTTAGGGTTCTGCGCTCCAACTCATCAGAGGACGCTGCGATATATCCGTTCTGCGTCATCCTGGGTGAGATTCCTTGGGTTGTTGGCCAGCAAACGGGTGACCTTCATGACGCCTTCGGCCAGCATGGGGATATCGGAATCCTTGATACCGAACCGATCCAGGCTGGTTGGGATTTGAAGATCCGCAGAAAGTGTCCGGATGGCTTCAACGAAAGCCAGCGCTTTGTCACGTTGGTTCATCCCCGTGGTATTTTCTCCCAGAAGATCCGCAAGCTTCGCAAACTTGTCGATGTTCCCCAGCATGTTGAATTCCATGACCGGCGCCAGCATGATACTGTTGGCCACCCCGTGCGGAATGTGAAATTCCGCGCCGATGGGATAAGCAAATGCATGAACGGCGGTGACCCCCGCGTTAGCAAAAGCCATCCCCGCGAGCAGGCTGCCCTCCAGCATACGGGTCCTAGCTTCCATATCCGATCCGTTGGCAAAAGCGGTTCGGATGCTTCCCACGATCAGGCGGATCGCCTCACGCGCCATCATGTCTGTCATCCAGTAGGCGTTTTTGGAGGTAAAGGCTTCCACCGCATGAATCAACGCATCCATTCCGGTCGCTGCGGTTACCCGGGACGGCAATCCCACGGTAAGCGAGGGATCGAGGACCGCTATGGCGGGAAAAAGATAGGGGCTGACCACTCCCTTTTTGAGCTTCTCCGCTTCATCTGAAAGGATAACGATGGGGGTCACTTCGCTCCCGGTGCCAGCGGTGGTGGGAATGATCATTGTTTTGAGGCCGGGTCCCGGTATCAGGTCGATTCCGAAATAATCGTCAAGGCCGCCATTATTCGTGACCAGAACAGCGGCAATCTTGGCGATATCGATGGCAGATCCGCCGCCGATGCCGATCACGAGATCCGCCCTACACTTTTCAAGCATCGCAGCCGCATCCAAAGCAATTTCCACTCGTGGGTCAGGCTCGACCTTGTCATACCGGTGATATGCAATGTCCGCCGATGCCAGGACCTTTTCAAGCCGGCCGGCGATACCCGCCTCCACAATACCGGAATCGGTGACGATGAAAACGGTCCTGCATCCCAGTTTTTGTATTTCAACCGCAATCTGGTCCAGGCAACCTTCCCCCATGATGATTTTTGGTGTCGTCTGGAACATGCGTGTTGCATTCATCGCGAGATCTCCTTTACCTCATATGATCGTTAAATTATTGATGGAAACAGGGCAATTTTACTGAGCAAACGGGAAAATGTTCCAATGGAATGGGGTTCAAAGCAACAGGTGTGCCAGTGGGGGAACAAAACTTTTAACAATTTGAAATTAAAAACAATATCGTGGAAATGAATGGGGAGGACGCCATATCGGCTATTGCATAAATGCAATAGCCGATATGGCAAAATAAATTCTAAATCTATTTTTTAATATTAAATACAGAATGTTTTATTTAAAATTGCAAAAATGCAAATTATTTCATTTATGCAGTAATTCATAACGGGTCATTTTGCGCCAAAGGGTAGTGGGATGAATATCGAGAGCGCCCGCGGCTTCTGCAAGCGATCCGCTACTCTCTAAAGCGGCCCGAATCATCTGCATTTCCAGTCTTTGGACCGACTCTTTGAGGGTAAGCCCCTCCGTATCCAGGGTCTGAGGACCGCAGGACAGGTCCCGGATCTCTTCGGGCAAGTCGTTGACACCGATCCGCTCATTTTCACACATGATCATCATCCTTTCCAGGACATTGATCAGTTCCCTGACATTTCCGGGAAAATCATAGCGCTTGAGCCGATCGATGACCCTCGGGCCCAGCAGAATACGGGTACCATGGGCGTGATTGAAAGTTTCTATCACCTTCATCGCCAGGGGCAGTATGTCTTCGCGCCTGCGGCGCAACGGCGGGATCGTTATCGGGACAACATTCAGGCGATAGTAAAGATCCTCCCGAAACTGTCCCTCTTTCACCATCTTCAATAAGTCCTTGTTGGTGGCAGCAATAATTCGAACATCCACAGCGGTCGATTTGGTGCCCCCCACCCGTTTAAAGGTCTTTTCTTCGATCATTTCCAATAATTTGACCTGGAGATCTACCCTCAGCTCAGCGATTTCATCCAAAAACACGGTGCCGGTATGAGCGGTTTCAAACAGTCCGGCCTTACCGCCTTCAACAGCTCCGGTAAAAGCCCCTTCCTCGTAGCCGAAAAGCTCGCTCTCCATCAACGAATCGGGAATGGCACCGCAATTGATTTTGACAAGCGGTCGATCCTTGCGCGGGCTGATCATATGGATCAATCGGGCCAGCATGCTTTTCCCCACACCCGATTCACCCTGCAACAGAACGGAATTGTCCACACTGGCGACTTTGATGGCTGTTCCGACAACCCTCATCATCTGCCGGCTTTTGACCACCATCTCCTGAAGGGCATGTTCAATCCCGGCATGTTCCAAAAGCGATTGGTGGAAACGGGAACTCAATTGCCGGGTTTCTTCCAGTTCCCCCCTCAATTCGATGAGTTCGGTAATATCCCTTACATTGGTAACCACTATTGCGATGTCACCCTGATCATCAAAAATGGGCGTACCGGTAACCATGATTTGCTTGTTCTCCATCACCTCCTGCATGATCGTCACCGGCTTTTTTTTCTTAAGGACCTCAAGGGTGACGGAACTGTCGAAAACCTTCTCCGCAACAAGGTCATTCAAATTTCTACCGATCAGTTTTCCGCGGGAAAGACCGGTAATTCGCTCGTACGATTTGTTGACACGGATGGTGTTCGCGTTTCCGTCGGCGATGTAAAACCCGTCATATGAGGATTCGAAAATCGCTTCCAGTTCACGATGGAGTTTTTGATAGCTATGCAATTCTGATGTTATCTGCTCATATTCAGAAATGTCCTGAAACACGGACAGCGCGCCGATGATTTCACCATTTTCAACGATAGGGCTCCTGTTTGCGATGATGGTGGCTTCGGTCAAAATGATTTTTTTTCCGATTTGCGGAATTCCTGTTTCAAGAATTTCCAAAAACTCAGGCCAGGCTTCCGGCCTGGTTTCGGAGAGATGACGACCGATAAATGAAGAGCGGGAGTCACCGAAAATTCTTCTGGCAGCTTTATTGTAAACCTTGATAATGCCGCCTCGATCTATGACCAGAATGCCATTATAGGAAGCATCATAAATGACGGAACCGGACAGTAGCGAGGATTTCAAAACTTTTGATTGCGTATCATTCATAAGCATGATTCATAACAGGTAATTCAATCCACAGTAAAGCATGTTTTCGAATGGCAGATACTGGATAATCGGGAATAGATAGGATAGGTTTGAGTTGGGATCTATTTTTATATCCCGGGTTGCGGCATAATATTCTGGTCTTAATCAAATGGAGACCGCTGGAATTGCTGGCTGCCTAACCGATCTTGATGGAAAGATTATCAGTCGACCCGGGTGACCATATCAGGCAACAACGAAAGGGCGTAAAGAGGGAGATTGAGAATTCTGCCGTCCCTTTTTAAGTTCAAAAGGGTGGCCCTTGCCAGTACCGGCGGTGAAAACTGCATGTCGTACGATCGCAGGCTTTTGCTCCGGGGATTAATGCCGGCCTTTACTTCCAAAGGATAAATACGGCCTGGGAACTCGCACAAAAAGTCCAGTTCCGCTTTGCCCCCTTTACTGCGCCAGTAATGAAGCGGGTTTCCAAAATGGGCCATCAATTGCTGGGCGACAAAATTTTCAACAAATGCCCCCTCATATTCGTTAAATAGCCGCCCTCTGTGCCGGAATTCTTCATGCCGGTCGGTCGTTTGCGGCCATTGCGGCTATGTAGTAAAAATACGCCTGTACAAATTTTCCCGAAACCGTTTCGGCGATGGAAAAGGTCA